>CAXTSG010000085.1:0-285 GCA_964246825.1 uncultured Acidobacteriaceae bacterium | reverse complement strand
ATTGGCCACGATCACGACCTTGCGGCCGAGGAGCGACTCGGGGGAGTAGGTTTCGGCGATGCCGGCAAGGATTTGCCGCTGCTCGTAGCCGAGGTCGACTTCCAGGCGCAGCAGTTTGTCGGCCTTGGGGATGCGTTCGGCCGCTGTAATCCGCGCCACGCGCAGCTCTACTTTCATAAAGTCGTCAATGGTGATCCGCGGCAGCGGCTCCGGCCGCGCGGGCAGGGTTTGCACCTCGATCAGAGCGGGGGTGTTGATTTGGCCGACAAGCGCCGCGTCTTCCAC
>CAXTSG010000084.1:0-11645 GCA_964246825.1 uncultured Acidobacteriaceae bacterium | reverse complement strand
CCGGCGGCGGCGGACACGCGGCGGCCCACCAGGCGGTTCGCCAGCCCCGGCGCGGCGTTCGGCTCAAAGGCAAGGGTAGGCACATCGGCCAGCACGGCCGCCCCCATGGCAGGGCCGGAAGCGTAGCCGCCGACGCCGACCACCACATCGGGGCGAAAGGTATCAAGCAGCACGCGAGCCTGGAGCAGGGCGCGCGGAAGGTCAACAAGCGTGCGGGCGCGGGTGCGAAAGCTGACATTCTTGAGCTGGCCGACCTCGATCAACTCCAGGCGGTAGCCCGCGGCGGGCACCAGCTTCGACTCCAACCCGCGCGAGGTGCCGAGGAAGAGCACGGATGCCCCGCCCTGCCCCCGGCGCAGCGTGTCCGCGATAGCGAGAGCCGGAATGATGTGGCCGCCGGTGCCGCCGCCGGCGATAAGAACCCGAAGGCTCACTCCAGCTCCCGCGTGATGTTGAGGAGAACGCCTACCGAGGCCAGCGTAATAAACAGCGAGGTGCCGCCGTAGGAGACAAACGGCAGGGTAATGCCTTTGGTCGGCAGCAGCGCCACCACGACGCTGATGTTGAAGAACGCCTGGATCAGGATCGTGGCTGTAATGCCGAAGGCGAGCAGCCGCGCAAAAGGGTCAGTGGAAAGAACGGCGGCACGGATGCCCCGGTAGCCGAATGCGAGAAACAGCCCCAGGATGAACAGGGTGCCGATCAGCCCGAGCTCCTCGGCGATATTGGCGAAGATGTAGTCGGTATGCGGCTCGGGCAGGTAAAAGAGCTTCTGCTTGCCTTCCATATAGCCGACGCCGTGGAAGCCTCCGGTGCCGACCGCGATCAGCGACTGGATGATGTGGAAGCCCTTGCCGAGCGGGTCGGCATCCGGGTTGAGAAAGGCAAAGATGCGGTCGCGGCGGAACTTGACCCGGAATAGAAGAAAGTAGAGCGGGATCACCGAAAAAAGCAGCGCGTACCAAAGATAGCGGAAGTTCATTCCGGCCAGGTACAGCAGCAGGGCCGTAACCGCGGCGCAGACCATAGCGGTGCCGAGATCGGGCTCCCTGACAATGAGCAGCACGAACAGGAGGCTCGGCACGGCGGCCGGCAGCACTGTTTCTTTCAAGTTCTCGATGCGATTTATCCGGCTTTGCAGCCACCATGCCAGAAAAAGGACCAGGACAGGCTTGGCAAGCTCGGACGGTTGAAACTGCATGGGCCCGAGCTTGATCCAGCGGTGGGCGCCGTGCGAATCATGCCCGAAAAATGCGCCCAGGAGTAAAAGAATAGTCACCGCAATCGCCGGAAAAACCACGCTGGGGTGGTTGAGCCGGCGATAGTTCATATGCATGAGCGCCCACATGGCGAGCAGCCCCGCCGTTGCCCATATTGCCTGCCGCGCTACAAAGCTGTAAGGCGAGCCGAAACGCGCGCCGGCCATAACGGCCGAGGAGGAAAAAATCATCAGCAGCCCCGAAACCACCAGCAGCAGAGTGATGCAGAAAATCCACTTGTCGACCCCGACGCGCTTGGCCATCGGCTACACCTGCTGCAAGGCGGGCCGGCCCTGGGCTGCAAGCCGGAAAACCAGTTGTTTGAACTGGCGGCCCCGGTCCTCATAGTCGCGGAACTGGTCAAAGGAGGAGCAGGCCGGCGCGACCAGCCCCGTGTAGCCCGGCTCCGCGACGGCCGCGGCCTGCTCTACGGCGGAAGCAAGCGTGCCCGCGCGACGGATCGGCGCTGCTCCGCGCAGGTGTGCTTCAATCTTTTCGGCGGCCGCGCCGATCAGGTACAGAGCGCGCACCCGTTCAATGATGAGCGGCCGCAGTGCGCGGTAGTCTGAGTCCTTGTCCTTGCCGCCGAGAATCAGGTAAACGCCGCGGTCGAAGGAGGCAATGGCTTTTGCGGCGGCATCGACATTGGTCGCCTTGGAGTCGTTGTAGTAGCCGACGCCGCCCACCTCGGCGACAAACTCCAGGCGGTGCTCGACCGCGTGGAAGCCGCGAACAGCCTCATGGATCACCTCGGGCGCGACCCCCGCAAGCCGGGCTGCCGCAACGGCGGCGAGTACATTTTCAAGATTATGGACGCCCTTGAGCGGAATGGCCGCGACCGGCAGGACGGGCTCCGCCGCCGCCTGCTCCGATGGGCGAAACATAATGATGCCATTGAGCACAAACGCACCCTGGCGCACAACGCGGCTG
Organism: uncultured Acidobacteriaceae bacterium; assembly: GCA_964246825.1. Classification (GTDB taxonomy): domain Bacteria; phylum Acidobacteriota; class Terriglobia; order Terriglobales; family Acidobacteriaceae; genus EB88. The sequence goes on along the minus strand of CAXTSG010000084.1, from coordinate 9,456 downwards.
CGGCTGAACCAGAACACCCCCGAGCGCGCCCGTGCCGCCGCGCCCAGCGCGACTTCGTCATCCGCATTCAGCACGAGAAAGTCGCCGTCCTCCTGATTCAGGAAGATGCGCTCCTTGGCTTGGCGGTAGTTCTCAAACGAGCCGTGCCGATCTAGGTGATCGGGCGTGATGTTGAGCAAAACGGCGATCTTCGGGCGGAAGGTTTCAATGGTTTCAAGTTGGAACGAGGACATTTCCAGCACGTTCCAGCCGTCGGGCCGCGATTGCTCGGTCAAGGCAACGACCGGGATGCCGATATTGCCGCCCACAAAGGTCGGCAGGCCCGAAGCCTTCAGGATTTCGCCGCACAGCGTGGTTGTCGTGGTTTTGCCGTTGGAGCCGGTAATGGCAAGAGTTTGTCCCTGGAGAAAGCGCGAGGCCAACTCGACCTCGCCGAGAATCGTTTGTCCGAAGGAGCGGACCTGCCGGATTTCCGGGGTGTCGAGCGGGACGCCGGGGCTGACAACAAGCAAATCCTGCCGGCGAAAGGTAAGCAGTCCGTGGCCGCCGGCCTCAACCGCGATACCCTCTTCGAGCAGCATCGGGATTTCATTTTCCAGGGCCTTTGCGCTGCGGACATCGGAAACCGTGACCTGCGCGCCTTGCCGGCGTAAAAACAGGGCCGCCGCCAGGCCTGACCGGCCCAGCCCGACAACCAGTACGCGCTTGCCTTTAAGCTCCATCACTCCCCGGCGACATACTTCCTGATTTGTTCCCAATCAAGCATGCATGAGTTTCCATGGAGAGGTCCGGATTCGCTTGGCTTCAGCTCTCCCTGTTCATACTTCCAAACGGAGGAATCCCGCGGGTCCGCAATCAGAATATTTCTGATGCCCATGCGCTCATAATCCTGGAGCTTTACCAATACGCGCGGTATCCGGTCATCAGGCGAAAGCACTTCAAATACCGCGACAGGCGGGTGCGTAATGATCTGCTCCTCCGGTAGGCTCCGGTCCACAGGCATCACGTCCGGCATGCGAAAACGGGTCGGCCTTACCTGAATGCGCAGTTCGGGCAGTACCCAGATGTTCCATTCCTTCGCCCTTGACAAAAACCACTTTTGAATCGCGCTTTGCCATCGACTATGGTCGAATTCTCCCGCGGCACGCTCCTCGATTTCTCCATCGACGTACTCAGCATCCGGCTCATAAGCGGTTCGAAGATACTCGCTCACGGGGATGTGTATGGTCGCGGCCATGGTTCCTCCTGTGTGCCCATAGTGTAATCCTCGCAAAGGCAATTTACCTGAGCTTGAGGGTTGTCAATGCAAAGAGCGCAAACACCAGGGAGCCGATCCAGAAGCGCGCGATCACCTTTGATTCCGACCAGCCCTGGAGTTCAAAGTGGTGGTGCAGCGGGGCCATTTTAAAGATGCGCTTTTTCCTAAGCTTGTAGGACCCGACCTGGAGGATGACCGACGCCGCTTCCAGCACGAAGATGCCGCCGATAAAGGGCAAGAGCAGCTCCTGCTTGAGCGCGACCGCAACCGTGCCTATGGCCCCGCCGAGCGCGAGCGAGCCGACGTCGCCCATGAAAACCTCGGCCGGGTGGGCGTTGTACCAGAGAAAGCCGATGCTCGCGCCCACCATGGCCCCGCAAAAGATCGTAAGCTCGCTGACGAGCGGCATGCGCTGGAGCTCCAGGTACTCGGCGAAAACGACGTGGCCGCTGACGTAGGTAAGCACGGTAAGCGCGGCCGCCGCGATGATGGTGCAGCCAATAGCCAGGCCGTCAAGGCCGTCCGTAAGGTTGACGGCATTGCTTGAAAACACAATCACCAGCACCGTGAAGATGATAAACGGCAGAAACGCAAGCAGATGGAGGTGCGGCACGCCGACCAGCGCCGGAATCGAGAGCGCCGGGTGAAAGCGCTTGAGGAACGGGACGACCAGCTCGGTCGAGTAGCTGCCCTGGGTCTGCATCGCGACCAGCGCGACGGCAACGCCGGTCGAGACGAGAATCTGGTAGCCCATTTTGGCGCGCGCCGTCAGCCCCAGGTTGCGCCGATGGACCACCTTAATGTAATCGTCGGCAAAGCCGATCGCGCCGAAGCCGAGCGTCGACAGCATCACGAGCCAGATGAAAGGATTCGATAGGTCAGCCCAGAGCAGCGTGGGCAGCAGGATAGAGATGCAGATAAGCACGCCGCCCATGGTAGGGGTGCCGGCTTTTTTCTGGTGCGCCTCGGGCCCGTCTTCGCGAATGTACTGCCCGATCTGGAACTCGCGCAGCTTTTCAATCACATACGGACCGATAAAAAGGCCGATGAGCAGCGCCGTGAGCGAGGCAAAAGCGGTGCGGAAGGTGAGATAGCGAAAAATGCGAAACGGCGAAACATAGGGGAAGAGCTTCTGGTACAGCAGCCAGTAAAGCAACGGGAGTCTCCAGCGATGAAGGGCGGGCGCGCCTTCATCTTACAGGCGTTCTCCGCTTGCCTCGGCTAGAAAACCGGCCGGGCATCCCCTTGGTGCTGAGAACAGTGCGTGAAGCATACTTTTGAACAGGCGCTAAGGCGAGCCGTGCTTCGCTTCCAGGCTGCTCAGCGCCCGCTCCAGCCGCACGCCGCGCGAGCCTTTCAGCAGGACCGCATCGCCTGGACGCAGCTCCCGGTCAAGCCAGGCACCGGCTTCCTCGGCTGTTTTGAGGAAAATCGCGGGCGTGCCGCGTTTCGCCGCGGCCTCGGCCAGGGCGAGTGCGGCGCCCTGTACCCCGATAACCCAATCCACCCCGGCCCCGGCGGCCTGCTCGCCGCACTGCGCGTGGAGCGCGCCGGTTTCCGGCCCGAGCTCCAGCATCTCACCAGCGACCAGGATGCGGCGCTCGGCGGGCACCTGCATCAGTGCGCGGATCATCGCGGACAAGGCAGCCGGGTTGGAGTTGTAGCAGTCGTTGATGACCACCGCGCCGCGCATGAGGAGCTGCTCGCCGCGTTTGTCGCCGGGGGCGAGCGCGGCAAGGGCAGCTGCGCCTTCCCCCAGCGGTATGCCTGCTTCCTGCCCTACGGCGAGCGCAAGGAGCGCATTCGCAGCATTGTGGCTGCCCAGCACCTGAAGCTGTACCTCGGCACGCTCGCCCCGGCCCTCGACCGTGAGCGCAGGCCCCTCGCTTCCCTGCTCGCGGATCTCCACCGCGCGCAGGTCGCATGCCTGACCCCGGCCCGCCAACACCGAACGGCCCCGATGGACCGCGGCAAAGGCAGCCACGCGGGCATCATCCCCATTGAGAAATGCGATGCCGTCCGTGGGCAGCGCTTCCACCAGCTCGCGCTTCGCGCGCGCGATACCCTCAATGCCATCGACGAAGCTGCCGGCATGCGCCATGCCGACATTGGTGACGACGGCCCAGTCCGGGCGGGCAAGCGAGGCCAGCAGAGCAATCTCGCCGGCGTTCGACATGCCCATCTCGATGACGGCGTAGCGGTGCTCGGGCTCCAAACGAAGCAGCTGAAGCGGCACGCCGAAGTGGTTGTTCAGGTTGCCGGCCGACTTCAGCACCGGGTACCGGGAAGCAAGCACCGCGGCCGTCATCTCCTTGGTGGTGGTTTTGCCGGCTGAGCCCGTGAGGCCAATCAACGTACCCTTCCAGCGCGCGCGCACGGCCGCGCCGAGCCGCTGCAATGCCGGAAGCGGGTCATCGACCGCGATATGCGGCAGGCGGGCCAGGGCGGCGTACTCCGGCAGGAGGAGCTTCGCGCGCGCGACCACAGCAGCCGCGGCACCGGCCTTTATCGCGCCCGGGACAAAGCGATGCGCGTCGTAACGCTCGCCGGAAACCGCGAAGAACAGCTCGCCGGGGGCAAGCGTGCGCGTGTCGATAGAATAGCCTTCCGCCACGGCCACCGGACTGGTTCCGGAGTGGAGCGCCCCTCCCATCCATGCAGCGCAGGTTGCGAGCGGAAGCTTCATCGCGCGCGCCCCTTGGACAAAGGTATGCGGCTCTCAGAGCCGGACTCGCAGCGCGCATAACCAAGCTCCGCGAGCGCCTCAGCCGCGACCTCGGCATCGTCAAACGGCAGCTGCTCGCCCCCAATGGTTTGCGTTTTCTCGTGCCCCTTGCCTGCGATCACAGCTACATCGTGCCCCTGCGCTTCGGCCAGCAGCGCGCGGATCGCGTGGGCGCGGTCCAGCTCGACCAGGAAGCGGACGCCGCTTTCCCGGATTCCCGGCAGTACGTCCTCGGCAATGGCCTGCGGGTCTTCCGAGCGCGGGTTGTCGCTTGTCAGCACGCAAAAGTCGCTCGCGCGGCCGGCAGCCGCGCCCATTAAGGGGCGCTTGGCTCGGTCGCGGTCGCCGCCGCAGCCGAACAGCGTGAGCACGCGGCCGCTGTTCGGCTCGGCGAACTCGCGCGCGACCGAGAGCACGTTGCGCAGCGCGTCGTCGGTGTGCGCGTAGTCCACCACTACCGTAAACGGCTGGCCCTGCCGCACGGTTTGAAATCGCCCGGGCACATGCGGAAGTGCTTCCGCGCCGGCGGCAATGACGGAAAGCGGGAGCCCGCGCGCAACGGCGGCGGCGGCGGCGGCAAGCATGTTCTGCACGTTGACCCGGCCGGTAAGCCCGGAAACGATGGGCTGCGCCCCGAGCGGAGTTTGCAGCAGAAAGCGCATGCCCTCGGGCGTGAGCTCGATCGCTTCCGCGCGAAACTGGCCCACGCCCAGCCCGTAGGAGTAAAGCTCTGCGCCGGCTTCGCGCGCCTTGAGCGCGAGTTCCAGGCCGTGGTCGTCCTCGACATTGATAACGGCCACGCGCGGCGGCACCCCGTTGCCGCCGTCAAACAGCCTGCGCTTTGCAGCGAAGTACGCCTGCATGGTGCCGTGAAAATCCAGATGGTCCTGCGTTAGGTTGGTAAAGACGGCGACATCAAATGGCAGCTTGTACACGCGGCCCTGTTCCAGCGCGTGCGAGCTCACCTCCATGACCGCTTCGGTCGCGCCCAGCACCGCGCCCTCGGCCAGCAGCTGAAGCAGGTCGCGGCTTTCAGGCGTGGTATGCGGTGACGGACGCACGTCGCCTGCAACGCGGTTTTCAATCGTGCCGATGAGTACGGTTTGCGCGCCGCCCGCGCGCAGCATGCTGTCCAGCAGAAACGCGGTCGTGGTTTTGCCGTTGGTGCCGGTCACCCCGGTCAGCGCCAGCTGTTCTTCCGGGTGGTTGTACAGGTTGCCGGCAAGCGCCGCGAGCGCGCGGCGGCCGTGCGGCACCAGCACAAGCGGCAGGCGCGGAAACTGCTCGGCCAAAGCGGCAAAGCTGTCCGCGGCATCGGTGACGACGGCCGCCGCGCCAGCCTCTACCGCATCCGCGATAAAGCGGGACCCATTGGCGGAGCCGCCCCGCATGGCCACAAACAATGACCCGCGCCGTACCGCGCGCGAATCGTACTCGACCGAGCGAATCTCCGCCGTCTGCGGACCGGAGCGCCGTGATGTTTCTACGTCGTAAAGGATTTGTTCGAGTCGCATCCTTGCTTTCCTCAGCCTCCGCGTTTACCGCGAAAACCGCACCACAATCTCTGTTCCGGCGGCTACACGGGTGCCGGGTGCCGGGGCTTGCGCGCGCGCCAGGCCGCTACCGATCACCTGCACGCTGAGCCCGGCGGCCCCGGCGCGCTCTGTCGCCGCGCGCACGGTGACGCCGCCGAAGTCGGGCACCGCCACATCATCGCCTGCCGCCACCGCGATGCCTTGGCTCAATTTTGCAGGCGGCATCGGCTCGGCAAGCGAGGCCGCCGCAGGCTCCGCGTTGAAAGCATCGGCGCGCTTCGCAGAAGGGCGAGGAGCGGCCTTTGCCGCGGCAGGAGCGGCGGGGGTGCCCGCCGCAGCGGCCTGCGCTTCCAGAGACAGGCTTCCGGGATCGCCCTCCGCGTCAGGCAGAGCCGCCGCCGGGTGCCGCAGCGGGTCATCCAAAGGCAGGTCGTTCACATCGGCAAACAGGGCATTCAAGTCGCCCACCGGCTCGGACACATCTTCCTTCGCGCTCGCGGCTTCCTTGGCCAGCTCCGGTGCTGTTTGCAGCGGCTGGTCGTGCGGCACGCCCAGGTACTCGAGAATCTGCTGCGCCAACTCCTGAAACACGGGGGCGCTGGCCTGCGCGCCGTGGTGGCCGCCCTCGGTCGGTGAATCCATCACAACCGCGATGGTGACGGCGGGGTTGTTGATCGGGGCAAAGCCCACGAACGAGGCGATGTATTTCGTCTTCGAGTAGGTGTGCGTCCGCACGTCGATCTTTTGCGCGGTGCCGGTTTTGCCGCCGGCGCTGTAGCCGTTCAGCTGCGCGGGCCTGCCAGTGCCGTTCAGCACGACACCCTCCATCAGCTTGCGCATTTCGGCGGCTGTCAGGGTCGCGATGACCCGGTGAGCCCCCGCGGGCAGCGGCTCCGGCACGTCGCTTGCGGGGTTCGGATGGAACGCCTGCGGCTCCAGCCCGGGATTGCCGCGTACTTTGTCCGTGGATTGCAGCACGATGTGCGGAGGCAGGTAGGTACCGCCGTTGGCGATGGTGGAAGCCATGGTGACCAGCTGAATCGGCGTTACGGCGACCTCCTGGCCCATCGGGATGGAGCCGATGGTGGTGGGCTGCCAGCGGTCCGGCGGCTTCAGCAGCCCGCGCGTTTCGCCGGGCAGCTCCAGACCGGAGCGCTGCCCGAACCCATAGGCATGGATGTAGGAGTAGAACGTGTCCTTGCCCATGCGTTCGGCCAGCTTAATAGCTGCCACATCGCTTGACTCCGCCAGCGCCTGCGCCACCGTGAGCACGCCGTTGTAGTGGTCATCGTGCACAGTGCGGCCGGCCACCACAATTCTGCCGCCTTCGCAGTCGATCTTCTGGTCGGGCGTGGTGACATGCTGGTCGAGCGCGGCCGAGTAGGTTACGAGCTTGAAGGTTGAGCCCGGCTCGTACACGTCGCTGACAGCATGGTTCCGCAGCAGCTCCAGCGAAGTATGCTTCAGGTCGTTCGGGTTAAAGGTGGGCCGCATGGCCAGCGCCAGGATTTGCCCGGTATGCGGGTCCTGCACGACCACCGTGCCGTTGAGCGGATGAATTCGCGCGATGGCATGGTCCAGCGCCTGCTCGGCCATGAACTGGATATTGGCATCGAGCGTCAAAACCATGTTGGTGCCCGGCTCCGGGTCATGCTCGCTGGAAGCAAGCACATGCCTCCGCGCGTCAAGCGCCGTCAGCATGCGGCCGGGCTCGCCATGCAGCCGGCGGTCGTAGCGCTGCTCCACGCCGCCCAGGCCGTTATCATCAACGCCGACATAGCCCAGTACCTGCGCGGCGATGTCATTCTCAGGATAAAAGCGCTTGAACTCCTTCTGGAAGTACACACCTTTGAGTCCGAGGGCGCGCACCTTCTCCACGACCGCAGGGTCCTGCTTGCGCGCGATCCAGGTAAAGTAGCGCGAGCTGTTGATGCGCTTCAGGATTTCCGCGGGCTCCGTGAATCGGTCCGCGCGATCCGTGTGCAGCACCCGGGCCAGCGCCTCGGCAAGCGCTTCCCGGTGCTCGGCCGGGATTTCGCCGGGCACCGCATAGATGGAATCGACGGAAACCGTCATCGCAAGCTCGTGGAGGTTGCGGTCGTAAAGCACACCGCGCCGCGGCGCTACCTGAAAGGTGCGCTGCTGCTGCTGCGCTGCCCGGGCGACCCACTCCGGGCTTTTGACGACCTGGAGCCACACCAGGCGCATGCCGATCAACGCCGCCCACGCGAGAAAGATTGCAGCCACGGTGAACACACGCGACCGCCGCATCGGCACGGCGATGTTGGAGGCTTGGCGCGGGGCCTGGGCAAAGGAAAAGGGTTTCATTGATTCCGCATGAGGCAAAGTGGCTTTAGAAAATCAAAGTCGGCCTGCCATAAAGATTGCTTTGTTCATTATGAGGAGAAGCGTCCTCATGCGCTATGGCTTGTTGCTTTCCTCGCTGTGAGGGTGTCACGCCGGTAACTCCCTACTTAGAGTCAGCACGCGGTATGCTGGCGCATGCCCGTGACTCCGTCCTGCTGTATCAGCCTTACCACCGATGCCAACTACTTCCTCCCTGCCCTGGTAACCGCGATGCAGGCCCGGCGCTTTGCCGGCAAGGAGAAAGCGGACGTCGCCATTTTTGCTTTCGGCATTGAGCAGGGTACCGGAGAAAGTTTTGCGGCGGCGTGCGAGCAGGAAGATGTTCGGCTGCACCTCCTGGACCCGGAAATCCTGGAAGGCCGCTCTATTCTTCTTGCCAGGCTCATCATGCATCGGTTTGTGCCCGCGCGGTACTCCCAGTTCATTTTTCTGGACTCTGACCTCCGCATCGCGGGGCCGCTTGATCCGCTGATTGAGGCCGATGTTTCAGGAGGGCGCTTTCTCGCCGCCAACGACCCGTTCACCTTTGCCGCGGATGACGATTGCGCCTTAAGCCGCGATTTCAAGCAGCATCTCGCTTCTGTCGGCCTCCCGCCGGAGCAGGCGACCTCCTACTTCAACTCCGGGGTGCTGCGCATGGAGCGCGACGGCTGGGAGGAGATAGGCTCGGCCGCATGGAAAATGTCTCGGGAGGGCAAGGGAAGCCGCTTCGCGGATCAGGATTTGCTGAACCTGGCCGGGCAGGCGAAGCGGCTGCCGCTGTCGCTGGCCTGGAACTTTCCTATCTTTCTCCGCAACTGCGGCGTGGAAGCGGATATGGAGCCGAAGGTGTACCACTTCATGTCGAACCCGAAGCCCTGGCACGGCTCATTTCCGCCCTGGAACGCGCACTTTGCCGAGCCCTACCGGGAGCTGGTGCGGCGCTACCCGTCGCTAGCCGCCTACTGCCCGCGCATGCAGCCTGCCCTGCGGCTGCTGTACCAGGTCAAGCAGCGCAAGAAGAGGCTGACCGAAAGCCGGGACTGGGCAAACGGCAAGCGCCGAGCCCGGCTTCTTGCCTACCAGGCCGACTGCCTGGTGTAAGTCCTGTGCGGAAGCCGAAGCGGGCGGGCTTCGGCCAGAACCGGCGCGCCTGCTTCCCCCGCGCCGTCAGGCCGGACTACCTGGCCGGGCGAAGGCTGCTCCAAACCCATGCCGCGGGCAAGCCGATCAATTCGCCCCGGGTCGCTCAACTGCGCTTCGCTGAGGCGCAGCTCGCGATTCTGCTCTTCCAGTTGGAGAAGGTGCTGCTTTTCCGCCTCGACCCGGTAGCCTGCCTGAATGGATTGGTAGTGCTGCCAGCCGTAGAACATGGCCAAGGCAAACAGCATGGCGACCGCGCAGGCAAAGGTCCGCATTTCGCGCCGCCGTACCGGGCATTGCGCCTTGACGAGGCGGCTGTTGTCCATGCGGCGCGTAAAGAAGATTTCCGGGGTGGGGCCGCGGCGGGCCCGCTGCTCCGCCATCCAGCGCCGCGCCGCCGCACTGTGGGCGGCGATGCGGCCGCTCGCTTCGCGCACTGATCCAAATAT
>CAXTSG010000083.1:4266-11647 GCA_964246825.1 uncultured Acidobacteriaceae bacterium | reverse complement strand
GATTGGCATGCGTTTGCTGCTGCTGCCGACCCTCCTCCTGCTCGCGCTCCCCGCTCTCGGGCAGTCTGTACCCGCGGCTACCCTCATCCCGACCGCAACCGAGCGCCCCGGCAGGAGCCTCGACGGCCCCTGGCACTTCCTCGCCGACCCCTACCGCGCCGGCTGGGATGACTTCCTGACCGTCTTACCCGCGCCTAAAAAGACCGGCTTCATCGGCGACGCGCACCCCGACCCGCACGGCCCGGTCGTCGAGTACGAGTGGGACAAGGAGCCGGAACTGCAAGTCCCCGGCGACTGGAACACGCAGCGGCCGGAGCTGCTGCTCTACGAAGGGCTGCTCTGGTACCAGCACCGCTTCTCCTTCCATCCGCGCCCGGGCATGCGGACTTTTCTTCACTTCAGCGCGGCCAACTACCGGGCCGATATCGCCGTCAACGGCGCGAACCTCTGCCGGCACGAGGGCGGCTTTACCTCCTTCGACTGCGAGGTTACGGACACCGTGAGGGACGGCGAAAACACAGTCGTCGTCGCGGTCGATGACACGCGCACCCCCGACCGCGTCCCCATGAACAAGACCGACTGGTACAACTACGGCGGCCTTACGGGCGAGGTGTCGCTGGTGGAGGTGCCGCGGGTTTTTCTCGACGACGACGGCCTCCTGCTGGAGCGCGGCCCCGGCGACCGCATCACCGGCTTCGCGCATGTCGCGGGCGCGCCCGCCGGCACCACTGTAAAACTCGACATCCCGGAGCTGGGCATCGCGGCCGCGGCCGCTACCGACGTAAACGGACGCGCGGCCTTCTCCCTCAGCCCGAAAAACCTGGAGCGCTGGTCACCCGAGCACCCGCGCCTCTACGCGGTCGAGTGGCAGGTCGGCACCGACTCCGTGAGGGACGAGGTCGGCTTCCGCACCGTTGAAGTGCGCGGGACCGAAATCCTGCTCAACGGCAAGCCCGTCTACCTGCGCGGCATCAGCATGCATGCCGAAGCGCCGCGCAGCTACCCCGGCGAGCCCAACAGCAAAACCGGCCGCGCCGCCACCGACGCCGACGCCCAACTCATGCTCGGCCGCGCCCGCGCGCTCGGCTGCAACTTCGTGCGCATGGCCCACTATCCCTACCCCGCAAGCTACGCCAGGGAGGCCGACCGCCTGGGCCTGCTGCTGTGGGAAGAAATCCCGGTGTACTGGGCCATCCATTGGCAGAATCCCGACACCTTCGCCAGCGCCGAAAGTCAGCTCGGCGAGATGATCCGCCGCGACCGCAACCGGGCCTCCATCATTCTGTGGTCCCTGTCCAACGAAACGCCGGTCTCCCCGAACCGAACCGAATTCATCGCCAAGCTGGCCGCCGAAGCCCGCTCTGAAGATCCGACCCGTCTCATCACCTCCGCCCTGCTGACCCCGATGCACAAGGCCGGCGACGGCCACCTCGTCGCCGTGCTTGACGATCCGCTCGGCCGCTCCCTCGACGTGCTCGGGCAGAACGAGTACCTCGGCTGGTACACAGGCAAGTCGGACGACGCGCCCGCCGTCGAGTGGCAAAACCCGCTCGGCAAGCCCGTCATCGTCAGCGAGTTCGGCGGCGACGCCCGCTCCGGGCGGCACGGCGCGCCCGACGACCGCTGGACCGAGGAGTACCAGGCGCACCTCTTTGAAAAGCAGCTGGAAATGATTGCGAACGTCCCGTTCATCGACGGGCTGACGCCCTGGATTCTGGTCGATTTCCGCTCGCCCACGCGCCAGGCCCCGGGCATCCAGGACGGCTACAACCGCAAGGGCCTCCTCAGCCCGGAGGGCGACAAAAAACTCGCCTACGAAGTGCTGCACCGGCGCTACCGGGCACTTGCCGCGGAAGGGAAGTAGCGCGTGGCGAAAGGACTGCTTCGCTTCATCCGCGAGCTTCCCAAGGCGGAGCTGCACCTGCACCTGGAAGGCACCGTCGCGCCCGAAACGCTGGCCGAGCTGAGCGCCCGGCGCGGCGACTCTGTGCCGCTCACGACCGAAGCCGTCGAGGCGCTTTACCGCTACACCGATTTTACCGGCTTCCTGCTCGCGTTCAAGGCCATCACGGAGCAGCTCCAAACCGCCGAGGACTACGAGCTCGTCACCCTGCGCATGCTCCACCGGCTGCACGAGCAGGGCGTGGTCCACGCCGAGGTCTACGTCTCGGTCGGCGTCGTCTACTACTGGCGGCGCACAGAGTTTGAGCCGCTGTTTGCCGGCATGGAGCGAGCCCGCCGCGAGGCGGAAGCGCTTTGGGGCATTACCTGCTACTGGATTTTTGACGCCGTGCGGCACTTCGGCCCCCAAGAAGCCGCGCGCGTCTTCCGCAAGGCCGCCGAAATGCGCCGCGGGCACCCGAGCATCATCGGCATCGGCATCGGCGGCGACGAGCGCCGCGTCGGCGCGGAGCCGTTTCGCGAGCTCTACGCCGAGGCCCGCGAGGCCGGGCTGCGCCTCACCGCGCATGCCGGCGAAACCGTGGGGCCGGACGGCATCTGGGGCGCCATCAATATCGGTGCCGAGCGCATCGGCCACGCGCTTTCCGCTATCGAAGATCCGGAGCTGCTCGCCGTGCTGGCCGAGCGGCAGATCCCGCTTGAAATCTGCGTGACCTCCAACCTCCGCACCGCCTCCTGCCCGTCGCCGGCCGAGCACCCCGTCCGCTCCTACTTCGACGGCGGGCTCATGGTGACGGTGAACTCGGACGACCCGGCGCTGTTCGGGAGCGACCTCCTGGGCGAGTACCGCTTGCTGGCGCGGCAGTTTGAGTTCACGCCCGAGCAGCTGCGCGAGCTGGCCGCGAACTCCATCGAAGCCAGCTTTCTGCCCCCCGAGCGCAAGGTGGAGCTTTTACGGCTGGGCGAGCGCCGGGTATGACCATGGTGTTTTTCCGTCGCGCGCGGGCCGCCCCGCGGCCAGGGCCTGCGCTATCATCGGTGCATGAACCTGCTCCGGTTTACCGCGCCCGACCCCGACCTGACAGCCGCCCCGGCTGAAGAGCCGAGCACCCTGCGGACGCTGGGCCTGGCGACCATGCTGTTGGGAGCCGTGACACTGGGCCTGTTTGTCGGCCGCGAGCTGCGCTTCCGCTACAAGTTCCACCGCCGCACTCCATCGGACTTCTTTTCCAACGCAGGCGACCCGATCAGCAACGCTGAATACGGCATGGGTGTGTAGGCAGGTAGAGGGGCAGAAAAGCAGAAAAGCAGGAAAAGCAAGGAAGCAGGATCTAGGGAAAATGTCATCCTGAACGAAGTGAAGGATCTGCTTTTCTCACTCTTCCAGCGAGAAAAGCAAATCCTTCGCTGCGCCCAGGATGACGCCTCTTACTGGGTTTTACTTTTCCATACCTCTCAGGATGACGCCTCTTTTTACACCCTTACTTTTAGAACGTCGTCCCCACCGTCAGCCGGAAGGTCTTCGCCGGCTCGCGCAGCTGATCCAGCGCCCCATACAACTGGGTGGCCTGCTGGTAGGTGTAGTCGCCGGCCGAGCCCTCCGGGAAGAGCTGCCGGGTGATCAGGTTCTGCTGGAGGAAGCTCCGGTCGAGCCGCAGCGGGTTATACGCATAGTAGATTCGGAACGGCGCGTTGATGATCGGCAGCAGCACGGAAATCTGCGCGCCGAGCGAGTCGCGCGGCACCAAATTCGTCCCGAAGATCGGCCGGATCGTGTTGTTGAACTGCACCGGGATGCCGCCCTGGCAGGAGCCGTTGATGTACGACGGGCAGCCGTACAGCGGCGCGTCCAGGTTCGCCACGCCCTGCGGGCTTTGCCGCAGCTGGTTCTTGTTGAGCGCCACGTTGATGCCGAAATCGTTGAAGATCTCCAGCGCCGCCGTGCGCCCCACCAGCGGAACGCGGTACTCGATGTTGTTCAGGAACGAGGTATCGCCGCCCGAGGAGACGATGCCGTACACCGGCAGCGGCACCTGCGCGCACTGGTTGGTCTGCGGCGCGCCCGGCTGGCGCGACACGCAGGTGCCGTCCGGGTTGTTCAGGTTGAACAGGATGCGCGTCGGGATAAAGGCATACGGCGTCCCGGAGCGGATGTCAAAGCCGCGCAGGTCGTTCTCGCCGCCCGTATAGGTGCGCTGGAACGGCGGGGCCACATCGCCCGCGACGCCCTGGATGTAGTTGAGCTGCACCCGGTAGCCGAGCGCGTTGCGGCCGCTCGCGTCCGGGTGGATGCCGCGGAACGGGTGCCACTGCTTGAACTCCAGCACCGGCTGAATGTAGCGAACGCTGCCGTACAGGCCCGCGAACTGAAATGCCGCCTGGAGCTGCGAGCCGGAGCGCGGCGCGAAGTTCGAATCCAGGTGGTTATACGAGTAGGACAGCGACACCTGGCTCGTCAGGATGCCGGTCAGCGCATTCTGCCCCTGGATGCCCGAGCGGAATGCCAGCGTCTGGAACAGGTTGGCCGAAGCCGGGCTGAAGGCCGTCACCGCGCTGCGATTCCAGGAGTAGGTGATGCCGACCCGCTTGAACGACCGGCGCAGCGGGTAGCTGGCCGAAAGCGTAAAGCCGCTCGAAGACTGGTTGTAGTTCTGGATCAGCGAGTTCGTCGCGTTGTTGCTGTTCTGCGCGCCCGGCGTGGTGCTCGCGGTATTGTTCAGCCCGTAGCTCTTGTTGGAGTTGTAGTCGGTCTTGTTCGAGAACACCTGGAAGCCCACATTGATCGGCTTGTTGCGTACATACGGCTCGTTAAAGCCGAGGCTCAGATTGCGCGCCAGGTTGCCCTCGCTGGCCTGGAGCGAAAGCGTTTCCCCGAGGCCGAGGAAGTTGTTGGTCTGGTAGTTCAACCCGAGGAACGACCCGGAAAGCCCGCTGACGCCGCCGTTCAGCCCGATCGAGTTCTTACCCTTCTCATGCACCTTTAGCTAGAGGTCGACCGTGCCGGCCTCTGCGTTCTGGTGCGTCTCGGTATCCTGGTCTACCTTCAGCGGGTCGAAGTATTCCAGCTGATTCAGGCGTTGGAGGCTGGCCTCCCACGCGCGGGAGTTGTACACCTGCCCTTCTTCCAGCAGCAGCTCACGGCGGATCACGAAGTCGCGCGTGATCTTGTTGCCGGTGAACTCGATGCGGGACACCTTGAACTGCTTACCCTCGTCGATGTCGATGACCCAGGAAACGGTCTTGGCCGCTTCATCAAACTTGGGTGTCGGGACAGGCGCGAAGTTAATATAGCCCAGCCCGTTGTAAGCCTGCCCCAGGTTCTTCAACCCCTTGCCGAACTCGGTCGCATTGAAGTAGTCGCCGTCCTTGGTGGCAAACTGCGCCCGCAGCGCCTTTACGTTCGAGACAGCCTTATTCCCGGTAAACGTAATGCTGCCCAGGCGGTAGCGCTCGCCCTCCTCGACTGGGATGCGGATGTCCATGCGCTTGCCGGTCTTCGGCCGAAAGGTAAACAGCGACAACCCGCTCTCATTGCGGATGTGCGTGTCCGGGTCGCCCGTGTTCGCCTTGAAGTAGCCGCGGTCCCGGTACGCCTGGCGCACCCGCTCCGTGTCTTCTTCCAGCTTGGTGGCGTCGTAGGTCTTCGAAAACAGGTTCTCCAGAAGAATCGAGTTCGGAATCCCGATCGGCTTCAGGTTCTTCATGGAAGCCCGCAGCGTGCGCGCCGGCAGCTTTGCATCGCCGGCAAAGGTGATGTTGCCGACCTGGACCTTAGGGCCTTCCTTGATGTTGAAGTTGACCTGCACGCTTGAAGGCGGAATCGTTTTCACATCCGTCCGCACCGTCGCGAACTGGTGGCCGTGCTCGCTTTCAAGCTCCTTGATGACGGTCACGGCCTGCGCGATATGGGTCGGGTCATACTGGGACTCCTGCGTCAGGCCGACCTTGGCCTTCTTGAACGCGTCCAGAATGTCAGACTGCGTAATGGAGTTGAGGCCCTTGTAGTTGATCTCGCGGATGGTCGGCTTTTCATGGACATAAATATCGAGAACGATGCCCTTGGGCGTGTCCTCGCGCTCGATTCTCACATCCTCAAAGTAGCCGGTGTTCCACAGCGAGTTGAAGTCGCGCTCGACCGTGGCCGGGTCGTAGTTCTCGTTTTCGCGCGAAAACAGCCGCGCCAGCACTGTCTCCTTGGGGATGCGGCGGTTGCCGATCACCCGGATGCTCGTGATGATGTTCGCTTGTGCCCAGGCAACCGAGATAGCGGAAGAGCAGAGAAGCAGTGTTGCGAGAAAACGGAGACGCCTGGCGGAACGCGCCGGACGGCTCTCTGGGGTTGGGGATTGCTCCCCACGAAGTTCGGGAAAGATAGGCACACCCTCGGCTGCAGCAAAAATCCGCACGTGCTTGAGCGAATCCCGATTATAGAAGACCCGGGCGGGAGTTCCCAACTGGAGGCGCTTGCCGCGGCGTCCGAAGAAGGCCCCGCAGCCCCGCGAAAACTCCCCTCCGGGCTTGCTACGGTGCCGGCCGGCAGCGGCTTTGATGAACCGTACCCCGTCCGAAAAGCATCCATGCAGCAGAGCGGCGTGTCCTGACACGCGCCATCCCCGGTCCTAGAGGAGCACCATGCCCACACTTTTACAGGTTGATGTCAGCACACGCGGCGACTACTCCGTTTCCCGCAGGCTTACCGCCGCTTTTGCCGAAAAATGGAAAACTACCCATCCCGGCGGAAAGGTCATCGTGCGCGACCTGACCAAAACCTCGCTGCCCTTTGTCGACCTCCCATGGATCGGCGGGGCCTACAGCACCCCCGACCAGCACACGCCCGAGCAGAAAGAAGCGCTCAAAATCTCGGACGAGCTGATCGGCGAGCTCCTTGCCGCCGACGAAGTCGTTATCGGTGCCCCCATGTACAACTTCGCCGTGCCTGCCTCGCTCAAGGCCTGGATCGATCACGTCGTGCGCATCGGCAAAACCTTCAAAATCGACGAAACCGGCTACCACGGCCTTTTGTCCGGCAAGAAAGCGACCTTCCTGATCGCTAGCGGCGGCAACTACGCGCCCGGCGCACCGGCCGAAAAGTACAACCAGGAAACCCCGTACCTCCAGGCGATCTTCGGCTTTATCGGCATCACCGACACCAAGGCCGTCCACTCCGGGGAAACCACGGCCGTCATGCAGGGCAAGGTTTCCATGGAAGACTACCTGAAGCCGCATGTCGAGGAAGTGCTCGCCGCGGTGTAAATGCAAAGCAAAAGGGGGCGGCTCCCACCCATGGGGGTCGCCCTTTTTGCTGCGCTGCTGTAGGTTGCAACAGAGGGTGTACGGAGTCGATGAATCGAGGCGAAGTAACGCGCCGAAAGTTTGCCGCCGGAGCACTCGCGGTAGCGGCAGGAATCATGCGGCTGCCGAGAGCCGGAGCTGAGGAAAGCGCGGAGTCAACCGGGCCGCTTTCGCTCAAGGCGCGCGC
>CAXTSG010000083.1:0-4256 GCA_964246825.1 uncultured Acidobacteriaceae bacterium | reverse complement strand
GGCGGGGGGGGGGGGCCTTGTGGCCGGCTGGGCGGTCACCAGGGGGGGGCGCGCCCGCGACGCCGCCTACACCCGTACGCTCGGCGAGCAGTGCGGCATCGTCGTCGCTGAAAGCGCCATGAAGTGGGCTCCGCTGCGCCCCGCGCCCGACCGCTTCGACTTTACCGAAGCCGACCGCCTGATGGACTTTGCCGCTGCCCGCAGGATAGAGGTGCGCGGGCACACCCTGTGCTGGCATCGCAGCCTCCCCGCATGGTTCGCGGCGACTGTTAATGAACATAACGCCGAACAATACCTGTCGGCGCACATCCAGGCAGTTGCCGGGCGCTACCGGGGCAGGATTCGCGCCTGGGACGCGGTCAACGAGGCTATCGAGCCGAAGGACGGGCTGGCCGACGGCATGCGCAACAGCCCCTGGTTCCGGCTGCTGGGGCCTCGCTATGTGGAGATCGCCTTCCGCGCCGCGCACGCCGCCGATCCCGGAGCCATGCTCGCCTACAACGACTACGGCATCGAAACGGACGGCCCGGCGGACGCCGCGAAGCGCGCCGCCGTGCTCGCCCTGCTGCGCCGCCTGCGCGACCGCGACGTGCCGCTCGATGCTGTCGGCATCCAGTCGCACCTTTCGGCGGGCTCGGCCGGGCAAATCGGCGAAGGGCTTGCCCGCTTCCTGGAAAACTGCACGGAACTCGGCCTGAAGGTGTTTGTCACGGAACTCGACGTCAACGACGACGATCTTTCAGAAAGCAATCCGGCCGCGCGCGCCGCGCAGGTAGGGGCTGTGTACCGCGGCTACCTCAAGCTGCTGCTCAAGCACCCGGCCGTGACAGACCTGCTGGTCTGGGGCGTCGACAACCGCTCATCCTGGCTTAACAGCCCCGGCGAGCGCGCCCTGCGGCCCAAACATCCGGACCGCGGCGAGGTCTGCCTGCTCTTCGACGACAGCTTCCGCCCGCAGCCCGCGTTTTTCGCCATGCGGGATGCATTCCGGTCGCGCAAGGTGTAGAGGTCAATTTCAGGCATTTACCAGATGTGATGTAAAAGCACCCAACTGCGGTACTCTAAAGGAGTGGGCAGGCGCACGAAGCCTACTAAGATAGTCGATACAGAAAGCCGTGTGCGCTGTAGTTCCGGCACATACGGGATTCGGCGCGAAGAGGTCTGGATTGACACGCATCGCGAGGTGGTCCGGTACAACTTGGCCTTCATCCATCACCTCCTTTGCTCTACAGACAATGGGCGCGTTCTGGGCTACGACAACGCCCATGGCGTACAGGAACGGCATTGGATGGGTACGGTCACGGCGGTTTCTCCCGTGTTGTACGACATAACCTTGAAGCGGTTCCAACGCGAACTCGACGAGATCAGGAGAAGTGCATGAAGCTGCAAATCAAAGTGGAAACTTTTGAGGAAACCCAGGCAAGGGCACTGGAGCGCGCCCGCAAGCTGTCCAGGCGGGAGCCTGTGGAGCCGGAGCGGAGCCTGATTTTTGAAACCGTAGACGACCTGCTGGAATGCCTGACGCGCGAGCGCGTGCGCTTGTGCGAAGCGGCTCGGGAGGGCCCGCGCTCGGTTTCCGCGCTCGCCCTTGCGCTGGGACGGGACCGCCGCGCGGTCACGCGCGACGTCAAGCGGCTTGCTGAATTCGGCCTGCTGCGCCTGCGAAAGCAAAATAATCCCGGCCATGGGCAAATGACCATGGTGGAGGCGGCCGCGGATCGCTTTGATCTCAGGCTTGAGTTCTAGGCTGGTCCGCTGTCCCCGCCAGCTGCCGCAGCACATACTGCAAAATCCCGCCGTGCTCGAAGTAGAGAATCTCCCCCGGCGTATCAATGCGCACCCGCACATGGAAGTGCTTTTCCTCCCCGTCCGGCGCGGTGGCGCGTGCGATCAGATTGCGCCCGGCCCCAAACTTCTCATCCAGCAGCATCTTGAGTCCGGGAAAGTCAAAAACCTCCTCGCCCGTCAGCCCGAGCGAGGCCGCCGACTCGCCGCCCGTAAACTCAAGCGGCAGAATCCCCATGCCGACCAGGTTTGAGCGATGAATGCGCTCGTAGCTTTCCGCGATCACCGCGCGCACGCCCAGCAGCTTCGGCCCCTTCGCGGCCCAGTCCCGCGAGGAGCCGGAGCCGTACTCCTTGCCGGCCAGCAGGATCAGCGGCGTCCCGCGCTTGCCGTACACTTCGGCCGCGTCAAAGATGCTCATCTCTTTCCCATAATCAGACCCTTCGGCAAGCAGGCGCGTTACGCCGCCTTCGGTCCCGGGCGCGAGCCTGTTCTTCAAGCGCACATTCGCAAACGTCCCGCGCACCATCACTTCGTGGTTGCCTCGGCGCGACCCGTAGGAGTTGAAGTCCGACGGCCTGACCCCGTGCTCCTTCAGGTACAGCCCCGCGGGCGAGCTCGCCTTGATCGACCCGGCCGGCGAAATATGATCGGTCGTTACCGAGTCGCCCAGCACCGCCAGCACGCGCGCGCCGTGGATGTCCGCGACCGGCGCGGGCATGGCCGTCATGCCGTCAAAGTACGGAGCCTGCCGGATATAGGTCGAATCCGGCTCCCAGCCGTAGGTGTTGCCCTCGGCGAAGCGCAGCTGCTGCCAGTGCTCGTCGCCCGCCGTCACGGTTGCATATTCCCTGCGGTAGGAGTCGCTCGTCAGTGCCGTGCTCACCACCTCGGCAATCTCCGCCTGCGTCGGCCACACATCGCGCAGAAACACCTCCTCGCCGTCCCGTCCCAGCCCCAGCGGCTCGGTCGTCAGATTGCGGTGCATGGTGCCGGCCAGCGCGTAGGCCACCACCAGCGGCGGCGACATCAGGTAGTTCGCGCGGACGTCCGAGTTGATGCGCCCTTCAAAATTGCGATTGCCGCTCAACACCGATGCCGCGACCAGGCCGTTCTCCTCGATCGCCTCGGAAACATCCGCGGGCAGCGCCCCCGAGTTGCCGATGCACGTCGTGCAGCCGTAGCCGACCACATGAAAGCGCAGCCGCTCCAGGTACGGCAGCAGCCCGGCGCGCTTGTAGTAGTCCGTCACGACGCGCGAGCCGGGTGCCAGCGAGGTTTTCACCCAGGGCGGCATCGTCAAGCCCCGCTCCACGGCTTTTTTCGCCAGCAGCCCGGCGGCGATCATCACCGAAGGATTGCTCGTGTTGGTGCACGAAGTGATCGCGGCAATCACAATGGAGCCGTGGCCGAGATAGCGCTCCGGGCTGACGCCGAAGCGCCCCCGCACCGTCTGCGGCGCGGGCGCGGAAGCAGCAGCCCCGGCAGCTGTTGAAATCGACGGCGTCAGCACCGCGGTCAGCACCCCGGCATCCTCCGAGGGCACCAGCTTGCCCGGCTCGGGCGCGGCCTCCGTGCTGGCGGCATCCTCGCCGGCCGCGGCGGCGTGGCCTCCTTCGCCTTCCCAGCGCTGCCCCTGCCGCTCCCCGAACTTGCCCGCCTTCGGGCCGAAGAGCGAAGGCAGCTGCTTTCTGAAGTCGGCCGCCGCTTCTGACAGCAGCACGCGGTCCTGCGGGCGCTTCGGGCCGGAAACACTCGGCTCCACCGTCCGAAGATCCAGCTCCAGCGTTGAGCTGTACTCGGCTTCCGGCGTTTCCGGCGTGTGGAACAGCTCCTGCTCGCGGTAATACGCCTCCACGAGCCGCACCTGCTCCTCGGGCCTGCCGGTCAGCCGCAGGTAGCGCAGCGTTTCCGCGTCCACTGGAAAGATGCCGCAGGTCGCCCCATACTCGGGGGCCATGTTGGCGATGGTGGCGCGGTCGGCCAGCGTAAGCTCCGCCAGCCCCGGGCCATGGAACTCCACAAACTTGCCCACGACCCCGTGCCTGCGCAGCTTTTCGGTCACGGTCAGCACCAGGTCGGTCGCCGTGGCCCCTTCCTTCAGGGCGCCGACCACGCGAAAGCCCACCACCTGCGGCACAAGCATCGATACGGGCTGGCCCAGCATCGCCGCTTCGGCCTCAATGCCGCCGACCCCCCAGCCCAGCACGCCCAGGCCGTTGATCATGGTCGTGTGCGAATCGGTGCCGACCAGCGTGTCCGGGTACGCTTCAAGCACGCCTGTGCTGTCAGTGGTAAACACGCCTCGTGCCAGGTATTCCAGGTTTACCTGGTGGCAGATGCCCATGCCCGGCGGTACCGCGGAAAAGTTGCGAAACGCGCTCTGCCCCCACTTCAGAAAGCTGTAGCGCTCGCGGTTGCGCTCCGTTTCCAGCAGCGAATTGGCATGGTAGGAGCCGACCGTCCCGTAC
>CAXTSG010000082.1:11220-11741 GCA_964246825.1 uncultured Acidobacteriaceae bacterium | reverse complement strand
CTCCAGCTCACCGCGGCTTTTTTGTCCGTCAGTATCTTCTTCATCATCTACTGGGCTTTGCCCAACCGATCGCTGCCGTTCCGCGCCGTGCTGCCGACAGCCCTAGTAACCGGCCTCGTCTGGGAGCTGGCGAAAGTGGGGTACGTCCACGCCCTGCGCTGGATGGACCTCGGCTCCGTCTACGGACCGTTTGCCGTTTCGGTCACCCTGATGATGTGGGCATTTTTAACCGGTCTCATTCTGCTGGCCGGGGCGCACGTTTCCGCCACCCGCTACACGCGGGCGCTGCTCAGGGCGGCAGAGGGAAGTTAGGGCTTCAGCCGGAAAGCTTTGTCCACGATGCCGACAGGGTCTTTGCCGGCCGGCAGCAGTGTAAACAGGCTGCCGTACACCGGTTCCCGGTGCAGGTTGCGGCTAAAGGTCCGAAGCAGGGAAACGTCGCCGGAGCGGGTATCGGCGGCAAGCAGGAGGTGGCCGTCCGCTGAAAACGCAATCGGGCCCGGACCGCTGCCGACGTGGAC
>CAXTSG010000082.1:4409-11210 GCA_964246825.1 uncultured Acidobacteriaceae bacterium | reverse complement strand
ATCAGCTTGCCGTCGTCAATAGCATATACGGCAATGGTGTCCGCGCTGCCGTTCGCTACCCAAAGCAGGGAATTGTCAGCGCTTACTACGCCGAAAGCGGGACGTGCGCCGATCAGCGCCGCGCCGCCGACCTCATTCGTATTTGTCACAATCTCCGAAATGGAGTCCGCTGCCTGATTCAGCACAAACACTTCGCCGCCGTCCGGCTTCATCACCAAACGCACCGGGGTGCTCCCGACATCGAGCAGCGTGAGCAGGCGGTCCTGCTCCATGGGTGCTGCGGTCTTCTGCCGGCGCTCGGGCGGGGTGCGCAGCCCGACCGCCATCACCTGGTGCCCGGCCGAGCATGCCACGAACACCTTGCTCCCGTCCGGCAGAACGGCAAGACTGCCCGCCCCGGGGCAGCCCGCGAAGGTAGACCGAAGTTTTGGAAGCCCCTTTGCGGGCAGGTCAAGAATACTGATGCTGCCGCTTTTGCGGTTTGCCGCGATCAGGGTCGTTCCATCCGGAGTGAGCAGCAGGTCCGCCGGGCTTTCCCCTACGCCGATCGCGCCGAGCGCCCGCCGCGCCCGAAGGTCCACAACGGAAATGTTGTTGCTGCCGCGATTGGCCGCATACAAGCGGTCGCCCTTGGGATCAATTGCAAGCGCCGACGACATGCGGCCCAGCGAAACACGGCCGGCAATCCGGTTCGTTTCCGCGTCTACAATTGCGAGCGACCCGGCCCCGGACGAACTCTGCCCCACCGCGTAGATTTCGTTGCGCACCGGGCTCGCGAGCAGCGCATATGGCGTTTGCCCCAGATGAATGACGGCTTCCTGGCGCACACGCACCAGGTTCAGCACCGTCAGCGTGTCCTCGCCTGCGTTGGCGACATAAGCGTACTCGCGGTAGTCGCCCGGGTAATCCGGAAAGGCTGTGCTGCGGCATCCTGTCAGGAGCAGGCCGCAGACAGCGACCAGGTGAAAAAAACGCCGCGGTGCCGCTTCCCCGCGCAAGCTCCGCCTAAACCGCGGCCGGCTGCAGTTCCACAGCCTCGCCTGCAAACCGGTTGCGCGGCACGGAGCGGCCCACGATCGTGGCAATCTGCGAGGCCTCATCCATCAACTGCCGAAACTGGTCCGGGTAGAGCGACTGCGCCCCGTCCGACAATGCGCGGTCCGGCTGGTTGTGGACCTCGACAATCAGCCCATCGGCACCGCAGGCCACCGCCGCCCGCGCCATCGAAAGCACCTTGTCGCGCTTGCCGGTGCCGTGGCTCGGGTCCACCACGATCGGCAGGTGCGAAAGCTGCTGCGCCGCCGGCACCACGCTCAGGTCCAGCGTGTTGCGGGTGTGGTCGGCAAAGGTGCGGATGCCCCGCTCGCACAAAATCACCTCGTAGTTGCCCTCGCTCATGATGTACTCGGCCGCCATCAGCAGCTCTTCCAAAGTGGCCGACATGCCGCGCTTCAGCAGCACCGGCTTTCTTTTACGGCCGGCCGCGCGCAGCAGGGAATAGTTCTGCATGTTGCGCGCGCCGATCTGGATCACGTCCGCGTACTCGGCCACTAGGTCCAGCGCTTCCTGGTCGATCGCCTCCGTCACAATGCGCATGCCGGTCCGCTCGCGGATTTCCGCCATGATGACGAGAGCTTCTTCGCCGAGCCCCTGAAATGCATAGGGCGAGGTGCGCGGCTTATACGCGCCGCCGCGGAAGAACAGCGCGCCCGCGCTCGCCACTGCATCAGCCGTGCGAAAAGCCTGCTCCCGGTTCTCGACCGAACACGGCCCGGCAATCACCATCAGGTCGCGGCCGCCCACGGTGATGCCCGTGCCGGGAAAGCGGATAATCGTGTCTTCTTCCTTCACGTCGCGCGAAACCAGCTTGTACGGCTTGGACACGCGGATCACGTCGGCCACGCCTGAAAGCTCGGACAGGCTGCTGTGGTCTACTTCGCCCCTGTTTCCGGTAATGCCGATGGCGGTGCGCTGCGCCCCGGGCAGGGCGTGGGGCCGAAAGCCGAGCCGCTCAATCTCGTCACAAACAGCGGCAATCTGTTCCGGGGTCGCGTGCGACTTCATCACCACAAGCATGGGCAAACCTCTCGCAACAGTGTACCGCGCACGAAACGAGAGACTTACCGCGGCCGTTCAAAAGGTGAAGGCGTTTTTCCCTTCCCGGTCGAGCGCCGCAGCACCGACAGGAGATAGCCGATTTGCACCGTCCAGGCAAAGGCATAGCCGATCAGCACATGGCGGTGCGGCATATCCTGGGTGTAGGTTGCCCAAAAGCCCGTCATGCGTGCTCCCCGTCCGGCAGTGTTCCGGCAGCGCCCCGGCTGCGCGCGGGCGGGCTCGCCAGCAGCGCCTGCACGGCGGCATCATCCCGACGGTCCTTGTCCAGCGCGCTCCGGTAGCGCAGCGCCGCAACAAACAAGCCCCACATCAGCCAGCCCGTAATGTTCCAGCGCAGCGCCGGCAGCATGCTCGCATCCACCCCCGAGCCCGGACCGCCAAAAAACACCGGGCCCGGATGCTGCGTGCGCCACCAGCGGGTGCTCATGTACACGAGCGGCACGTCCAGGTAGCCGAAGATCGCCATCACGGCGGCCAGCGTGCGCATGGAAGCCCCTTCGGCAAAGCCGCGCAGCAGCAGGTAGGCCAGGTAAATCAGCCAAAGAATCAGCGTCGAGGTCAGCCGCTCATCCCAGGCCCACCAGATGCCCCAGGCCGCGCGCCCCCACAAGGAGCCGGTGACCAGACCCACCGTGCAGAAAACCACGCCCATCTCCGCCGCAGCCACCGCGGCCGCATCCGCCTTGAGCGCGAGCGCGCCGTTGCGGTTCCGCAGCAGCAGGTAGGCGACCGAGGCCGCGAGATTGAGCGCGAAAAAGACGGAAGTCCCAATCCAGGCCGGGAGGTGATAGTAGAAGATGCGGCTCAGGTCCCCCTGCGCGGCATCGGCCGGCACCACAAAAAAAGCGACGCGGAAGCCGTTCGCCAGCACCAGAAGCGTGAGCAGCAGCCAAAGCGGACGCAGATACTTCATGGTTCCCCTCCTGCCGGCTTCGGCTTACTTAAGTGTAAATGGGCGGGCAGCCGCGGGCCGCTGCCCGGCTGCATCACAGTGTGAGATCACGCACATGCGTGCGAACGGAAGGAGAACGGACGCCCTATGCACCTTGCTTCTGCGATAACTGTGCTGCTGATTGGAGGCATCTTGTTTGCTGTCGGCATCGGGGGGCAGTTCGTGCTCGGCAAGCGCCGCGCCAAGGTAGCCCACCCGGGCGACCGCGCGGGCAGGCGCATCGTGTTCACCCTGGCCGCGATTGTGATCGGTTTGTGGATGTTGATTGCCTCCGCCGCGACCCTTCTCCATCACAACTCGCACCCGTCGCCCAGCAACCCGGGCGGAGACAGGCCCTCCGGCAGTGCCGTAACACAGTAGCTCTAGCCTTCGCTCCCGAGCACGAGCCCGAACAGCAGCACCGCGGCCGCGGTAAACACAATGTCGTAGCCGCCCAGCATCTTGATCCAAAGCCAGGGGTCGCCGTCGCCGGTAAAAACCGCGCGCGCTCCGGAAGTCATGGCGAGCAGCGCCGGGATAAAGATTGGAAACAGCAGCAGTGGCAGGAGCAGCTCCCGCGAGCGCGTCCGCAGTGAAAGCGCCGCGAAAAACACCCCGTTCCCGACCAGCGACCAGGTGCCGAGCGGCAGCAGCAGGAGCAGCAGCCAAACATTGCCCTGCGGCTGGAGGTTGTAGAACACGGTAAACAGCGGGGCCAGCAGCGCTTCCGCCGCGCTGACAAAGAGAAAGCCCGCCAGCACCTTGCCAAGCAGCAGCGAGGAAGGCGGCGCGGGGCTTAGGCGCTGCGCGTCGAGCACGCCGCCCGTCAACTCCCGAGCCCAGGTCTGGTTCAGCGTGCCGGTAGCGGCAAACAGGATCGCCGTGCACAGCACCCCGCTGGCAATCTCGCGCGCTTCAGCCCGGGTCGGGTCAAAGGCGAGTGAAAACAGCACCACCACCAGCAGCGCCAGGAACAGCATGGCGTTCAGCGCGTCGCGCGAGCGCCACTCCAGCCGCACGTCCTTGCGCAGCTGCACGGCAACCGCGCGCAGATACTGTTTCATGCCGAGGCAAGCTCCCCTTCGGCAAGCAGAAGGGTCGCATCCGCGAGCGGCGCGGCCAGCTCGCGCTGGTGCGTCGTCAGCACCACGGTCGTGCCGCGGTCGCGCTCCTCGCCCAGAAGCCTCAGCATGCTCACGGCGCTTGCCGCATCCATGTTCGAGAACGGCTCATCGAGCAGCAGCAGGTCCGGCCGCGACAGCAGCGCGCGCGCCAGCGAAACCCTTTGCCGCATCCCCTGCGAGTAGGCCCGCACCGGCCGCGCGAGCCGGGCGTCCAGCCCCACGGCGGCCAATGCTTCCGCCGGAGCAAGGCAGGGCCGCGGCCGGTACAGGTCGGCGAAGTATTGAAGGTTTTCAGAGGCAGACATCTCCCCGTACAGCATGGGAGCATGGCTCATATAGGCCAGGCGGTCCCGTGCTTCCTCAGGTGCAAGGCCCCAAAGCGCAACCTCCCCGAAGGAAGGCCGCAGCAGCCCGGCCAGGATGCGCAGCAGGGTTGACTTGCCCGCGCCGTTCGGGCCTAGCAGCAGGTAGCACCGGCTGGGCTCCAGCGTGAGATGGAGGTGCCGCAGCACCGGGACGCCGCCGTAGATGTGCGACGCATCCCGCAGCATTGCGGGTGAAGCATTCCGAACGTAATTTACACGAGGGAAGCGCGCTGCCGTCATAGGAAAGGCAGGCAGGCTACTCGCCCCGGCCCACGCCCTTTTTTGCCCGGGGCGGAGCGGTTTCCAGGCAGCGGTCGGACACGCGCACCGGATTGGCCATTTTACCGACAGCGGCGCGGGTAAAGGCTCGGTACAGCCGATTGACATCCACCTTTTGCCCCGTGCGAATTTCGCGGTCCGCCGCGGCGTGCATGGCCGAAAGCAGTTCTTCGCGCAATTCGTTAAAGAGCTTGTCAATGTAAAGGTAGGGCATCGCTCTCTTCAGCGTAGCAGGCCGCTGCTAGCGGGCGGGTTGGAGCGCGGCGCTGCTGCTCGCCGGCGCGCCCGGCTTCGCGCCCGGCGCGGGCGCGTACTTGGACGCGCACTTAGCCTGGAGCTCGGTCGCGTGGAAAACGCCGTCGCGCCCGTAGGTGCCGATGGCCAGCGCCTGCGAGTTGTCCTTGAAGGTATCGGGCGGCGGCTCGACCCCGGCATACTCGACCGGGAGGTGCTTATCGTTTTCCACCAGAACAAAGTTGGCCCCGGCACCGCGGTGGGCAATGGAGCCCGGCGCGACATTGCCGGCCACGCGCAGGTGGCGCGTGTACGCCTTCTGCCCCATCCCTTGCAGCTCATTGATGGTGACGTAATAGCTCTTGTTCGCCTGTACGCCGGTCACGGCAAGGTAGGCGATCACGGCGAGCACCACGACCACGGCAGCCGTGATGCGGAAGGAAGCCTTTCGATTGGGTCCGCGGCCGGGAGGCATGATCTTTCAGACTAGGAGCGGCCCGGGCTCCAGTCAAGGCGCAAACCGCAAACGCGTATGACAGGATCGCGCTCTGTTTCCATGCGCCCGCCCGCGTATGATTTGGGGAAAGCCCTGAGCCCGGTTCAGGCAAACCGATAGATCGCGGCAAGGAAGAGGGACAAGATGAGCAACGGAACGATGACCCATACCCGGAACGGGCAACCGAAATCCTTCAGCCGCGCGCCGCCTGGATCGCCGACCGCCGCGTCGAGGCCGCGCGCTCGGGCGACAGCAACGTGAGCCAGATGCACTTTGCCCGGCTCGGCCGCGTTACCGAGGAAATGGAGTTTGTCGCCCGGCGCGAAAACATCGCCCCCGAGCTCGTGCGCGCGGAAGTCGCCGCCGGGCGCATGATCATCCCGGCCAACATCAACCACCCCGAGGTGGAGCCGATGGCCATCGGCATTGAAAGCCGCTGCAAGGTCAACGCCAACATCGGCAACTCGGCCGTAACCTCCAATATCGACGAGGAACTGCGAAAGCTGCACATGGCCGTGCAGCACGGCGCCGATACGGTGATGGATCTTTCGACCGGCGGCGCCATCCCGGAAATCCGCGACCGCATCCTGCGCCACTCGCCCGTGCCGATCGGCACCGTGCCGCTTTATGAAGCGCTTACCCGCGTCAAGCGCGTCGAAGACCTGAATATCGATCTTTACCTTGAAGTGATCGAGGAGCAGGCCGAGCAGGGCGTCGATTACTTCACCATCCACGCCGGTGTGCTCATCCAGTACGTGCCCATGGTGGCCAAGCGCATCACCGGCATCGTGAGCCGCGGCGGGGCCATCATGGCGCAGTGGATGACCGCGCATCACCGGCAGAACTTTCTTTACGAGAACTTTGACCGCATCACCGCGATCATGGCGAAGTACGACGTCAGCTACTCGCTCGGCGACGGCCTGCGCCCGGGCTCGGTGGCTGATGCCTCCGACGAAGCCCAGTTTGCCGAGCTGAAAACCCTCGGCGAGCTCACCCGCAAGGCTTGGGAGTCCGATGTGCAGGTCATGATCGAGGGGCCGGGCCATGTGCCGCTCGACAAAATCGAAGAGCAGGTCAAAAAAGAAGTCGAGCTTTGCGACGGCGCGCCGTTCTACGTGCTGGGCCCGCTCGTCACCGACATCGCGCCCGGCTACGACCACATCACCAGCGCCATCGGCGCGGCCATGATCGGCTGGCACGGCGCAAGCATGCTCTGCTACGTGACGCCGAAGGAGCACCTGGGACTGCCGAATG
>CAXTSG010000082.1:2475-4399 GCA_964246825.1 uncultured Acidobacteriaceae bacterium | reverse complement strand
GTGAAGGACGGCATGATCGCCTACAAAATCGCCGCCCACGCCGCCGACATCGCTCGCCACCGCCCCGGCGCGCGCGACCGCGACGACGCGATCTCCTACGCCCGCTACACCTTTGACTGGGACAAGCAGTTCGCCCTCTCGCTCGACCCGGAAACCGCCCGCGCCATGCACGATGAAACCCTGCCCGACGACTACTACAAGGAGGCAGCCTTCTGCTCCATGTGCGGCCCGAAGTTCTGCTCCATGAACTGGTCGAGCAAGGTGGACGAGTTCAACAAGGAAGTACACGGACTGGAGAAGAAGGATTTGTCGGAGCTAGTGACTTTGCAGGCGGGAATGCTGGGGGCAAAAGCGTGAAGATAGCAGTCACTGGTTGGCGCGTCGGCTTCCAAAAAGTTCAGTTTACGCAGCTGCTTCGGCGCGAGCTTGGCTACACGCTGTCCCGTGCCAAAGCTTCAACAGACCCAATCCTGGAGGATGGATCGTTACATTTGGAGGTTAAGGAAGAGGAGGGTGAGCGATTGATTATGCTTCTTCACGAGCTTGGCATCCGTGAATTGCATGTACTTCCATCTCACCCTGAGCTCCTGAAACCAGACGAGCTGAACGTACACCGCTAAACTCTCTGAAAAGCGTCCGCACAGTCGAAATGAAGTGACAGCTTTATCAGCTATATTTGCCTGTGCTGTCACCATAGTTATGTTCCACGTGGAACAATTTGCCTATTCCTGCTCCACACCCAGCTCCCGCAGCAGAAACGCATAATCAAACGCAATCTCCTTCAGATAGTCATACCGCCCGCTCGCCCCGCCGTGTCCGGCGGTCATGTTGGTGTGCAGCAGCACCGGTTTGTTTCCGGTATTCAAGGTCCGCAGCTTCGCCACATACTTCGCCGGCTCCCAGTACATCACCTGCGAGTCATAGAGCGAAGTCTTCACCAGCATTGCCGGGTAGCTTGCTTCGCGCAGATTGTCATAGGGCGAGTAGCTCAGCATCGTTTCAAATGCCGCGCGCTCGTTTGGGTTTCCCCACTCTTCGTACTCCGGTACGGTCAGCGGCAGCGAGGCGTCGAGCATGGTGTTCATCACGTCCACAAACGGCACCTGCGACACCACCGCGCGGAACAGGTCGGGCCGCAGATTGACGACCGCGCCCATCAGGAGGCCGCCCGCCGAGCCGCCCTGAATTGCCACCCGCGCCGGGTCGCCGTAGCCTGCCGCGAGCAGATGCTCCGTTACCGCGACGAAGTCGGTAAACGTGTTTTGCTTCGCGGCGAGCCGCCCGGCATCGTGCCACGGTTTGCCCAGGTCGCCGCCGCCGCGGATGTGCGCGTAGGCCAGCACAAAGCCGCGATCCAGCAGGCTTAAGCGGTTCCCGTTGAAGCCGAGCGGCAGGGAATAGCCGTAGGAGCCGTAGCCGTAGACGTGCAGCGGGTTCCCGCGCTCGACCCGCCGGTCGCGCCGGTACACAAGCGAAACCGGCACCCGCACTCCATCCGGTGCGGTTGCCTCGATGCGTTCCGAGGCATACAGCGCCCGGTCGAAGCCGCCCGGGATTTCCTGCTCTTTTCTGAGCTCGCTTTCGCCCGTGCGCACATTGTAGTCAAACACCGAAGCCGGTGTGACGAGCGACTGGTAGCTGTAGCGGAAGCGATCGGTAATAAACTCGCGGTTGCCGCTGCCGTGGACGCTGTAGGCCGGCTCGGGGAAGCGGATTTCCGCTTCGCGCGCGACCTCCGGACCTTGGCCGGCAAAGTGCAGCACCCGCAGGTGCTCCAGGCCGCTGTGCCGCTCGGAGGCAACGGCAAACTCCGCAAACAGGCTCAGGTCTTCAAGCATCACGTCTTCGCGATGCCCGATCTGCTCCACCCAATGCTCGCGCCCGGGCGAGGCCAGGGGTGCCGTGACCAGGCGAAAGTTACGCC
>CAXTSG010000082.1:0-2465 GCA_964246825.1 uncultured Acidobacteriaceae bacterium | reverse complement strand
GACGCGGATGTACAGCAGACCGTGGCGGTGGTCGGGGTAGTATTCGAGGTTTTCCTGCCGCTCGGCGATCAGCCGCAGCGCCGCTTCCGGCGCGTCCGCTAGCAGCAGGCGCGCTTCGCTGGCTGTGTGGCTTGCGCTTTCGACGATGATCAGCGCGCCGTCGCGCGTACGCCCGGCACCGAGATTGAAGCGCTCGTCTGTTTCTTCAAATACCAGCGCATCCTCCGCATGCGGCGCGCCCAGCATATGCCGGTAGAGCCGGTACTGGCGCTTTTGTTCTTCGTCCTCCTGCGTGTAGAAGAGCGTCCGGTTGTCGGCCGCCCACACCACGGAGCCGACCCGCTCCGTCTGCTCCGCAAGCAGGTCGCCGGTCCGCAGATCCTTGACGCGCAGGGTGTACTGTCGAAAGCCCGTGGGATCGACCGAGTACGCCACAAGAAGGCCGTCATCGGAAACCGTCATCGCGCCAAGCGAGAAAAAGCTGTGCCCGGCGGCCATGGCTTCCACGTCCAGCACCACCTCTTCCGGCGCGCTCTCGAACATGTCTCGCTCACCGCGCTTGCGGCAGTACACGGGGTACTGCGAGCCCTCGGTGGTGCGCGCGTAGTACCAGTACGCCCCTTCGCGGGCCGGTACGCTTGTGTCCGTTTCCTTGATGTGCGACAGCATTTCCCGGTACAGCTTTTCCTGCAAGGGCTCGGTCGGTTTCATCACGGCATCGGCGTAGCTGTTTTCCGCGGCCAGGTAGCCCAGGACTTCCTCTGACTCCTTCCGGCGAAGCCACCGGTAATCGTCGTGAAGGCGGTAGCCGTGCAGCTCTGTCGCGGCCGGCTCCCGGCGGGCTACGGGAGGGGCAAGCTGGGTTTGCTGCGGAACAGTGCTCATACTCTCAGGATACTGCGGCGGGGTTGCACGCCGACAGCCCCCAAGCCCCTACATGCACACAGCGCAAAGCGGTTTGCACCCCCGGGCAACATCTTTCGCTGATTGTGCGCCTTATCTAGTGGATGCCGGTGCGGGTAGAACCGGCAGAAACTTTAATATCTTCGAGGATCTTATGATGAACCGTATTTATGTATGTAGCATGGCACTGGCATTGGCGGGCGGCGCGGCTGTGGCGCAGACAGGCGGCGCTGCAACTTCCGCGGCGCAGTCAACGGCGAACGGTGCCAACTCGGCAGCTTCTACCGTAGGGCAAGCCGGGCAGAGCACGATGGGTTCCATGTCCGGGATGAACATGCCTGGTAAGGCTTCAGCGCAGGACAAAACTTTCCTGAAGACAGCCGCCGACGGCAGCCTGTTTGAAATTAAGACGAGCGAGCTGGCGCTGCAAAAGAGCAGCAGCCCCGACGTGAAGCAGTATGCACAGCAGATGATCGACGACCACAATAAGATGATGGAGCAGATGAAGCCAGTCGCGACCGAGGCCGGCGTCACGCCGCCGACGGATCTGGTGAGCAAGCTACACAAAACGGAGTACAAGAAGCTGCAGGGCTTGAGCGGCGACGCGTTCGACCAGCAGTACATCAAGGATCAGGTAATGGATCACCAGCAGACCGAGACGGCCTTTAAGACCGAGGAAAGTTCGGGTCAGCTGTCCGATGAGAAGACGCTGGCCAACCAGGGTCAGCCCATCATCGACGACCACATGCAGAAGATTCAGCAGATTGCTCAGGCGCACAATGTACAGGCGAGCAGCATGTAATTTGCTTGAAATCTGACGGTAAGCACAACGCCCGCCCTCTTCGGCGGGCGTTGCTGTGTCGGCTCCCGCGCGGCTTTCGTACAATCAAGGCGGATGCTCCCTTTGCGATCGGTACGACTGATTTTGGCACTTGTTGTTTTCGCAGGGCCAACCGCGGCACAGGCGCAGGCGGTCAAGGACCTGCCGCGCCCGACAGACTACGTCAACGACGATGCCCATGTGCTTTCGCCCGAGGTCATCGCGGACCTTGACCGGCTTTGCGGTGCCGTGGAGCGGCAGGCGCACGCGCAGATGGCGGTCGTCACGGTTGCCGACACCGCCGAGGAGCCGATCGCGGACTATGCCGTGCAGCTGGAAGACGCCTGGAAGGTCGGAGCCAGGGGTACGGACCGCGGCGTCATCCTGCTGGTGTCCATTGGCGACCGTAAGCTGTTTATCTCGACCGGCTACGGGCTGGAAGGCGTGATTACCGATGAAAAGGCCGGCATCATCGCGCGGCAGATGCAGCAGTATCTCCGCGTAAGCCGCAACGATGAGGGCGTGACGCTCGGCACCCGGGAGCTTGCCTCGCTTATCGCGCAGGATGCCGGGGTACAGCTTCAGGTCCAACCGGCGCGAAGCCCTGCCGGCGGAGGGCAGCACCTGGCCCCGGGGCAGTTGGCCGTGCTGCTCGGCGTGTTTGTGCTGCTTTTCCTGCTGGCGGCCCGCACGGGCATGCTGCCCTTTCTGCTGGGCATGTTCCTGGGGGGCGGCTTCGGCG
>CAXTSG010000081.1:4292-11830 GCA_964246825.1 uncultured Acidobacteriaceae bacterium | reverse complement strand
GTCCCGCACTTCCTCCCTGCCTAGGAGCAAGCGTAAGCGACGCGCTCAAAGCCTCGCCGAACCCGGGTGCCGCCGGCGAAGCCGTCCCTGCCGTGGGGGCAGGCGCGCCGGAAGGCAAAGCCGCCGCTGCTGAAGTGTATGCAATGTTCACGCCCGAAGTAGTGCATTCCTGCGGCCAAACTCCCGAAGCATTTCCGTAAAGAATCGCACTTTATAAATCGCTTGCTTTCAGTAACTTCAAGCAAAATAGAAGCCTTTGCTCAAGCTATGCCGTAGTAGGCAATCTTTGCCGGGCGCTGGCGGTGCCGCTGCTTCCGGCAGCATCAACGATGAGTCTTCCGGGCATACGCGTTAAGAAAAGACTCATCTGCGGCCCGTGCTTCGCGCCGGCGCTCGTCCGCGGCGGAGGCTGTCTGCTGCTCTGCCTTCAAAATGGCAAGCACTTCGCGCTGCTCATGGGCTTTGCGGTAGCGCGCCGCCTGCTCCAGCCGCAGCTTCTCCGCGGCGGCAAGCTGCCGCCGAAGCTGTGCTTCGCGCGCCCGCAGATCTTCCAGCGTTGCGTGGAGAGCATGGAGGTGCATGGCAGGGAGAGCAGCCGCGGCGAAAAGAGTCTGCCGGGCTCCCAGGGTTTGCGCCTGTTCCGCTCGATTGCGTGCAAGCGCCGCCTCCAGCCCATGAATCTCCGCGTGAATGCGGCTCAACTTTACTTCTTCCTGCTCGGCGGCAAGCTCGCGGATGCGCAGCACCGGGGCAAGGGGGAAGCGGTAGCTCATAGGTTAAGCACCCAGGGCGAGCAGCTGCGCCAGCGTGTCAGCGGGTGAGCATAGTTCGGCGCTGTTTTGCCGAAGAAACTGTTCCAGCGAAGGCAGCACTTCCATGGCGCGGTCCAGCTGCGGGTCCGAGCCCTTCGCATAAGCACCGATGCGGACCAAATCCTCCGAGCGCTTCCAGCAGGCAAGCATCTGCCGTAGCCGCCCTGCCTTTTGCAGATGCTCCGGCGAGCAGAGAGAGGGCATCAACCGGCTGAGGCTGTCAAGCACCGAAACCGGCGGGTAGTGGTTGCGCAGCGCCAGCGCCCGGTCCAGAACAATATGACCGTCCAGCAGCGAACGCACCGTATCCGCCACCGGGTCCTGCTGGTCGTCGCCCTCCATCAGCACCGTATAGAACGCGCTGATGCTGCCGGTGCGGAAGTTGCCCGCGCGCTCCACCAATCTCGCCAGCAGGGTAAGCACCGAAGGCGTGTAGCCCTTGGCCGTGGGCGGCTCTCCGGCGGCAAGGCCGATCTCGCGCTGCGCCATGGCGAAGCGCGTCAGCGAGTCCACTACCAGCAGCACCTGCTTGCCCGCTTCCGCGAAGTACTCCGCAATCGCCGTCGCGCTCATGGCGGCGCGCAAACGCAGCAGAGGCGACTGGTCCGAAGTCGAAACCACCAGCACGGAGCGGCGGCGGCCTCCTTCGCCCAAAACTTCAAGAAACTCGCTCACCTCACGGCCGCGTTCGCCGACCAGCGCCATCACCGTCAGGTCGGCCTCCGTGCCCTGCGCCATCATGCCGAGCAGCGTGCTTTTGCCCACGCCCGAGCCGCCGAAGATGCCCAGGCGCTGCCCGCGCCCGCAGGGAATAAACGCGTCCAGCACGCGGATGCCGCTGGCAAGCGGCTGCCGGATCGGCACGCGGTCTAGCGGCGCCGGCGCGGAGCCGTCCACGGCAACCGCCCGCTCGGCACGGTACTCGGGCCCGCCGTCCAGCGGAGCTCCCGTTGCATCCAGCACCCTCCCCAGCATCTCCGGCCCTACCCGAATCGAAGGATGCCCGCCGCGCGCCACCACCCGGTCGCCGAAGCGAATACCCTGCGGACGCTCCAGCGTCATCGACAGCATGGTGGACCCGCGAAAGCCCACAATCTCCCCCGGATACGCGCGCCCGTTTCCCTGCACCTCGCACGCCTCGCCGACCGAGCAAAACGGCCCTTCGGACTCGATCAGGTTCCCGGTCACCTGAAGCACGCGCCCCGTCCAGCGCAGTGTCCCCGCGCTTTCCAGCTTTTGAAAATACGAGGCCAAGGGCATCGGTCAGCCCTTCGGTGTCTGCGCCAGAATGTCGAAAAATCCCTGCTCGACCTCCTTCAACTGCGCGGCGAGGGAAAAGTTGGCCGAGCCCAGCTCGGTTTCCAGCACGCAGTCGCCCGGCGCGAGCTCCCCGTCCTCCACCACCTGGACGGCCGCCCACTGCGGCGCGGCCCCAAAGTGCGCCCGCCACTGCCCGGCCGCCTCCGGATGCACCCGGATATGGACCGCCGTACCTTCCCGCAGCTGGTTCACGGCGATCTGCACCAGCGCCGCCACCAGCATCGGGTCCACCTGGGCCTCGCGATGCAGGATCTTGGCGGCGATGGAAAGCGCTAGGCGCACGACCTCCGTTTCAATCCGGGCGAAGTAGTCCTTCCGCTCCCGCGCAAAAGCATCAAGCGCCGCCGAAACGCGCGCCGCTTCCTCCTTCTGCTTCGCCCCTGCTTCCTGCCGCAGGCGCGCCTCCGCGGCCAGGGCACCCTCATGGCGGGCTTCGGCCAGCAGCGCCTGCAGCTCCGCCTGCGTCATTTCCACCTCGGCCCGGCGCGGCGGCTCCGGCTCGGGCGCTGCCGTGCGGACGCGCGGCAACGGCGGCAAGGTGGTCATCTCCCGATAATGCAGGGTAGTGACCGGTGCGATCGGGATGCGCGGCATCGCGCCGCGATTAAACGACGTACTCATCGGCTCCCTCACTCTTCAAAACGATCTTGCCGCTTTCTTCCAATGTCCGCGCCAGCGCCACCACATCCAGCTGCGCCTTAGCCACGTCGCGCGACCGCACCGGCCCCAGCGACTCCGCGTCTTCCTTCATCATTTCAATCGCGCGCGAGCTCATGGTCTTGTAAAAGTGACCCCGCAGCTCCTCGCTCGCGCCCTTCAGCGCAAGAGTCAATACCTTCTTATCGACCGCCGCGGTAATTTCACGAATGTGCAGTTCCGGCACACTCAAAAAATCCTCAAACGTAAACATCAGGTCGCGGATCGAGGCCGCCAGCTTCGCCTCTTCCCCTTCTATCAATTCAAGAATCTCCTTGGAAGTCGTCGCG
This sequence comes from uncultured Acidobacteriaceae bacterium, assembly GCA_964246825.1. Classification (GTDB taxonomy): domain Bacteria; phylum Acidobacteriota; class Terriglobia; order Terriglobales; family Acidobacteriaceae; genus EB88. The sequence goes on along the minus strand of CAXTSG010000081.1, from coordinate 8,712 downwards.
TCGATGTTGTTCATCAGGTCGGCCACTGTTTCAAAGCCGGAATAGGTCCGCTTGGTTTGTTCGCCGACCGAGCGCAAACGCCGGTTCAGCACCAAGGAAACTTTTTCCGCCATTTCCGGCGAGAACTGCCGCAGCTGCGCCAGGCGCTTGACAGATTCGGCACGCACCGCCGGCGGCAGGCACATCAGCAGCGAAGCGGCGGGCTTTGCCTCCAGGTGGCCGAGCACCAGCGCCACCGTCTGCGGGTGCTCGCCTTCCAGAAACCGCGCCAGCTGCTTTGCATCGATCCGCTGGAGCGACTCCACCTTGCTCGCGTTCAGCTCATTGGCGCACACAAGCCGCGCCACCATTTCGCGGGCACCATTCTCCCCAAAAGCCTTCACAAGCATCCGCTGCGCCGCGTCCTGGCCGCCGTGCGCGATGTACTCCTGCGCCACGGCCATCTGCTGATACTCCTCCATCACCCGCAGCGAGGCCTCCTTCGGCACGCTGCCGATCCGGGCAATCTCGTGGGTCACGCGGTTCAGGTCATCCTCGGGCAGCTGCCGCAGAATGGTCGCCGCGGCCTCCTCGCCCAGCACCGCCAGCAGAATCGCCGCCTTGCGTATGCCGGGCAGTCCCGCGCCTTGGCTCATCATGTCGCTGTTCATCGGGCATCCTCCCGCAGCCATGCCTGCACGGCTTTGGTGCTGGCGTCAGGCTTCGCTTTCACCAGCTGCACCAGCTGTTCCTTCAGCGCGCCGGAGCGCAGCGCTTCCTCGCCGGGCGCAAGCGGCGGCAGCTGCATCGGCTCCGAGTCCGCGAGCAAAGGCTGCCCCAGCGGTGCCTTCAGATCCTTCGCGGCGGCAAGCGCCCGCTGCTGCACCGGGCGCACCATCAGGAAGTAGCCGAGCAGAAACAGGGCCAGCAGCGATCCGTAGCGGATCACAACGGCATAGTCGTTCATGCCCTTCCTTACCTTGTCGCTCAGGCTCGGCGGCGGCACCTCGGCCGTGGTCGGCTGCTCAAACGACATATCTTCCACCGTCAGCACGTCGCCGCGCGCGGTATCCAGCCCGATAGCGGCCGCGGCCAGGTCCTGAAGCTGCTTCAGCTCCTCCGGCGAGCGCTTCATGCGCACATCCTGCTGCTTGCCCCGGGGCAGCTGCCGGTGCACCACCGCGTCATCCACCAGCAGCGCCGCTGAAATCCGCCGAACCCGGCCCGCGGGCTCTACCGTGCGGGTTACGATCTTATTCACGCCGTAGGTCGAGTTTTCGGTCTTCGCGCTTTCCGTCCCGCTGTCCGGCACATTCGGCGTATTGGGCAGGCCGCTTTTGCTCTGCGGCACGTTGCTCGCGGTCCCCGGAACGCCCGCGACCGCGGCCCCCGCTCCGGTTTCCTCGTCAGAGCGCTGCACCGTAAGCGGCACGCTGACGGAAGGATCGTACTTTTCCTGGCTTTGTTCGGTCGAGCCGGGATCGTACTCCACATTCACGCTCGCGCGGATGTGGTCCGCCCCCACCACCGGCGCAAGCGTGGCAACAAGCCGCGCCTGTAAGCGCTTTTCAATCTCGCCGTCATTGCCGTTCGCGTCCGAGCCCGAGCCGAGCGAGCTGCCGGAATCGGCATCAATCACCGCCACGTCCCCCGGCTTCATCCCATCGACCGCCCCCGCCACCAGCCGCTGAATGGCCCCGACCTCCTCATGCGAAAGCGAGCCCGAGCGCAGCTTGAGCGCGACCGAGCCTTTCGCGCTGCGCGCCTGGTCAAGAAAAATTGAATCCGTCGCCATCACCAGGTGGACGCGCGCGCTTTTTACCGCGCCCATCGTCACAATGGTCCGTTCCAGCTCGCCCTCCAACGCGCGCTGGTAGTTCACCTTTTCATCGAACTCGGTTTCTCCCCAGGCGACCTTGTCGAAGATCTCAAAGCCCATGCGGCCCGAGTGCGGCGCGCCGCTGCCGGCAACTTCCAGCCTGGCCGCGTCCATCTTTTCCGTGGGCACGCTTACCTGCTTGCCGTCCGCGCTTACCTGGTTCGGAATGCCCTTCGCCGTCAAGGAGGCGGCAAGGGTTTGCGCGTCCGCCGGCTCCAGGCCCGTCATCAGGGGCTTCATGTCGGGCGCGGCCATCAGGTGCGCGAAAACGGCGAGCAGCGCAGCCGTAAGAATACCGCCCGCGAGAAGAAAGCCTCGCTGCTGCCGGCTGCGCCCGGCCCAGAACTGCTGGAACTGTTTCAAGATTGCCGGCATGGGGAAGGGTTCTCTTTATGGCTGGTGTGACGGTTAAAACTGCATCTTCTCGATGTCCTGGTAGGCGCTCACGATCTTGTTGCGCACCTGCATCATGAGCTGAAAAGCAACATCGGCTTTCTCGACCGAGATCATCACCTTGCCCATGTCCGCATTGCCGCCGGCCATCACTGCGTTTACCTGGTCGGAAGCATTTGCCTGCATGCCGCTTACCTGATTCAGTGCGTTCTTCAGCACGTCGCCGAAGCCTGCGCCGTTGTCGCCCGCGGCGGGCGCAACTGGGCCGAAGATGGAGGTCACTGCGCCTGCGGGGCCTGTGGGGATGTTGATGCTCATGGGTTCCTTTCGCGGTCAGCTTTTTAGCTTCTCGCTTTAGCTTTTCAAAATGTCAATCGACTGCTGAATCATCTGCTTTGAGGCGGCCACGGCGGAAGCGTTGAGCTGGTAAGCGCGCACCGAGCCCATCAGATCCACCATCTCCTCTACCGGGTTGATCGCCGGGTAAGCTACGTAGCCGTCCTTATTGGCGTCCGGGTGGCCCGGCTCATAGCGCATCGTCGGTGCCGTCGGGTCATCGACCACCTGCGACAGCCGAACCGAGCCCGACTCGCGCCCGCGAAGGTGCGGCGCCGCGGTCATCGCGGCAAACTGCAGCTGAAACGCCGAAGCGTGCTGCGCGGAAAACACAACCTCCTTGCGCCGGAACGGGCCGCCCTCGGCGGTGTGCGTGGTTTCGGCATTCGCCATGTTGGTCGCGATGACCTCCGAACGCTGCCGTTCGGCCGTCAGCGCGGACGCCGAGATTTGAAGCATGTCAAACGGTCCCATTACTGCCCTCCGTTGATGGCGGTGAGTTCGTCGTGAAATTCGCCCTTGATCAGCTGCACGCCCAGGCCGTATTGCAGCTGCGCCTTTGCCAGCAGCAGGCTTTCGTGGTCCAGATCGACATTGTTGCCGTCAGGCCGGTCCATCAGGCCCTTTTCATCGCGGATGGCGACGGGCAGCATGGAAGCGCTGTCCCCATTGCCGGCCAGGAGCAGGGTTTGCTCAAAGCTCACGTCCTTGGCGTGGTAGCCGGGCGTATCGACATTCGCCATGTTGCCGGCGACGACCTGCTCGCGCTGCGAGGTCATCTCCAGGAAGCGCTCCATGTTCGGGGGAAGCAGCGAGGTGCTCATCGGGTCTCCTTCGTGGTTTCAAGCATGGTCTTGGGCGTAGGTCCGGGGCGGAAGCCCGTACTCGCGGATTTTGTTGCGCACTGTTCGCAGGCTGATGCCGAGCAGTTCGGCGGCGCGGGTGCGGTTGCCCGCGGTAAGCGCCAACGTTTTTTCCAGGTGAAGGCGTTCCAGCTGGCGAATCGGCAGGCCCGGTGCCAGGGGCGTCGGCTCCGGACGGCGACTGTCGCCCGTCTTTTCCGGCGCGAAACAATCGCGGCTTGCGGACGCGCTCGGAGCATGCTCGGAAAAGATCTGCTCCAGCGTGTCGGCCAGATCGCGCACGTTTCCCGGCCAGCTCCGGGTTCGCAGCCGCTTCATCAGATCGGGCGAGAGTGCCGGGACTGTTTGCCCGGTACGCGCGGCCCAGCGCCCGGCAAAAACAGCCGCCAGCAGCGGAAGATCGTCCATGCGTTCGCGCAGGGTCGGCAGCGCGATCGGGATCACGCGGAGCCGATGGTAAAGGTCGGCCCGGAAGCTTCCGTCGGCAACCCCCTCCGGGAGCCCCGGTGCCGTGGTCGCGATCACGCGGGGAAGGCGCGGCGGCTGTCCGTGCCGCTCGCCTGTGCCGCCGCGCTGCCCGTCTTGAAGCGCGTCGAGCAGCTTTTCCTGCATGGAAAACGGCAGGGCATCAACCCCGTCCAGCAAAAGAGTGCCGCCCTCGGGTACGCGGAGGCGGTCGAAAAGGGTTTCTTCCAGCAGGGGGGCCGGCATGTTGCGGCAGCAAACCACCGTCAGCGGCTTGTGCGCGCGAACGCTCGCCTTGTGGAGAAAGCGCGCAAGATGCTTTTTGCCGGTGCCGCTTTCCCCTTCGATCAGGATGTCGGCATCCGTGCCGGCCGCGGCGCGGGCGCGCGCCAGCACCGCGAGCCAGGCCTCGGAGTTGCCGACGCACGCATGGCTCTCGGCCTCCTCCGCTTGGGGGGCGCGGCCGGGCGTTTTCAGAAGCGGGTCGCCCGCGAACGGCGCTGGG
>CAXTSG010000081.1:0-4282 GCA_964246825.1 uncultured Acidobacteriaceae bacterium | reverse complement strand
CACCGGCGCACCGCACCCATCGTCGTTCGCGGGCGCGCTGCCCGACGGCGTCTGTTCCAGCAGACGGCCGGCAAGGGTTCGCAGCTGCGGCCAGGCTACTGGTTTGATGAGGTAGTCGCTTGCGCCGGAGCGCATGGCTTCCACGGCATCGGGAACGGTGGCGTAGGCTGTCAGAAAAATCGCGGGCACCGGGTGGGCGGTTTCACGCATGGTGCGCAGCAGCGCCGTGCCGGAGCCGTCGGGCAGGCGCACGTCGCTGACCAGCAGGTCGAACTCATGCTGCGCCAGCCGGTACTCCGCCTCGCGCAGCGTCCCGGCCGCGGCGGCCTGCCAGCCTTCGCGGGCAAAGTGGGCGCACAGCGCGGTGCGGATGCCGGGTTCGTCATCCACAATCAGGACGGCTCGATTCAGGGGGGCGGTCACGGAGTTTGTCATAGGAGCGGCTCTCCCAGCGCCGGAAGTTCAAGGGCAAAGGTCGTTCCCTGACCGGGTACGCTCGTAACGTGCATCTGCGCTCCATGCTGCACGGCAATTTTCTGGCACACGGCAAGGCCGAGTCCGGAGCGCTCTCCACCGGCGCTCCAGCCGGCGCGGAAAAGCAGCGGCAGCTGCTCGGGCGCGATGCCGCTGCCGGTATCCTCGACCTCGAAGCGAAGGTGCCGCGGCCCGCGCCGGCAAAGCCGCAAAGTAATGGTCCCGCCTGCCGGGGTATGCCGCACGGCGTTGGTCAGGAGATTGAGCAGAACCTGCCGCAGGGCCGCCTCGTTCGCCGTCGCCGCGCCCGGGAGCCCGTGCCCCGCGACCAGGAGGCGCAGCCCGGCCTGCTGCACGATGGGAAGAACAAACTCCCCGACCGCGGCAAGCAGCGGACCGAGCGCCACCGGGCGCTGAAGCGGAAAGCCGATCCCGTGAAAAGACAACACATTGTCGACGGTTGCGGCCATGCTGCGAAGCCCGGCGCGCAGGTGCCCGAGCCACTCCCCGGCGCGGTGCGGCTCCTCCTCCAGCAGTGCGAGAAACAGTTCCAAGCCGGTTAATGGATTTCTCATTTCATGCGCGAGCGCGGCCGCGATCTCGGCAAGCGCTAATTCGTGCCGCCCCGAGTCCCGCTTCTGCTCGGCTTCCTTCATGGCGGAGATGTCGCTGAGAATCGCGATGGCCTCCATGCCGTTCGGGCCGTTCGCGCCGCCGGCAAGCCGGCGGGTGTGGAGTTGCAGCCAGCGGGCATCCCTGTTCAGGTCGGCAGGCAGCCGGAACTCGCTCAGGCTGCCCAGGGGACCCTTCGGCAGCAGGGCGAGCGCCCATTGTTCCACGTGGAACAATGGGCCGGAAGCGGATGCGTTTCCCGGCAGCCCAAGAAGCCGGCGGGCCTCGGGGTTCAGGCACAAAACGCGGTTTTGGGGTCCGAACACCAGCACGCCGCACGGCATGGAGTCCACCAGCGCGATCAGCGCCAGGCGCATCTGCTCATTTTCCCGCAGGCTTGCTTCGAGCGCGGCGTTGCGCTCGGCCAGTTCCGAGTTGAGCTGCGCGACCTCGCTTTGCAGGTCGCGGTAGGAAGCTTCCAGCCTTCCGGAAGCAGCGATGAAGTCCGAAAAAGCCTCGGCCAGCACAAGCGAGGCGGCTCCGTCCGGTTTCCGGCTTTTCTGCGGCAAGCTCATTGTTGGCGCTCGATGAGAAGTGGGCAGCATCTGCCTAGTAGGCATGCACGGCAAGGGCCAATGTTGTGCCACCCTCAGGCTTCGCTTGCGGTACTAAAGGCACATGTGAGGCGAGCCGCGGGGGTTTGCCTTGGAGGGTGGATTAGAGAAGGATGTGCCGCGCCGTCAGGACGCGCTCGCCGTCGAGCAGAATAGCGGCGCGCTCCATGGTGTTGCGAAGTTCCCGCACGTTTCCGGGCCATGCATGGCTTTCCAGCATGGTGAAAACCTCAGGGGCGATGCGTACGCCGGGGCAGAACTTCGCGGCGAACGACTGCACAAGGCTTTGGAGATCGCCTTCCCGCTCCCGCAGGGGCGGCAGCTGCACCGGGAAAACAGCCAGGCGGTAGTAGAGGTCTTCGCGGAAGAGCTTTTGCTGCGACAGGGTTTTCAGGTCGGCGTTGGTGGCGGCTACCACGCGCACATCAACTTTCAGATTGTCGTTGCCGCCCAGCCGTTGCACCTCGCCCTGCTCCAGAAAGCGCAGGATTTTGCTTTGGAGCGATAAGGGCATATCGCCGATTTCATCAAGAAACAGAGTGCCCCCGTGCGCGGCGTGGATGCGGCCGATGCGGGACTGCATGGCACCGGTGAACGCGCCCTTGGCATAGCCGAACAGCTCGGCTTCCAAAAGCGCTTCCGGGATGGCGGCGCAGTTGACCACGGCAAACGGGTGCTTGGAGCGCGGGCTGATCATGTGGATGGCCTGCGCGACCAGATCCTTGCCGGTGCCGCTTTCCCCGGTGATGAGCACCGTGGTTTCCGTGCGGGCGACCATTTCCGTGAGTCGGTACACCCGCTGCATCGATGCGGATGCGCCGACCATGCCGCGCAAACCGCTTCGCTTGCCGCCGCGGAGATCCGCGTCCGGAGGGGGCGGGCAAAACTCGATCGCGGTACTTCGATAGATAAGCTCCGTCAGCTGCGCCGCGATGGGAGTCGGGGAAGCATTGGCAAGGAGCAGGTGGCCGGTTTGCGCGTTGAGGCCTAGGATTTCAATGCGGGGAAAGCGTTGCAGCACCATGGCGCTGAATTCGTTGGCAACAATGTCCGGCAGCATGGGATCCAGCAGCAGGACTTCCATAGGTATTTCGGAAAGCCGCTCCAGAGCTTCCGCGCCGCTGCCCGCTTCAAAAAGAGTCCACCGCGGCGCACCGAGCTTTTCCCGAAGCTGCACACGAAGGTGCGGGTTGGGGCTGACAACCAGAACAGAGACGGGGCGCTGCTCGCCGGCGCGAAACACGGCGTCGGGGACGGCGCTCATGCGTCCTTACCGCTCGTCGAAGCTGCCTGGTGCTTCTCTCGATAAGCAGTGCCGGCAAGCAGCTGAAGCGCATGGAAGTTCGAGCAGGCACGCCCTGCCTGTTCCAGCAGCGCGGCCAGAAGGGCTTCCGTTGCCGCGGGATCGGTGTAGTCGCCCAGCATGAGAGCAGCTTCAAGCTGTGTTTGCAGCAGGGTAAGAGGCTGGGCCATGGTGTGCAGCCCTTCACGAAGTTCGTGAAGAAACAGCTCGTCGGTGCGCGGCGGTTCAAGCGCAGGCAAGGGCATAGCCGACTCCCCGCACGGTACGGATGAGCTTTTGCTCGCCCGCGCAATCGATCTTGTCCCGCAGATACTTCATGTAAACGTCGACAATATTGGTGCCGGGGTCAAATGGAACCCGCCACACTTCTTCCATGAGCGTGGCGCGGGAAACCGGACGCGGCGACTGCCGCATTAAGTAGTCCAGAAGATCAAACTCGCGCGGAGTAAGGTCGATGCGCCGCCCATCCCGCTCGACACGAAACTCATCGCGGCTGAGGAAAAGTTTTGCCGGGGGCTTCGCGGGCCCCTGAACCGCGGCGGCAGGAGTGCGCCGCCGCAGCAGAGCACGGATGCGGGCGGCAAGCTCCAGCAGGGAGAAAGGCTTGACCAAACAATCATCCGCGCCTTGATTCAAGGTCAGCACTAGATCTTCCTTGCTGCTGCGGCCGGTAAGCACCAGCACCGCGGTGTCGGAGCACTCGGCGCTCAGCTTGTTCAGCAGGGTGAGACCGTCGATCTTGGGAAGATTGAGGTCGAGTAGAACAAGGGTGTAGCGGTGAGCGTCCATCTTCGCCGAAGCATCCTCGCCGTCATGCGCCAGATCCGCCGTGAAGCCCTGCGTTTCCAGCCAGGAGCCGAGCAGGCGCGCCAAGGGAACATCGTCCTCAATGACGAGCAAGCGTCCTTCCTGCCGGGGAGCACTCGCGGGAAGGGACGGGGTGCATACATCAGCCTCGGACTCCACGGTTTCTAGGCCGTGGAGGGCCGCAGGCTGCTCACAGTCGGAAGGGAGCAGTCGGTTCGTATTCATAAATCCTGGGTTCCTGAGGACCGACTGTAAACCGGACCGCTCAGGCGCGGGAAGCAGAGAATCGCGCCTACGGTACTAAGGTGTTTCTCATTTTCCCATCATGGCACTCCATTTTTGCAGGGAAGTTCGGGGGACGCCGAACAGGCTCATGTGCCGTCGCCGGACTGTTCTCATTCGGCTGCAATCTTCGGTGCCGCAAGGGCGAGCGGTACAGCGGACCCGGGGCCGGCCCGGGGCGGCGCGGCGG
>CAXTSG010000080.1:2742-11845 GCA_964246825.1 uncultured Acidobacteriaceae bacterium | reverse complement strand
AGCCACGCGGCCAGCGGGTCGCGCCCGACGGCTCTCTCGTGATGGGGTAGCCCGCATTCGCGGGCACGGTGAACACAGCCGCGCCGCTCCAGCCGCTGGCGGTGGGCGCGGGCATGACGCTGCCGGCGGTGGCCACCAGCGACTTCACCGCTGACATCAATTTGGACGCAAGCGCGGCCGTAGGCGCGACGACCTCCTCCAACATCACGGTTTTCGATTCACTCGGCGCTCAGCAGAATCTCACCATCAACTACACCAAGACCGCAGCCGATACCTGGAGCTATGCGGTGACAATCCCAAGCTCGGCCCTGGCGAACCCGACCAGCTCAACCGCACCCACGCAGACGCTGACAACCTCAACCCCTGCCAACGCCAACGGGACCGCCGGCACTCTGACTTTTGACTCGAGCGGCAACCTGACCTCGCCGACCGTGACCAGTTCGACCACGCCGCCGGTCACAACGGATGCTCCTATTTCGATTCAGATTCCCGGGTTTGCCGACGGTGCCGCGAGCATGAACATCAGCTGGAACCTGGCAAATGCCGCACGACCAGCGTGACGCCCAACGGCCAGGCGGCGGGCAGCATTACCGGCTACACGATTGAAGCAGACGGCACCATTCAGGGCAGTCTTTCCAACGGCACGACCGTGGCGCTGGGGCAGGTCGCGGTGGCAAACGTTGCCAACGTACAGGGGCTGACGGAGATCGGCAATAACCTTTTCCAGGTAACCTCCGGCTCCGGCCCGGCGCAGATCGGCCTTGCCGGCAGCGGCGGGCGCGGCACCATCACGGGCGGCTCGGTCGAAAGCTCGAACGTGGACGTGGCCAGCGAGTTCTCAAAGATGATCGTGGCGCAGCAGGCGTATGAAGCGAATGCAAAGGCCGTGACCACGTTTGACCAGGTGTCGCAGGCTACGCTGGCCATGCTGCAGGCTTAGGCTTGCGAAGGCAGCGCTGCTGCTGCCTTCATGAGCGGCTGATGAGCGCGGCGCGACTCGCCGGGAGAAGACGCGGCTGCTGCCGGACCGGAATCTATGGTCCCGGGTGCGGCCGCTCTCACGGTGTGCTCATCGAGCGCTTTGTAAGAAAGTGCCCCTGCTGCCGTTTAGGCGCGTTTCTCAGTGTTTTCCCGTACAAAATGCCCGGGCAAGCGGGTTTTGCTGCCTTTGGTAACGCGCGTTGCGAGGGAGCCGTCCCGCTTTGGCCGTTGGCTTGCAACCCTCTTCTGCAAGCACCCTTTTTGCCGGGTGCGTGCCGTGAGGGAGACTGCCGGGATGAACACTGCATTGCAGGTAGCCGAAACTGTTTCCGCCGCCGAAGGAGGGCTGCCGAGCCGGAAGCCGGTGGAGGTACTGCCGTGGCTGCCCTGCACCCTGGCGCTGGAGGTCGCGGTGGTGCGGTTCACGGTGCGCATGCTGCTGGAGCTGGCACCGGGCACGGTTTTGGAAACGAGCTGCCACCAGAGCATGGATATTCCGCTTCGGGTGAACGGGCTGCTGCTGGCATGGAGCGAGTTTGAAGTTGTCGGCGAGCGGCTGGCCGCCCGCATCACGGATTTGGCATGAGAACCAAGCCCTTTTCCGTCGCGCGCCGGCAAACGGAAACGGCCGTGCGCTCCCGTCTTCAGGCAGTTGCCCAGCCCGCGCCGGCACCCGAGCCGCCTCCTGTTGAGGAGCACGCGGCTGCGCCGCACGAGGTCGGAGCGCACTTCGCACGCTCCTTGAAGGAGCTGGCGGCGGGCATAGGCGCGGCCTGGCGCTGGTTTCGCGCCAGGCCCACGGCGCAGCAAAAAGGCAAGCGGCTGCGGGTAGTGGAAACCGTGTCGCTCGGCGAAAAGCGATTTGCGGCGGTGATTCACATTGATGGATCGCAGTTTTTGATCGGCGGCGGAGCGGACGGTGTTTCCCTGCTGGCCACCCTGGACGGGGGCGCGCCGCCCGCGTTCAGCGAAGTGCTGCGGCAGCAGGGTGAGCAGGAGCACCTCCGTTGATGCGCTCAGGCTTGTATCGGGATAGTCTGAAGCGCGCGGCTACCGCCGTGCTGCTGGCAGCGGCGCTTTTCTGCCCGGCGCGGGCCCAGGCGGCCGCAGCCCCGCAGACGGATGCCGTGACGGCAGGGCCCGCTGTTAGTGCTGCCCCGGCGCTTACGCCGGCACCCGACGGCGACATTCACATCAGCGGGCTGGGGGGCTCGTCGGCGTCGTGGGGCATTGTTGTTCTGCTCACGCTGCTGACGCTGATCCCTTCGCTGCTGCTGTGCATTACACCGTTTGCCCGGCTGCTGATCGTGTTCCATTTTCTTCGGCAGGCTTTGGGTTTGCAGACGACGCCTTCCAATCAAACGCTTATCGGGCTTTCGCTGATTCTCACTTTTTTCCTGATGCAGCCGGTCGGCGAGGTGATTTATAAGAACTCGATCGTGCCGGTGCAGAGGGGCAAGATCACGCCGCTGGATGGAGTGGTGCGCGCGGGCGAGCCGATGCGGCACTTTATGGCGCACTATGTGCGCGAGCGGGATGCGGCGCTATTTCTTGAGCTTGCGCAGGAGCCGCGCCCGCGCACGGTGGATGACCTTTCCTTTCGCGTGCTGCTGCCGGCGTATATTCTGTCCGAGCTCAAGGCCGGCTTCCAGATCGGCACGGTGCTGTTTCTGCCGTTTCTGATCGTGGATATGGTGGTCGCCTCTATTACGACCTCGGTCGGCATGATGCAGCTGCCGCCCGTGGTGATTTCAACGCCGCTCAAGCTGCTGCTGTTCCTCATGGTGGACGGCTGGCACCTGCTGATCGGCGCCTTGATGCGGAGCTTTCACTGATGGGCGTCGATGCGGTGGTCGCGCTGGGCCGCGGCATGCTGATGGAGGTGGTGCTGCTGGTAGGGCCGGTGCTGCTGGTCGCGGTTGCCGTGAGCCTGCTGGTCAATGTGGTGCAGGTGCTTACGTCCTTGCAGGACCAGACGCTGTCTTCAGTGCCGCGGCTGCTGGCGACCGGCGCGGCGCTGTTTTTCCTGATGCCCTGGATGTGGCGGCACCTGGCCAACTACACCACGCACCTGCTGGGCGACTTTCACAAGGTGCTCCAGTGATTACGATTCCGGTGTTTGCGATCCTGAGCGGGTTTTTCTGCATCAGCGTGCGGTTGTCCGGGCTGATGCTGTTCGCGCCGTTTTTCGGCAGCGGGTCGATCACGCCGCGGATTAAAGCAGGCCTTGTTCTGGCGCTTTCCCTGGTGCTGTATCCGGCGGTCGCGCCGCGGCTTCATGCGGTTGCGCTCGGCGAGTGGCCGCTGCTGGTGCTGGGCGAGCTGCTGGTGGGGGCGGCCATGGGGATCGCGACGTCGCTGGTGTTCGACGCCGTGCAGATGGCCGGGCAAATCCTGAGCGTGCAGATGGGCTACTCGCTGGTCAGCATTCTTGACCCGAGTACGCAGGCGGAGTCCACCGTGGTGGCTACGTTTTATCAGGCGATCGCGATGCTTATCTTTCTGCGCCTGGATGTACACCTTTGGATTCTTCATGCCATCGGCGACAGCTTCACGTATCTGCCGCCGGGCTCGGCGCACCTGAGCCGGGCGTTTGTGCACACGGCGCTCGCGGCCGGCGCGGCGGTGTTCGCGGTCGGCGTGGAGCTGGCGGCACCGGTGCTTTCAGCCACCATTCTGACGGACCTGGTACTGGGGCTGCTCGGCAAAGCCTCGCCGCAGCTGCCGGTGATGCTGCTGGGGCCCGCGGTCAAGAGCGTGCTGGGGCTGCTGGTGCTGATTGCCACGCTCAAATACTGGCCGGAGATGTTTCGCGGCCTGTTTCTCCACGCCGTCGCGCTCGGCACCCGACTGCTGCACCTGGCTCATTAAGACAAGGCTCGTTGATCCCATGGCAGACGCAAACAAAACAGAACAGGCGACGCCGAAGCAGCGCAAAAAGGCGCGGGAGCAGGGCTCGGTCGCGCGGTCGCGCGAGCTGCCGGCCGTGCTTGCCGCGGTCGGCGTGGTGTGGGCGCTGATGCTGCTGGGACGCGATGCGGCGGTGCGCTGGACAGGCTTTTACCGGGAGCTGCTGGACATTGCCAGCGCTCAGGACCTGGAGCCGAACGGGCCGATGCTGTTCTGGTGCGCGGTGGAGGTGCTGCGCTGGATGGTGCCGGTGCTGGGCGCGGCGATGCTGCTGTCGCTTGGGGCGCAGCTGGCGCAGGGCGGCTTTACGGTCGCGCCGGGGGCGCTCAAGCTGAAGCCGGAGCGCATCAGCCCGGCATCGCGGGTGAAGCAGATTTTCTCGATCCAGGGCTTCAGCAATCTCCTGAAATCGCTGCTGCCTTTCGGGGCTATCGCGTGGATCGGCGTGAGCACGCTTCGCGCGAACTGGGCGCTCATCGTCCATGCTTCCTCGGACAACCTCGGGACGTTTGCGAGTTTTCTGGGCACGGCGGCGCTGTCCGTCGGGTGGAAGTGCGGCCTGGTGCTGCTTGTCTGGTCTGCCGTCGAGTACGCCCTGACGTGGCGCAAGATGGAGGGCGACCTGAAGATGTCGAAGCAGGACGTCAAGGACGAGCTGAAGCAGACCGACGGCAATCCGGCGATCAAGGCCCGCATCCGCCGCATTCGCCGGCAGATGCGCAGGCGCTTCGCGCTTAAGGCGGCCGCGACGGCCACCGTTGTGGTCACCAACCCGACGCACTATGCGGTCGCCTTACGCTATGAGCCGGCCATGCCCGCGCCGATCGTGGTCGCCAAGGGCCTGGACCTCCTTGCGCTGCAAATCCGCGAGATCGCGGAGGAAAACAACATTCCGCTGATGGAAAACCGGCCGCTCGCGCAGGCGCTTTACAAGGGCGTCGAGGTGGGCGACACCATCCCGGCGGCGCTGTACCAGGCTGTCGCCGACATCCTTGTTGTGGTATTTCGCGCGCAGGCCGAGCTTCGCGCGCAAGAGCTGCGCCGGCGCAGCCGCAATGCTTCAGGAGCCCCGATTCCCTCATGAAACCACCTGTAAAAACGCCCGCCCCCGCCGCGGCCCGGTCCCTGTCGGGCATGCTCCGCGCTTCCGGCGACTCGATCGTACCGGTTGCCGCCGTGGCCATGCTGTTTGTCATGCTGGTGCCGCTGCCGGGCTTTGTGCTCGACCTGCTGCTCACCGTTTCCATTACCGCGTCGGTACTGGTGCTGCTGACCGCGATCCAGATTTTGAAGCCGCTGCAGTTTTCCGTCTTTCCGAGCCTCCTGCTGCTGCTCACGCTGATGCGGCTTTCGCTGGACCTGGCGAGCACGCGCCGCATTCTGCTGCACGGCTCGGACGGACCGGCGGCGGCCGGGCATGTTATTGAGGCGTTCGGACAGTTCGTGGTCGGCGGCAATTACATCGTGGGCTTTGTGCTGTTTCTCGCGCTGACGGCGATCCAGTACCTGGTCATCAGCCACGGCGCGGTGCGCACGGCGGAGGTTACGGCGCGCTTTACGCTCGACGCGATGCCGGGCAAGCAGATGGCGATCGACGCGGACCTGAACGCGGGCGTCATCACGGAGCAGCAGGCGCGCAAGCGGCGCGAGGCGGTGTCGCGCGAGGCGGAGTTTTGCGGCGCGATGGACGGCGCGGCGCGCTTTTCGCAGCGCGACTCGCTGGCCACCATTCTCATCATGGCGATCAACATCATTGCCGGCTTCCTGATCGGGGTGTTTCAGCAGGGCATCCCGTTCGCCGAAGCGCTCAAGACCTACACCATCCTCACGGTGGGCGATGGGCTGGTCGCGATTCTGCCGTCGCTGCTGGTGTCTGTCGCGGGCGGCATTGTGGTAACGCGGGCGGCCAGCCGCGAGTCGCTCGGCGTCAACGTGAGCCGGCAGCTGCTGGCAAGCCCGCGCCTCCTGCGTATCGCGGGCGGCGTTCTGTGCGCTTTCGGGTTGATTCCGGGGCTGCCGAAAATTGCCTTTTTCGCGCTGGGCGGGCTGCTTTTTTACGCCGCGCAGAAGCTGAAAACCGAGCCGAAGCCGGAGGACGCGGACGAAGCCGCACCGGCGGCGCAGCCCGGCAAAGGCGCGCCCGGGCTGCCGGTGCCCGAGCCGATGGATGCTCTTCTGAAGCTGGACGAGCTGATGCTGGAGGTTGGCGCGGGTCTGGTGCCGCTGGTGGATGCAAAGCAGGGCGGCCAACTGCTCGTGCGCATCAAGGCGCTGCGCAAGAACCTTGCCCAGCAGCTTGGGTTTCTGGTGCCTTCCATCCACATCACGGACAATCTTTCGCTCAAGGATTGCGAGTACGTCGTGCACCTGCGCGGAGTGGAAATCGCGCGCGCCGAGTTGCGCCGGGGGCAGATGCTGGCCATCCCTTCGGACCCGCAGCCGCTCCCCTTACCCGGCATCGATACCCGGGAGCCTGCCTTTAACGCGCCCGCGAAGTGGATCACGCCCGACCTCCAGGCCAAGGCCATCGCCGCAGGCTACGCGGTGGTGGACACGACCTCCGCGCTGGCCGCGCACCTGGCCGAGCTGATCAAGCGCAACGCTTATGAGCTGCTGACGCGCGCGGAAACCAAGCGGCTGATCGACCGGCTCAACGATTCGCACCCGAAGCTGGTGGAAGAGCTTATCCCCAAGCTGATGACGCTGGGCGAGGTGCAGAAGGTTTTGCAGCAGCTCCTGCGGGAGCAGGTGTCCATTCGCGATCTCGGCTCGATCCTGGAAGCGCTGGTGGATATGGCGGCCGCCAACAAGAATCCAATTGCGCTGGTAGAGGCCGCGCGCCACACGCTCGGCCGCTCGCTGATCCGTCCGCTGCTTGACGACAAAGGCGCGCTCAAGGTGGTGACGCTGGACGCCCAGCTGGAAGAAGAGTGCATGCGCGCGGCCAACGCGCAGGGCGGGCAGATAGGAGGGAGCGCGCTCCAGATCAGTGTGGCCCGCAAAGTGCTAGATAGTCTGCGTGGGAGCTTCGGTGACACGGTCAGCGATGCCCCGCCGGTGCTGCTGTGCGCGTCGCCGGGCAGGTTCTATCTGCGGCGCTTGATGGAGCCGTTTCTGCCGAAGCTGACGGTGATTGCCCCGACAGAAATTCCACCCCTGGTCGCCGTGCAGTCGGTCGGGGTGGTGCGGTAGATGAGAACCGAGGCCGAAGATGAGAGCCGGAAATGAGAACGAGGTGAGCCGATGACCGAAGCCCATGCCCTGTACCGCAATCTCGGAAGCGCCGCGGCGCCGCCGCCGGCGGCGCCGGGCGATGCGAAGCGAGACCAGGCCATTCTGGATGAGCTGCCGCAGGTGTACTTTATTGCGTCCCGCATTTTGGAGCGGCTCCCGGCCGGCGTGGAGCTGGAGGACCTGGTCCATGCGGGGGTGATCGGCCTGCTGGAAGCGTATAAGCACTACGACAGCGCCCGCAACGCGCAGTTCAAGACCTTTGCGCGTTTTCGCATCCGCGGCGCGATTCTGGACAGCCTCCGCTCGCTGGATTGGGGCTCGCGGGGCATGCGGCGCAAGGCGCGCGAGATCAAGGACGCCGCTCAGCGCCTGGAGCTTGCGCTGGGCCGCCAGCCGGAAAAGGAAGAAGTCGCGCGGGAGATGGGGTTTTCGCTGGAGGAGCTCGACACGGCGATGCGCAGCATCGACAGCCTGCAGATTGTCGGCCGGGAAGGCTTCGCGGGCGCGGAAAGCAGCGACGCGGAAGACCTGATCGAAACCGCGCCGAGCCGAGAAGAGAGCCCGTTTGATCTGTGCCTGAAGGCCGAGCAGAAGCAGCAGCTCGCGGAAGCCGTTGCCGCGCTGGGCGAGCGCGAGCAGCTGGTGCTTTCGCTTTACTACAAGGAGGAGCTCACCATGAAGGAAGTCGCGGAGGTAGTCGGCATCGCCGTATCAAGGGTGTCGCAGCTGCACCACGCGGCCATCGGCAAGCTGCGCGCGGCGCTGGGCGTTACGGCCGTTGGGGTGAACTGATGAAGGCAGACAGGAACAAAGGCGAGCGCACGGTGCAGCCGTGCAACTTCCGCTCCGCGGGCAGGCTTTCCAACGAGAGCGCCCGCGCGCTGAAGACGCTGCACGAGGCGCTCGCGCGCAACCTGATGAACACGCTTGACGTGTATCTCGGCACCGCGCTTGAGATCAAGCTGCAATCGCTGGAACAGATGACGATGGAGGAGTACCGCGCGGCGCTCGCCGCGGCCGTTTACATCCTGCCCTGCACGCTTGCCCCGGCCTCGCACACGCTGCTGCTGGAGATGGACGGGGGGCTGCTTTACACCATGATCGACTTGCTGCTGGGCGGCCTGGGCGCGGCCGTGGACACTTCGCGCGAGCTTACGGAAATCGACGAGGAGATTCTGCAAAGCGCGATCGCGCTGATCGCGCAGCAGATTGAGCGCGCGTGGCAGGCGATCGGCGTTTCCGTGACGCCCGGCCAAAGCGTGCGGCCTTCCATGGTGCACAAGCTGTTTCCTCCGACGGAGAAAGTCCTGCTGGTGAAGTTCGATGTAGGACTCGCCGGCGTTGCGGGGCTGCTCCAGATTGCGTTTCCGGCCTCGGTCGGCGGCCACCTGGTACGCAACATCAAGGCCGACCCCCAAAATGCGCGCGGGGAGGTGCGCTATTTCCCGCGCCTGCCGCTGGAAGAGCGGATTCTGGAGTGCCGCTTCACGCTGGCGGGCGGCTTGCCGGAGATGCGCGTACCCGTGCGCGAGCTGGCGGCGCTTTCGGTCGGCACCGTGTTTCGGCTCGGGGCTCCGGTGGAGTCTTCCGGCAGGCTCCAGCTGGAGGGGAAGGACTTTTTTGAAGCTGTGCCCGTGCGCAGCGGCAAGAGCAAAGCGGTGGAGCTGATTGCGCCGCTGCCCGCGGCAAACTGGGCGCAGGAATAACCGAAACGGAGTGAGCCACATGGAGATACATCCCAAGGACGAACAGCCCGGCTTTGCCGGCATCCTGGCCCCGCTGCTCCAGGAGCAGCTGCAGCTTGCGGGCGCGCCGCATACCGAGCTTGCCCCGGCAGCCGCGCCCCCCAAGCAGGAAGCGTTGCCCGACGCCGACGCGGCCATCCACTCTCTTCGCTTTGAGGGCGCGCTCAGCGGGCAATGCTTTTTCGTTGCCCGCCCCGCGGCATCTCCGGATGGGGAAGACGCGGCGCGGTTCC
>CAXTSG010000080.1:0-2732 GCA_964246825.1 uncultured Acidobacteriaceae bacterium | reverse complement strand
GTTCCTCGAGCGGGCTTTGGGTGCCGTGTGCGAGCCGCTTGCCGCCGCGCTGTTCGCGCACTACGGCAGCGTGCGCGTCAGCCTTGCCGAAGGGGCGGAATTGCCGGAGGATTGGGAGCCGGTGGCGCGGCTCGGCGCGCCGGCCGGATTTTCGCTAATCCTGGCGGCCGACGGCGAGCTCCAAAGAGGGCTCGGGCGGCTGGCGCGCATCCACGCTGCCGCGGAGGCTTCCGGGCTTACCGGCGGCAATCTGGGCCTGGTGATGGATGTGGAGTTGAATGTGACGCTGCGCTTCGGCCAGCGGCAGCTTTCCCTGCGGGAGATCATGGACCTTGCCGGCGGCTCGGTGGTGGAGCTGGACCGCGAGGTAGACGAGCCGGTGGAGCTGATCCTGGACGGACGCGTTATCGCCCGCGGCGAGGCTGTGATCGTCGACGGCAACTACGGAGTACGGGTGACCGAGGTATTGCAGCCCATGGTGCTGTAGTCCGCGCCGCCGATTGAACAAAAAGAACCTTAGTGCCGATAGAAGGACAGGCATTCAGGTGAACTCCCTTTTTTCCATCTCGCCGGCACACTCCAGCCCCCGGGCAGCAGCTCCGCTTGCTGTTCTGCATACAGGCGGCCTGCCCCCCGTACCTACCCGGCTGGCAACGCGCATGCAGATGGAGCTGCTGCTGGCCGAGCGCTCCGTGGACCTCCGGGCCGCGGCCGAGATCATCCGCAACGATCTCGGGGCTACTCTGGAGATTCTTCGCCTTGCCGGCCGTGAGGCAGGGGGGACGGCTCCTTCCGCGCGGATGGAAGACTGCTTGGCCGTGCTGCCTACCGCTGCCTGGATGGAAGCTGTTTCCACCGAGGCGATCGAGCGGGTTGCCGCGACGGAGATTCGGCTTGGGGAGCTTACCGCGTTCTGGGAGCGGGCACGCGCTTTTGCCTATGCCTGCTGGCTGGTTGCCGAGCATACGGACGGCATCTGCCCGGAGGAAGCCTATCTTGTCGGGCTGCTTCGGGATGCGGCGCAGCTGCCGGCGCTGCTGGGCTGGCCTCCCTATGGAGCTTCACCCGCGCAGCTCGCAGAACACTGGCAGCTTTCAGAGCTCCTAAGCCTGGTGGTGACGGGGGGAAGGCTGCCCGCGGCCTGGGGAACGCTGCTTCACCATGCCCGTGCATGGTCCCAGGGCACCGGCTACCTGCCGGGTCGGATCGCTTAAAGGAAGCTCTCAGCATTTCCTCACCGCGGCGAAGTTCCTTCTCACGGTTCGCTCACAAAGCATGGCGGGAAAGACCGCCGCCCGGCTGTTCCGGCGCAAACTAGGCAAGTTTTGCCTGCTTTGGATTGGCCCTTGTCTTGCAGTTACAGCGGGCGAGGACAGGGGAATGAACAGCGGACTGTATGCGGCCTGCGCCGGCCTGATGGCGCGCACGGACTCGCTCGACGCCATCGCCAACAATCTTGCCAATGCGGGCACCACGGGCTTTCGCGCCCGGCAGGGCTCGTTCAGCGCGGTGCTGGCCGAGTCCGGCCGCCACCCGCTCGGCTCCGTGCTGAACCAGGTCACTAACAATTACGGCGTGCTCGGCTCCACGCACATGGATCAGGTGGAGGGCTCGCTGGTCTCCACAAACAATCCCATGGACTTCGCCCTCCAGGGTCCGGGCTACTTTGCCGTAGCGACAGCGAACGGTACGCAGTACACCCGCAACGGCGCATTTCGGGTTTCGCCGCAGGGCCAGCTCACCACGAGCACGGGCGAAGCCGTGCTGGGGCAGGGCGGCGTGATCCAGGTTGGGCCCGGAGCGGTCACGGTAAGCGCCGACGGGACGCTTTCGTCCAACGGCGCGGTGGTCGGCCGCCTCAAGCTGGTGGAGTTTGCCCCCGGCACGGAGCCGACCGGGGCCGGGAACAACTTTTACTCCGCGCCCGCGCAGAGCGTCGTGCCGGCTTCGGGAACCACGGTCAGCCAGGGCATGCTCGAAAGCTCCAACGTCAACCCGGTCACGAGCGTCGTCGCACTGATCGACGCGCAGCGCTCGGCGGAGACCATGCGCCACGCGCTATCTCTGTTCGATACAGAAATGAACAAAACCGCGGCGCAGGATCTGCCGCGCATCAACGGCTAACCGCAAATCTTTTGAAGGAGTTTCTAAGTCCATGATTCGCGCTCTTTACACCGCAGCCAGCGGCATGACCGCCCAGCAGCTGAACCTCGATGCCATCGCCAATAATCTCGCGAACTCCAGCACTGCCGGCTTCCAGCAGCGCACCGTGCAGTTCGCCGACCTGCTTTACCAGAACCAGATTTCGCCCGGCGCGGCCGCGTCGCAGCAGACCACGGTCGCGTCCGGCCTGCAGGTGGGCCTCGGGTCGCGGCCGACCTCGACGGAAATCATTCAAACGCAGGGCGAGCTGCAGTCCACCGGCAACCAGCTGGATATGGCCATCTCGGGCCAGGGCTTTTTTCAGATTCTGCTGCCGAACGGGCAGACCGGCTATACCCGCTCCGGCTCGTTCCAGTTGGATGCCCAGGGCAATGTGGTCACGCCGAACGGCGACCCCTTGCAGCCCGGCATTACCGTGCCGCCGGACGCCACCGCGGTTACGATCGGCGCGGACGGCACCGTGTCCGTGACGCAGCCCGGCCAAACGCAGGCGCAGCAGGTCGGCTCGATCCAGCTTGCCCTGTTCGTGAACCCCGGCGGGCTGAACAGCGCCGGCGGCAACATTTACC
>CAXTSG010000079.1:8241-11876 GCA_964246825.1 uncultured Acidobacteriaceae bacterium | reverse complement strand
CCTCGCCTCCGGCGGCCGTCGGCTCGGCCCACACCCCGGTGCGCCCCGCGACCCGCCCGGCGCGCACCCCATGCTCGCCCGCGACGCGGATCAGCACCTCCTCCAGCCGCCGCACATAATCTACCACCCCCAGCCGCGCGCCGCTCGGGAGCGTGCAGGCGCGCAGGTCCAGGATAGGGTAGCCCACCAGCTGCCCCGGCCCGTGATACGTCGCGTCGCCGCCGCGCTTGACCGTGTGCAGCGCCACCCCGCGCGCGGCCAGCTCGCCGTCGCTCGCCAGGATGTTGCCCCGGCCCGCATTGCGCCCCAGGGTCAGCACCGGCGGGTGCTCCAGCAGCAGCAGCACATCGCTCACCGCGCCGGCCCGCCGCAGCTCCACCATCTGCTCCTGAAGGCGAAGCGCCCGCCCGTACTCGACACGGCCGAGCTCCAGGAGGGTCAGCAGCCTGCTTTCGGTTTCCATCTCTTTCTATAAGACTACCGCCGCGCCGCCCGCTTCTCTGGTACACACAGCGTATGGACCCCGTGACCCACTTCCTGACCGGCGCATGCCTCGGGCGCTCCGGCTTCAACCGCAAAACCGCCTACGCCACGCTCGCCATGACCCTCGCCGCTGAAGCGCCGGACATCGACGTGATCGCGGGCCTCGGCGGCCCGGTTACGGGCTTTTGCCGGCATCGCGGCATCACCCATACCTTTCTGGGCGCGCCGTTGATGGCGCTTGCCGTGACCGGGATCGTTTGGGCCGTTGCCCGGCTGCGGCGCGGCTCGCCCGCGCGGCCGGTACGCTGGGCCTGGATTTACGGGCTGTGCCTCCTTGCCGACGCGAGCCATCTGCTGCTCGACTACACCAACAACTACGGCCTCCGGCCGTTCTTCCCCTTCAATTCCCACTGGTATGCCTGGAGCATCGTTTTCATCTTTGAGCCGGTTATGTTCGCGGCCCTGCTGGGGGGCCTTCTCCTGCCGGCGCTGCTGGCTCTGGTGGACGGCAAAATGCGGCGGCCGCGGCCCGGGCAGCTGCGCGGCCGCCGGGCGGCCATCGCGGCTCTCACGGTCGTGGGTCTCCTGTACGGCCTGCGCAACGCGGAAAGCCTCCACGCCATGACGCTCCTGCGGCAGTCCGACAGCGCCGGCCGCGAGCCACTCACCCGCGTTGCCGCCGAGCCCGTCATGGCCGATCCGTTTACCTGGCACACCCTGTCTGAAACCCGCGACGGCTACCGAACAGCCGTTGTGCACACCTTATCGGACCGCGTGGACCCCGGCGAAACCATGGCAAAGCCGCCCGTAACCCCGGCCGCGGCCGCCGCCAAGCAAAGCTACCTGGGCCGGGTTTACGGCGGCTGGTCCAGCTGGCCCATCACGGAAGACATCGGCCCCGTAGCTCCGCCCGGCGACCCGGCCGCGCTGCCCCCGGGGGCGCGCACTGTTGTTTTCCGCGATGCGCGCTTTGCGCCGCCGGGTGAAGACACCGCGCCCATCCTGGCCGGCTACGTGGTGGTCGGCGCGCGCGGCGAGCTGCTGGAGCAGTGGATGGACGGACGCCGGCAGCCGTAATCTTCTCTCCAGTTTGCCGAAAGCACGCCGAGAAGGCGCGGGAGAACAACTGGAAAGCCGCCCTCCGCATCCATTCGGCACGGAGTGTAATGCTTATGAGCAAACTTATGTGGATTCTCGGCGCGACCTGCTTGGGAGTCGCGGCCTATGTTCTCCTTGCCGATCCTTCGGCGGACGATGCCGACGATCTTCAGTCGCAGGTAAGCGGCTGGGGCACGAAAAACCGTGTCAAGGGTACCGGCGGTGTGCTCGGCGGCAAGCTGGAACAAGGCTTCGGCAAGTTGACCGGCGATGAGCAGCTTCAAGGGCAGGGTGCCGTGGACGAGGGGGGCGGCCGCGGCAAGGACCTGGCCGGGCAGGCCGCGCACGCGGGCAGGGATACCATTGCGGACGTTAAGAACTAAGCCCCGGCGGCCATGCCGGCCGCCCTCCCCCGCACCCGAAATGGAACGCCATGCCTTCAGAAACGACGCCTTCAGGACTTCAAACACCTTTGGCCGGCAACAAAACTTTCCTGGACCAGCTGTGGGACGCGCGCACCGCCCGCATCCTTTGCACGGCTTTTGTTTTTGCGATCGTGCTCGCCTTTCTGCATGCGGCTCGGGAAACGCTGACGCTATTTCTTTTCGCGGTGCTGTTCGCCTACTTTCTGGAGCCGCTCGTCGCCCGGCTGGAGCGGCCGGTCCGCGGCCGCGGCAAGGCCATCCTTGTGGTGTATGCCGTGCTGCTGGGCGTTCTGATCGCGGTCGGGTTTATTGCCGGGCCCAGCCTGGGCGATGAAAGCAAGGAGCTGGCCGTCAGCCTTCCTTCCCTGCTCGGCCGGCTTTCCTCCGGCGAGCTGGTGCAGCACTTCGGGCAGGCGCACCACCTCAGGCCCGCCGTCACCGCTCAAATCCAGACCTACCTCATCAGCCACCGGGAAGAGATTCTCGGCTACGGCAAGGTTATCGGCGCCAAGCTCGCCGAGCCCGCGCAGCATGTCTGGTGGCTCATCCTTATCCCCATCCTGAGCCTTTTCTTTCTGCGCCAGGGCATGGACATCGCGCAGGAAACCGTGGAGCTCGGCCGCTCCGGCACGGAGCGGAACATGATCCGCGGGCTGCTTGGCGACGTCAATGTCATGCTCGGGTCCTATATCCGCGCGCAGATCACCCTGGCCGCCTTCACCCTGGTGGCCTATACCGTGGTTCTCAGCCTCCTGCGCGCGCCATACGCCGTGCTTCTGGGTCCGCTGGCCGGCTTTCTTGAGTTCATTCCGGTGGTCGGTCCGGCGGTTGCCGCCATTGCCGTCTTGGCCATTGCCACCCTTGCCGGCTACGCGCATGTGCTTTGGCTCTTTATCTTTATCGCCGTTTGGCGGCTCTGTCAGGATTACGTGACCGCCCCGCGCATCATGGGCAAATCGCTGGAAATCAACCCGCTGCTGCAAATCTTCGCGGTCCTGGCCGGCGGCGAAATCGCCGGGGTGGTGGGCGCGCTGATTTCCGTTCCGGTCGTGGCCACCATCCGCATCCTGGCGCGGCGCATTCGCGGTACCTCGCCCTCGACGGCCGGCGGAGCCGCGCCCCAGCCGCTGAAGCAGCCCTTGCCGGCTGCCCCTGCCGAGCACAAGCCCTTGACCCCTTCCGGCGTGCCCCAGAGAATAAGTTAATGGCCCCCGCTGACCGCAACCGCTCCTTTTCGTCCCTTGTGCTGCCCGTGCTGGTGCTGCTGTTTGCCGTCGCCAGCCATGTGCTGCCGCACCCCTGGTGGAACTTCACCGCGGTCGGCGGGGCCCTGCTGTTCTGGGGCGCGCGCGAGCGTCTCGCGCTGGCCGCCTTCCCGGTCGCGGCCCTCGCCGGGGGCGACTGGTACCTGACGCGCATGGTCTACGGCTACCCTTTCCACATCGGCGCTTACCTGCTGACCTGGGCCTGGTACGCGCTCACGATCGCCCTGGGCTACCTGCTGCTGCGCGGCCGCCCCGGCTTTGCACGCGTTGCCGGCTCCGCGCTGCTGGCCTCTACCTCGTTTTTTCTGGTAAGCAACTACGCCGTGTGGGCTTCGCCCGGTTCCTGGTACCCGCACTCCGCCGC
>CAXTSG010000079.1:3134-8231 GCA_964246825.1 uncultured Acidobacteriaceae bacterium | reverse complement strand
GTCGTTACCGGTAGCGCGGCGCCGGCATGACCTGCGAGGTCATCGACGCAGGCCCCGTGCCGCCGCGACGATGTCGGCGGGCGCCCCGCGGGCGGCCCCCCGCGGAAGAGCCCGCCCGCCGCTGCTGCGCACCGCGCCTAGCGCCGCACCCGCGGGCCCTCCAGGACCAGGACCCTTCCAAGCCCCGCCGTCCATTGTTTGGGTCGCTCTCGCCCTCCGCCTCGGCTACATGACGCTGGCGCATACCTGGCGCATCCGGCCCTATGAGGACCACTTCCAGTTCGGCTGGGAGATGGCCCGCATCGCCCGCGCGCTGGTCTCGGGCCACGGCTTTGCCGACCCTTTCCACGGCCGTACCGGGCCTACCGCATGGGTCACGCCCGCCTACCCGCTTCTAATTGCCGCGGTTTTCAAGCTCTTCGGCGTGTATTCCGCGTTTTCGGCATGGGTTCTGCTCGCGATGAACTGCGTGCTCAATGCGCTCATGGTCCGCACCGTGTACGAAATCGCGGCGCGCTGTTTCAGGCGGCACGGCGGCCCGGGTATCGCCCTTGGGTCCGCCTGGGCCTGGGCCCTGTATCCCGCGGCCATGCAGTACGCCGTTCGCTGGGTTTGGGAGATGACGCTCACCGCTTTCCTCTTCTCCTCCGTGCTGGTGCTCGCCCTGCGCATGCGAGGGGTCGGCGAGGCGGAGGGCGAGCCGGGCAGCGGGCAAACGACAGGCCGCTGGGCGGCTTTCGGCCTGCTTTGGGGGCTCCTCGCGCTTTCCAATCCCGAGGTCTGCATCATGCTGCCTGTTACCGGCATATGGATTCTGCTGGGCGGCTTCCATGCCCGGCAGGTGAGCCGCGCCGCCCTGGCCGGGGTCCTGTGCCTGGCCGTCATCGCACCCTGGAGTCTGCGCAACTGGGAGGTCTTTCACCACTGGGTACCGCTACGCGGCAACTTCGGCGCGGAGCTCTACCTCGGCAACGGCCCGGGCGCGGTCGGGCTGCTGATGGAGTACAACCACCCCGGCGAAAGCGCCGCCCAGCTGCGCCTGTACCGCGACATGGGCGAAGTGAGCTACGTCCGGATGCGCGGCGAGGAAGCCAAGAAAATCATCCGCGCCGACTGGCCGCGCTTTTGGCGGCTGAGCCTTACGCGCCTGTACTTTTTCTGGTTCGGCGTGCCGCACCCGTCTGATGACGCCCCCTGGGTTGAGTACGGCCGCAGCCTGAACTATCAGCTTTTCTCCATCACCGGGCTCCTGGGCCTTGCCGTCGCGCTGCGCCGCCGCGTTCCGGCTGCCGGGCTGTTTGCCGCCTGCTTCCTTCTGCTGCCGCTGCTCTACTATTTCGTCACCGTCCATGCGCGGTTCCGGCACCCGTTCGAGCCCTTGATTGCGATTCTGACCGTATACCTGCTCCGCTCGGCCCGCCCGCGGCTGTCCGCCGTTTGACCGGGAACGAGGAGAACGCTACACTGATGAGGTTCGGCAGGTTCCGCGCCGCTCCCCTTTTGCACGCTCCGTGGCGACTCCGGGCGCAGGGTGGAGTTAGCCGCATGCTCCCAGCCAGATCACTCCGCAGGAAACGGCCGCGCCCTACCAGGCACGGTTCGAGAAGGAAGTTTGTATGTACGCTGTGATTCGTACCGGTGGGAAGCAGTACCGCGTGGCCCCGGGCGACGTGCTCAAGGTGGAAAAAGTCGTGTCCGACGAAAACGGCACGGTCGAGTTCGGCGATGTGCTCGCGTTTTCCGGCGAGCCGGGCTCGCTTGCCAAGCCCGGTGAGGGCGCCAAGGTGCTGGCCACGGTCATCGGCGAAGGCCGCGGCGAAAAAATCCTGGTCTTCCACTACAAGCGCAAAAAGCAGTATAAAAAGCTGCAAGGGCACCGCCAAAGCTTCACACAGGTTCGCATCCACAAGATTCAGGTCAACGGGCAGACCCACACCGCCCAGGGGTAACGGAGAACAGCGATGGCACATAAAAAAGGATTAGGCAGCTCCAAAAACGGCCGCGACTCCAATGCACAGCGGCTCGGCGTTAAGGCTTTCGGCGGCGAGTTCGTTACGGGCGGCTCCATCATCGTGCGCCAGCGCGGCACCCGCCTCAAGCCGGGTACCAATGTCGGCATCGGCAGCGATGACACCCTGTTCGCGAAGATCGACGGCCTGGTCAAGTTTGTCGACCGCGGCCGCACGGGCCGCTTTGTCGCCATTGAGCCGGTTCAGGCTCCGGTAACAGTCGGCGAGGTCGCTGCCGACTAGCTCCATTCCGTACAAGAAAAAAGCCGGTGCCTCTCGCGGGCACCGGCTTTTTCTTGCTTCCAAGCGGATCTACGGCTCGCTCCCGATATTGTGCTTCTTCAAGATCCCCACCACCACCGACTCCACCCCGGAAATAAACGGAACCGTCTCGGCCTGCTTGCCGTTCAGCTCCAGCTTGATCGCGATATCGTTCCACTTCATCAGCCGCGAAGCCTGCGAAAGTGAGTGCGGCTTGCGTAAAGGCTCCGGCAGGATGATGTAGTAAATCCAGATGGCGATTGCCGTTAAGATTGTGATCTGATTCACAACTTCAAGCCAAACCAGGTAACGCGAAGGCGCGACGTATTCTGCTGCGGTAATCAGGTCCATGAAGCCCATCATGGTAAGCCCAATTCCAAAGCCGACGGGTCGACTGCGAAAACACATGCCAAGCGGCCGGATTCGAGTAAATAGTAAAGAAAGAAGTGTAAGTTCAAAGCTACAAATACAAACTACAAACGAGTAGGAAACCTCGTCCATCCAAATATTGAATTTGATGACATGGAGCACCGGAAGATGTGCTGTGAGCGCGATGAGAAAAGCGATGGCAGAAGCCCAACGAAATGCCGGAATGACGAGGGAGACTAAACCTGGAAGAGCCTTGAGACTGCTCCGGATCAAACCTTCAATAACGAACAGGACACTAACCGTAGCCGCGATATAAAACAGCCAAAAGAGTAGGTAATACATCGCCTGCATGCTAAATGCGCTCATGCCGCCAAAGGGCCGCCACTCGACAAAAACCGGGTACAGACACGTTGAGAGTAAGCGTAAACCGGCGAACACTATAAAAGCGGTGTAGCTGGGCGGGGCTTCATCCACCCGCGCTGAACGAAGTCTTCCCTTCCGGGTTCGGCTGTCTGCTCGTCGACTACCGAGATAAAGGGCGACCAGCAGCAGCAGCCAGGCACACGGCTCGGCGTTGATCAGCAGGTCGAGATGGTGAGTCGAGTTCAATTGCGGATCTCGCTTGGAAGTTCATCTCGAGATCCGCATGGGAGCAGCAAGCTCAAGAAGTATGGATTTAACGTGCGGTCAGCCTGCCCCAGGGATAGGGACCGGGGCCGGGCATGCTGCTCGGCTGCGGCAGGGCATAGCTGGCGGCGGCAACGGCAAACATGCCTACCGCGACAAGGGCGAGAACGGCGGAGCGGACGGACTTCTGCATAGGTGATCTCCGAAATACAGGTTTGAACTACCGCAGCGGCATCCGCCGCCTGCGCGGCATTTGCTCTGCTTGGCAAAGGTAGCGTTCCCTTCCTGAGTTCGCAAGACATAAAGCACATGCTCCTACCTGATTTCTTCATCCATCCATTACCTACGGTATACACGAAAGGAACATGGCTCCGCCGGGCCGAAAAAGCGCGAATGGTATCATAAACGCAGCCGTTTGATTGCCCCGCTCCCTGCTTTTTCCCGGCCTCCGTGCCTGCCGGCTGTACGCTGCTTGTTCAAACCATTGGAGTTGCATGTCTCTTAACGATCGTTCCCTCGCACCTGAATTTCCCACCGGAGGTCCTTCCGCGACCGGCTCCTACACCGGCGACAACATCAAGGTCCTGGAGGGCCTGGAAGCCGTCCGTCTGCGTCCTGCCATGTATATCGGCTCTACCGGCGAACAGGGTTTGCACCACCTCGTGTATGAAGTTGTGGATAACTCCGTCGATGAAGCCCTCGCCGGCTTTGCCAAGCACGTCGATGTCCTCATCCATGTCGACAACTCGGTCACCGTGGTCGATGACGGCCGAGGTATCCCGGTTGACATGAAAACGCTCGACAACGGCGAACGGATGCCCGCGGTTCAGGTTGTTCTGACAAAATTGCACGCGGGCGGCAAGTTCGACGCCTCCACCTACAAGGTTTCCGGCGGACTCCACGGCGTCGGCGTTTCCTGCGTCAACGCGCTTTCCGAGGCGTTCGACGTTGAAATCTGGCGCGACGGCCACACCTACGAGCAGGACTACTCGAAGGGCGCGCCCATCTCCGGCCTCCGCGAGGTCGGCACCTCCAAGCGCCGCGGCACCAAGGTCCACTTCCTGCCCGACAAGTCCATCTTTACCGTTACCGACTACAACTACGACACGCTGGCCCAGCGCCTGCGCGAGCTCGCCTTCCTCAACAAGGGCCTTTCCATCTCGCTCACCGACGAGCGCACCACCGACCCTAAAACCGGCGAGGCCAAGCGCACCGAGTTTAAGTACGCCGGCGGCATCGCCGAGTTCATCCGCCATATCAACAAGGGCAAGGCCGTGCTCCACGAGCAGCCCATCCTGATGGAAGCCTTCCGCGACGGCGTCGATATGGAAATCGCGCTCCAATACAACGACGCCTACTCGGAAACGGTCTTCACCTTCGCCAACAACATCAACACGGTCGACGGCGGCTCGCACCTGTCCGGCTTCCGCACCGGCCTCACGCGCACCATCAACGCCGCGGGCCAGGCGCTCGGCCTGTTCAAGGACATGAAGGAAAACCTTTCGGGCGACGACGTCCGCGAAGGGCTCGTCGCGGTCATCAGCGTCAAGCTGCCCCAGCCCCAGTTTGAAGGGCAAACCAAGGGCAAGCTCAACTCCGACATCGCCGGCACCGTGCAGGCGCTCGTAAACGAAAAGCTGGGCATGTTCCTGGAGCAGAATCCCCAGATCGCCAAGAAGATCATCAACAAGGCCATCGACGCCGCCCGCGCCCGCGAAGCCGCGCGCAAGGCCCGCGACCTGACCCGCCGCAAAGGCGCTTTAGACGGCGGCGGCCTGCCCGGCAAGCTCGCCGACTGCTCCGAGCGCAACCCCGACCGCTGCGAGCTCTA
>CAXTSG010000079.1:786-3124 GCA_964246825.1 uncultured Acidobacteriaceae bacterium | reverse complement strand
GGTCGAGGGCGAGTCGGCCGGCGGCACCTCCCGCCAGGGCCGCGACCGGAAGTTCCAGGCCATCCTGCCGCTCAAGGGCAAAATCCTCAACGTCGAGAAAGCCCGCTATGACAAGATGCTGGGCCACGAGGAAATCCGCGCCATGATCACGGCGCTCGGCTGCGGCATCGGCAAGGATGACTTCGACCCTTCCAAGCTGCGCTACGGCAAAATCATCCTCATGACGGACGCCGACGTCGACGGCTCGCACATCCGCACACTGCTGCTCACTTTCTTCTTCCGCCATATGCAGGAGCTCATCAAGCGCGGCCACGTTTACATCGCCCAGCCTCCGCTCTACCGCATCAAGAAAGGCAAGTTCGAGCAGTACATCAAGGATGACCGCGAGTTCATCAACGTGATGGTCAAGCGTGCCTCCGAAGGCATGGTCGTCAAGTACGGCTCCGCCCCCGAGGGCGGTGCCCAGGGCCGTTTGGAAGGTCCGGCGCTCACCCGCTTCATGGGGCAGCTCAACGAGTACCTCCAGTTCTTCGACAAGGTCAACCGCCGCATCCGCAACGACGAGGTCATCAGCCTGCTGGCCTCGCACGAGCTGACCCGCCGCGCCGACTTTGAGAGCGCCGAGCCCGGGCAGGTGTCGGCCAAGCTCGCCGCCGTCCACGCCGGCCTGGAAGCCCTTACGGCCTCCTACCAGTTCAAGGCCGTCCACGCCCCCGTGTTCGATGAGGAGCACCAAACCTGGTCGGTTCGCTACACGGACGCGCAGGGCGCCACCCGTCAGGTGGACTGGACGCTCGCCTCCACCCCCGAGTACCGGCAGATGATGACCAAGTACCTCCAAATTCGCGAGCATCTGCTCGCGCCCTTCACGGTCGAGTACGCGGGCAAGGCCGCCGCGCCGCCCGAGCCGGATCCCGAGGACACCGACCTGGAAACCACCGGCGAGGCCGAAGCAGGCCGCCCCGCGCCCAAGCGCGCCGGGCGCACCTCGCACGAGCCCGTCACCAAGCAAACAGCCTCCGAGCTCTTCGAGTACGTTATCGACCAGGGCCGCCGGGAGTACCAGGTGCAGCGCTACAAGGGCCTCGGCGAAATGACCGCGCCGCAGCTTTGGGAAACCACCATGGACCCCGAGCGCCGCACCCTGCTCTCCGTCAAGCTTGAGGACATCGCCGAAACCGAAACCATCTTCTCCACCCTGATGGGCGAGGACGTGGAAGCCCGCCGCAAGTTCATCGAGGACAACGCGCTGGATGTGAAGAACCTCGATATCTAGCCCGGTCCGCCCGGAAAGGGCAGCTTCCGCCCGGGAGCCGCCCTTTGCTTCGTTCCATGCCCGGCAGCCCGGCGCGAAAAGAAGCGCCCCGCACAAAGCAATCGCTTGGCGGGCGGCCTGCATCCATGCAGTGCATGGCAGGGACAAAAAAAGCGGCACCCGCGAAAACCGCACGCACCGGCAGCAAGCCTTCCGCTAAAACCGCGGACAAAAAAGCATCTCCCGCAAAGAAAGCGCCTACCGCGAAAAAGGCCCCCGCTAAAAAATCCGCCGTCCGCGACCCCAAGGGCGGCCTCACCGCGGCAGGCCGCAAAATGTTTGCCGAGAAGGAAGGCGCGCACCTGCGCCCCGGCGTCCAGGGCGAAGCCGCCACCCCGGACAAGATGCGGCGCAAGGGCTCCTTCCTGCGCCGCCACTTCGCCAACCCGCGCGGCCCCATGGAGCGCGACGGCGAGCCGACCCGCCTGGCCCTTTCCGCCCAGGCCTGGGGCGAGCCCCTGCCTAAAAACGAGGCGGACGCCAAAAAGCTCGCCGACAAAGGCCACGCCCTGCTGGAGCAGTACCACGAGAGCCATGACGGCGCGAAAAGCACCGGCAAAGCTCCCGCGAAATCACCCGGGAAGAAGTCCAAGCCAGCCGCAAAGTAAGGGCCGCAGCGCTCCCCGACGGGCCCCGAGCGACTCCTGCACCAAGGAACAAAAACTCCCCGCCGATAAAGCTGTTCCGTTCCGGAGAATTCTCCGGTTGCCGTGCCGGCGACCCGCGTCTATCCTGTACCCGCCATGGCTGCCGCTACAGTCCTCGCCCCAACCGCGCCGAACAGCCTGCTCCGGCAAAGCCCCGCATGGTCCGCGCTTTTGTGCTGCCTGCTGCTGCTTGCCGTCGCCGCGCCTCTTGCCTTCGGCCTTCCTGTTATAGGGATTTTCGGTGCGCAGGATGCCAACTTTGCCCTCCAGCTGGTGCAGGGATATATCAGCGCTCTCCATGCCGGCATCTGGTTCCCGCGCTGGCTGCCCGACGGCAACGCGGGCTTCGGCTCCCCGGTCTTCTACTTCTACGGGC
>CAXTSG010000079.1:0-776 GCA_964246825.1 uncultured Acidobacteriaceae bacterium | reverse complement strand
GTCCTGCTGCACCTCAGCGCGGCCGCCGGGCTGCTTCTCGCGATTGTCTTTTTTCGGCTGCTTGCTTTTTTCACTTGCAGGGCATGGCTGCGGCGTCACCTGGACCCGGTTTCGGCTGACATCGGCAGCCTCTTTTTCCTAGCCGTCCCTTATGCCATGACGCTGAACCCCATCGGCCGTGTCGGCTTTGCGGAAACCGCGGCAACCGCCTTTGTGCCGCTGCTTTTCTTGATTCTGGACTGGCCGCCCGGCGCCCGCCCGCTTTACGCCGCATCGCCGGCCTTGCCCTGGTTTACAGCGCGCTCGCCGTAACGCACCTGCCCCAAACCCTGCTCCTATGTCCCCTGGTCCGAGCGTGAAGCCCCGGCAAATATGGCGATGCGCAGTTTTCCGCCGGAATACATTCCGAACACCGCCGCTCTCGCCAGCTGGCATGTCAGCCAAGATCAATGGTCGCTTGTTCTCGGGCATCGCATCCTGCTTCCACCGCTCGACGTGCCCGACGGCTTAAGCGAACAGCAAAGCGGCGACGGCCGCATCACCCTGCGGGGCCGCCTCGCCGCGCCCGCGTCGCTGCTTTTGCCCTCGTTCTTCTTTCCCGATGAGCGGCTCACCGGGTCGAAAGCAGCGCTGGCCCTGGACTCCTCCACCGGGCTGGCCCGCGTTACCCTGCCCTCAGGTTCGGTGAATCTATCGTTTTCCCACACGGAACAGTTCCGCAGCGTCCTTCTGGGACGCGAGGCGAGCTTCGCCGGCGGCCTTCTGCTGCTGTTCTG
>CAXTSG010000078.1:7377-11918 GCA_964246825.1 uncultured Acidobacteriaceae bacterium | reverse complement strand
GTACACGAACGAATGGATTCGCCGTGTTGTGGAGCGCAACGGGGTGCCGCGGGAGTTGTTTGATGTTGCTTCCAACCCGGAGTTTCTGCGCGAGGGTACGGCAGTTGTAGATTTTCTCCATACTGATCGCATCGTTGTCGGCACGGATTCCCAGCGTGCGGCGGAGCTGATGAGCGCCATCTATGCTCCGCTTACTACCGGGGCTTACTACAATCGGGCAGGCTGCATCCCCGGCCACTGCAACGCGCAGGCCGCGCCGCCTCTCCTTCATGTTTCCACCAAGGCTGCCGAGTTGATTAAGCATGCTTCCAATGCGTTCCTCGCGGTTAAGATTTCTTTCATCAACGTGGTCGCGAACATCTGTGAGTCGGTCGGTGCCGATGTGATGGAAGTAGCGCAGGGCATCGGCATGGATGAGCGCATCGGGCCCAAGTTCCTTCAGGCCGGCATCGGCTACGGCGGCTCCTGCTTTCCGAAGGATGTAGCTGCTTTTCGGTATGTGGCCGAGCAATGCGGCATTTCTTTTGGATTGTTGAGCGAGGTGGAAAAGATCAACGCAGAGCAGAAGCGGCGCTTTTTCCAGAAGGTGCGGTCCGCGCTGTGGACTTTCCGCGGAAAAAAGCTTGGCATTCTCGGGCTTGCGTTCAAGGGCGGAACCGACGATATCCGGGATTCACCGGCTATTGAAATCGTGCAAATGCTCCTGCGGGAAGGCTGCTCTATTGACGCCTACGATCCGGCAGCAATGGAGCGTACCGCGGAAATCCTGCCGACTTCTGACTGTATGCATTATGTGGACGATGCTTATGCGGCCGCTCAGGGCAAGGATGCATTGTTGATCCTTACGGATTGGCAGGAATTTGCCGAACTGGATCTGGATCGTCTTCATCAAAAGCTGCGGTATCCAATCATCCTTGACGGCCGCAATCTTTACAGCCCGGAACAGCTGGCCGAGCACGGTTTTACCTACTTGAGCGTCGGCCGTCAGGATGCATTGGGCGTACGCAGGCCCGCTGAAGCAGCCGAAGCGAGAAAACGGGCCGTTTTACGGTAATGCCTTGCAAGCTGTGAAAACAACGGCGCAACGCCCATTACGAAAGGCTTAGATTGCTTGACCGTAACGGGGAGCGCAGGGATACTGAGGCCATAGCTTCAAGATTTTTGCAGTTTAGATTTTGTTTGCGAAATCACAAAGCATCGGCTTTGAGCACCGAAAAGCAAAACCGCGTTACGGAATCCGGAGGAGCAGGCAGATGAAGTTGAAGAATGAAAAAGTGGTCGTTTGCGGTGCGGGCGGTTTTATCGGCGGCCACCTTGTCAAGGACCTGCTCGCAAAGGGCGTGAACGTGGTTCGTGCTGTCGACGTTAAGCCGCTCGGGGAGTGGTACCAGACTTCAAGAGGCGTCGAAAATTTATCGCTGGATTTACGCGACCGCGCAAACTGCCAGACGGCGGCAGACGGCACGGATGTCGTTTTTCAGCTGGCTGCGGACATGGGCGGCATGGGCTTTATCGAAAACAACAAAGCCCTTTGCATGTTAAGTGTGCTGACCAACACCCATATGCTGATGGCTGCGCGCGAAGCCGGCGTCGAGCGCTTCTTCTTTTCCTCTTCCGCCTGCGTGTACAACGGTGAAAAGCAGACAAACCCCGATGTGGTCGCGCTCAAGGAAGAAGATGCTTATCCGGCCCTGCCCGAAGACGGCTACGGCTGGGAAAAGCTGTTTTCAGAGCGCATGTGCCGCCACTTTGAAGAAGACTACGGGCTCATCAGCCGTGTCGCTCGGTACCACAATGTGTATGGGCCCCTCGGCACCTACGAGGGCGGCCGGGAAAAAGCGCCGGCGGCCATGTGCCGAAAGGTAATCGAAGCCAAGCAAAGCGGACGCCATGAAATTGAAATCTGGGGCACCGGCAATCAGACTCGCTCGTTCATGTACATCGATGACTGCACCCGCGGCACCCAGGCGATTCTGGAAAGCGATATCCACGAGCCCATCAATCTAGGTTCGAGCGAGCTGGTGACGATCAATCAGCTTGTCGATATCGTGGAGGACATTGCAGGGATCAAGCTCGACCGCAAATACAATTTGGGTGCGCCGAAAGGCGTCAACGGACGAAACTCGGACAATACTCTGATCCAGCAGTATCTGGGATGGGAACCTTCCATCCGCCTTCGCGACGGCATGGAAAAAACTTATAACTGGATTGAAAGTCAGATGCTTGCGCCGGTGGGTAGATAATACCTATGTGCGTACGCAACCAGCGCAAAGGAGTGAAATGAGCCCGGCGGAGCAGGCCCGAGTACGACGGGTACTCATTTACCGGCTTGGTTCTCTCGGCGATACGATGGTTGTCCTTCCGTCCCTCCATCTGCTTGCAAAGCTGTTTCCGCAGGCGGAACGCCGTATGCTGTCGAACCGGCCGGTGCACGGCAAAGCAGCCCCTGCGTCGGCGATTCTTGACAACTCCGGGCTTATTACCGGGTACATGAGCTACCCGGTGGGTACCCGCAATCCTCTTACGCTGGCAGGCATTGCCCTGCGCATTCGCGCTTACCGTCCCGATCTCCTTGTCTACCTCACCAAGCCTCGAGGTGCGGAGGTTCTCCGGCGCGATCAGCGCTTCTTTCGCATCGCCTGCGGCATCCCGCGTATGGTAGGGCTGCCCCTTGGCGAGCTAGGAAAGAATCAGCCCTCCGGCTTGCCCGACGGGTTGTGGGAAAGTGAAGCAGCCCGACTTGCGCGCTCGCTGCGGGAGCTGGGTCCGCTTGATGTAGAGGATCGCGCAAATTGGGATCTGCGATTGACGCCGGAGGAAAATGCGGCGGCGGGTCACGCGCTCAGTTCCCTCCGAAGTCGTCCTTTGCTGGCATGCGGGCCGGGAACCAAGATGCAGGCCAAGGATTGGGGAGCACCGGCCTGGAAAACACTGTTGGATGCCCTAGCCGCTCAATATCCGGAGTATGGACTGGTTTTGGTGGGGGCAGGAGACGATTTCGCAGTCAGCGAAGCGGTTTCAGTAGCTTGGGCCGGCCGTTGCGTCAACCTTTGCGGAGCATTGGCACCGCGGGTGACCGCCGCCGTACTGGCAAAGACCGAGCTTTTTCTCGGCCCCGACTCCGGTCCCATGCATTTCGCAGCAGCGGCCGGCGTCCCCTGCTGCATCGCTTTTGCATCGCGTACCGAGCCCGGCATTTGGTACCCCGTGGGTCAGGGACACCAAGTGGTTTATCATCGGCTTTCCTGCTCGAACTGCGACCTGGAAGTATGCGTCACGAATAAAAAGCGCTGCCTCACCGCTATCACACCGACGGACATGCTGGCAGCCGCCGGGCGCGCCCTGGCGTATTCACAGCACAAGGTGGGCGCGGTCGCCGGCGAATCCTATTGAAATGTACGGACGCAAGCCGCGCCTGTAGGAGGCCTCACACCGATGTACATTGTCACCGGCGGTGCCGGATTTATCGGCAGCAATCTTGTCCACGAATTGAACCGTGTCGGCATCACAAACATCCTTGTTGTGGATAATCTTGCCGATGCGCGCAAGTCGCTCAACCTCCATGGCGCGCGCTTTGTGGACTACATGGACAAAGCCGAGTTTCGCCGTGCGCTCGCCGCGGGTTCGCTTGGGTTACCCCGCGTTGAGGCTGTGCTGCACCAGGGCGCCTGCTCCAATACGCTGGTCGACGACGGCGTGTACATGATGGACAACAACTTCACTTATTCCAAGGAAGTGCTGCGCTATGCGGTCGCCATGGATGCGCCGCTGGTTTACGCTTCCACCGCGGCGGTGTATGGCCTCAGCGGCCCGGGTAAGTTTTCGCCTGTACCCGCGAATGAAAGGCCGTTGAATGTTTACGGTTTTTCCAAACTGGTGTTCGATCACTATGTGCGCGATTTATTCATGAAGGGGGCCGTGCCTACCACGGTTGTGGGTTTACGGTACTTCAACGTGTACGGTCCGCGCGAGCAGCATAAAGGCCGCATGGCGTCTGTAATCCATCACTTTTCGAAGCAGATGCTGGAAGCCGGCAAGGTGCGGCTCTTCGCCGGTTCAGGCGGCTACACGGACGGCGAGCAGCGGCGCGACTTTGTGTATGTGCGCGACTTATGCCGGCTCAATCTTCTTTTCGCGGGCATTGGAACGGCAGCGAGCGAGAAGAAGACCTACCACGCAATTGTCAACGCAGGGTCGGGCGCCTCACGCAGCTTCAATGAGGTCGCGCAAGCATTGATGGCTGTTCACGGCGAAGTACCGGTGGAGTACATTCCTTTTCCGCAGGATTTGGACGCACGCTACCAGCACTTTACCGAGGCCGATCTGCATGCCCTGCGTGAGACCGGATGCAACCTTTCTTTTACCCCCTTGGAGCAGGGAGTGCGCGAAACCTTTGAAACACTTGGCGCGCTGGCCGCTTAATCAGCGCGCGCGTTCTTATGCGAAAGTAGCAGGCGCGCCGCGCTGAGTAGAGAATCCACGCAGGCACCTGCCAGAAGGCGAGCTTTTTCCGCGCCTGCCTTTTGGGATGCAGCCGGACC
>CAXTSG010000078.1:4970-7367 GCA_964246825.1 uncultured Acidobacteriaceae bacterium | reverse complement strand
GGTCGATAAACCAAGCCGATCGCCCGCCTCAATGTCTGAAAGGGAGTCGCCGATCATCACGCTTCTGCTGAAGTCGATGCTCGGATCAAGCGCGCGCGCCTGCTCAAAAAGCCCGGCCCCGGGTTTACGGCAATCGCACATACCTTTGTCGTGCGGGCAGAAGAAAAACCCATCGATGACTGCCCCATGCT
This sequence comes from uncultured Acidobacteriaceae bacterium, assembly GCA_964246825.1. GTDB lineage: Bacteria > Acidobacteriota > Terriglobia > Terriglobales > Acidobacteriaceae > EB88. The sequence goes on along the minus strand of CAXTSG010000078.1, from coordinate 7,176 downwards.
GCCGGGCTGCACGGGCAAGGTTTTCATGCAGGAGCCTGACATCCTCAACCGTGTACAACCCGAGCGCAACACCCCGCTGATTCGTTACGACGTACACCGGCAGGTGCGCTTCCTTCAGTAAGCGTAGTGCTTCATATACGTTGGGCAGAGGCTCGAACCTATCCCAGCGAGAAACATATTCGCCTTCCGGAGCCTTGCGATTTAGAACGCCGTCGCGGTCCAGAAACACCGTGCGGATGTTATCGTAACGATTTTTCTCTGCCACAGCAGGTATCATAAACGGACTGGAGCAAAGCCAAGGAGGAGCAGGATGACGGAGTTGACAGGCGAGGCGGTCTTTGCGCGCGCCTTCGAGGAGCACCTGAAGGTCATCAGCGAGCTCAAAGCGCAGCAGCCTGTGTTGGAAGCGATTGCGCGTGAAATGACCGCGGCCATTTTTGAAGGCAAAAAGATACTTTGGTGCGGCAACGGCGGTTCCGCGGCGGACGCGCAGCATCTCGCGGCTGAGTTTGTCGGGCGCTTCCGCCGCGAGCGCCGGCCGTTTCCCTCCGTCGCGCTGACAACAGATACTTCCATACTGACCGCCATCGGCAACGACTACGGATACGAGCATGTTTTCAGCCGGCAGGTGCTGGCCCTGTGCGAGGAGGGCGACGTTGTTGTCGGCATTTCCACCTCGGGCAATAGCTTGAATGTGGTCGAAGCACTACAGGCTGCAAAGGACCGCGGCGGCTATACCGTCGCGTTCACGGGGCAGGGCGGCGGCAAGATGGGCGGCATGGCCGACGCGCAGATATGCGTGCCGACAAAGGACACGGCGCGAGTGCAAGAGGGCCACATCCTGTGCGGACACATGCTGTGCGACTGGGTAGAGCTGGCCTGGTGCCGAAAGAACGGGTAAGCGCATGATGGAAGACCTGCATCGGATTGTGAGCCGCATTGAAGGGGACTGGCGGGAAGCCCGCGTGCTGGTGGTCGGCGATGTCATGCTCGACCGCTATATCTGGGGCGATGTGGAGCGCATCTCGCCGGAAGCGCCGGTGCCCGTGGTGCGCATGGCGCATCGGAGCGAGCAGCCGGGCGGTGCCGCCAATGTCGCGATGAACATTGCCGGACTCGGCGCACAAGCAACGCTGGCAGGCTTTGCCGGGCAGGACGAGGAGCGGGCCGCGCTGGAAGCGTGCCTGGCGAAAGTCGGCGTTGCCTCCAAGCTGGTCGCGGTACCCGGGCACCCGACAACTTCCAAGCTGCGTATTCTGGGCGGGCAGCAGCAGATTTTGCGGCTCGATGTCGAACGCACCCAGGGCTACCCGCAGCAGGTGTATGAAGAGTTGATGGCTGAAATCCGCGCGGTACTGCCCACTGCGCGCGCCGTGGTTCTTTCCGACTACGCCAAGGGCGTGCTCTCGGAGCAGGTGTGCCGAGAGATTATCGAGGAGGCACGCCGCCGCGCCATTCCGGTGCTGGTGGACCCGAAGCACCGTGACTTCAGCAGGTACCGGGGCGCAACAACGATTTGCCCCAATCTCCAGGAGCTTTCCGCCGCCACCGGTTTGCCGCCCAGGGAAACGGCGCCATTGCTCCAGGCCGCGGCAGCCATGCTCGCTCCGCTTGACCTTGACTACCTTACCGTCACGCTCAGCGAGAAGGGAATCGCTGTTGTGCGGCAGGAGGGTGCCCGCACGTATCCGGCCGTAGCCCGGCAGGTTTTTGATGTTTCCGGCGCGGGCGATACCGTAATTGCAACCCTGGCTTTATCACTCGCAAGCGGGCTGCCGATTGAGGCCGCCGTGCCGCTTGCAAACATTGCAGCGGGGGTTGTCGTCAGCAAGGTAGGCACCGTGCCGATCACGCGCGATGAGCTCATCACCGGCCTCCTGCCGGAGATCGAGCTGCAAGCCTCCGAGAAGGTGCTGACATTGGATAGGCTGCTCACGCGCGTCCATGCCTGGCGCTCTCGGGGCGAGCGCATTGTGTTTACAAACGGCTGCTTTGACCTGCTTCACGTCGGCCACATCACGCTGATGGAGGACGCCCGCCGGCAGGGCGATCGGCTCATTGTCGCCATCAACAGCGACGCCTCGGTCAGCGGACTCAAGGGCCCGACGCGTCCGGTAGTGCGGGAGCAGGATCGCGGGCGCGTACTGGCCGCGCTGGCCGCGGTGGATGCTGTTGTCGTCTTCGGCGAGCCCACGCCGATGAAGCT
>CAXTSG010000078.1:0-4960 GCA_964246825.1 uncultured Acidobacteriaceae bacterium | reverse complement strand
AAAGGCGGCGACTACAGCGAGGACACGGTTGTGGGCGCGAAGGAAGTACGATCCTGGGGCGGCATCGTCAAAATCGTACCGACGGTGGAAGGCTTCTCAACGACGCGCCTGATTGCACGCGCGGCTACCCCGACTTTGCAGTAGCTCGGCCTGCTACGGCGGTCAGGGCGCAGCGCGCGCGCTGCGCGATTTCCTTTGCGGAATAGCGCTGCGTTGTTGCCGCAATGCGCTCTGGGGAAGGCAGTTGGTCCGGTGCGTCGACAAGCGACTGCATCCGACGCGTCAATGCCTCGACATCGCCAACCGGGTACAGCCAGCCGTTGACGTCCGGCTCGATGATCTCCGCGGGTCCGCTTTTACAGTCGCTGCTGATGCAAAACACGCCGTGAGCGTTCGCCTCGATCAGCACCATGGGAAAACCTTCGTGGCCGGAAGGCATCACCAGGGCGGTCGTTTCCCCTGCCGCCGCCCAGGCGTTCTTCTGCCAGCCGAACCATTCAACTCGATCCCCCAGGCCGAGTTCGTCAGCAAGCATGTGCAAACGCGTCCCATGGTCTTCGCTTCCCTTGGACGGGGCTCCGATAATCTTCAGCCGCCACTCGCCCCGGAGGCGCGAGGCCGCTGTCAGCAGATCGTTCACGCGCTTCTGGTCATCGAAAGTGAGCCTGCCCACATAGAGAAAGCTCGCCGTTGACGGCCGCGGAAGAGCAAAAGCCGCGCCGGTATCTACCGCGTTGTAGGTGAGAAAAACGCGGTCCCGCTGGGCCGGCAGAAATCCGCGAAGGTCCTCCGCAATTTCGCTGCTGATAGCAAGGTGGAGGTCGGCAAGCGGAAGCTTTTCCTTCATGCGGACAACCGACAGCGGGTAGTGAATCCACGAGGCGATCAACGGTTTCCGTCCGCTGCCGAAGCTGCGCCCCAGCCGCCCCATCTGCACCGTGGTGACGTCGGAGCAGATGATAGCGTCCGGCTTCCAGCCGCGTACCGCCTGGACCGCGCCGAGGCCGTACTTTGCCATGCGGAGGAGCCGCGCGTCGCTGAGGCGGCTGATGCGTGTGTGCTCAATGCCGTTGAGCCAGCCTTCGTCATACGAGCCGCCGAAAAGAAACAGTCGCGCCTCGTCACCAAGCGCAAGGAAGCCCGCCATCAGGTTCCTGGTGGCTGACTCAACCCCGCCTGTGCCGGAAACTGTCGGGCAAAAGAAGGCTACTCGCATGGGAGCGTCTCGCAATTTCTTAATCTCATCGTTAGCTGGACGCTTTTGCCATGGAAGAAGCGACGCCGTCCTGCGAGAACATCGCCCGCATGGAGCGCAGCGCCTGCCGTGTGCGTTCTTCGTTCTCGATGAGTGAAAACCGTACATGCCCATCGCCGTACTCGCCGAAGCCGATGCCCGGCGAGACCGCGACCTGCGCTTCGCGCAGCAGGCGGGTTGAGAAATCGAGTGATTGCAGCGGTTCTCCGGTGGCCTCGCCCGTGCGGTATGCCTCCGGAACCGGCGCCCACACAAACATGGTCGCGCTCGGCTTTTGCACCTGCCAGCCCAGCTTGGTGAGCCCGCTTACCAGGCAGTCTCGGCGCTTGCGGTAGGTTTCCGTGATCTCGCCGACGCACTCCTGCGGACCTTCCAGTGCAAGGATGCTCGCCACCTGGATCGGCGTGAAGGTGCCGTAATCGGCGTAGCTTTTGAGCCGCGCCAGGGCGGCAACGAGCTTGGCGTTCCCCACCATGAAGCCCACCCGCCAGCCGGGCATGTTGTAGCTTTTGGAAAGCGTGAAGAACTCGACCGCAACCTCCTTCGCGCCGGGAACCTGGAGGATGGACGGCGCGCGATAGCCGTCGAAAACAATATCGGCATAGGCAAGGTCATGGACCAGATAAATCCCGTGCTCGCGGCACAGTGCGACAATCCGCTCGAAAAATTGGAGGTTGACGCACTGCGTCGTCGGATTCGCGGGGAAGTTGAGAATCAGCATCTTCGGTTTGGGATAGATGAGCGGAATCGACTGCTCAAGCTCCGCAAGGAACGCGTCTGTATCGTGGATGGCAACCGAGCGGATGCTTGCGCCCGCGATCACCGGGCCGTAGATGTGGATCGGGTAACTGGGATTCGGCACCAGCACCACGTCGCCCTTGTCGAGCGTCGCCATACATAAATGCGCAATGCCTTCCTTGGAGCCGATCGTCACGATCGCCTCGGTCGCCGGGTCGAGCTCGACGTTGTAGCGCCGCCCGTACCAGTTTGTGATGGCTTTGCGCAGGCGCGGAATTCCCTTGGACAGTGAGTAGCGGTGCGTTTCCGGCCGCTGCGCCGCTTCAATCATCTTCTCGACAATGTGCCGCGGAGTCGCGCCGTCCGGGTTCCCCATGCCGAAGTCGACAATATCCTCGCCGCGACGCCGCGCTTCGGCTTTCAACTCTCCGGTTATATTGAAAACATAGGCCGGCAGGCGTTCCAGCCGTGGAAACTCACTCACTGCTTGCTCCCTGTAGAGCTTTTCTTGTGTCGCTCCAGAGTACGACAAAGGAAGGCTCTTCCGGCATCTGGAAGAAGGCAGTTACGGTACCGCCGTGTCAAGAAAGTTAAAGGTTGCGGCGCTATCAGCAGCGTACGATATTTTCACTCACGATTCCCTTGGTTGCGTTGCGCGTGTCGATCACCAGCTGCGCTTCGCGCACAATCCGCGCATAGTCATAGTCCGAGTGGTCGGTCACGATGAGCACGCAATCGTACCGGCCGAGATCCTCAAGCGGCGTCGAATCCATATTCAGATCATAGTGGCGGCCGCGGCCGACATGGGCAAAGTAAGGGTCGTTGTAGGACACCTCGGCCCCCCGCGCGCGCAGCATTTCAATAATCGGCAGGGAGGGCGATTCGCGCAGGTCGTCGATGTCGCGCTTGTAGGAAAGCCCCAGCACCAGCAGACGCGAGCCGTTGACCGCTTTCCTGCGCCGGTTGAGCGCCTCGGTCGTTTGATCGATCACATAGCGCGGCATGGCCCCGTTGACCTCTCCGGCCAGCTCGATAAACTTGGTTTGAAAATCAAATTGCCGGGCTTTCCATGACAGGTAGAACGGGTCGATCGGGATGCAGTGGCCGCCGAGACCCGGGCCGGGATAAAACGCCTGGAAGCCGAACGGCTTGGTCTTGGCCGCATCAATCACCTCAAACAGGTCGATCTCCATGCGATGGCATAGCTGCTTCAGCTCGTTGACCAGCGCGATATTCACGCAGCGGTAAATGTTTTCCAGCAGCTTGGTCATCTCGGCTGCCGCCGGCGAGCTGACTGGCACAGTCCTGTTGAAGATGGTGCCGTAAAGAGCCGCCGCAAGCTCACTCGCTGGCTTGCCGTAGGCGCCGATGACCTTGGGAATGTCGCGGCGGGCGACCGTGTCGTTGCCAGGGTCCTCCCGCTCCGGGGAGAAGGCGACGTAAAAGCCTTCCTCCTCTGCCCGCACTGCACGCAAACCGTCGGGCGCACCGGCATTTAGCAGCGGGATCAGAACCTCCTCGGTCGTGCCGGGATAGGTCGTGCTTTCGAGCACAACAAGCTGGCCGGCATGGAGGTACGGCGCGATAGCTTGCGCGGTCTGCTCGATATAGCTCAGGTCGGGCTCGTGGTGTTCTGAAAGCGGCGTCGGAACGCAGATGATGACGGCGTCCATCCCGCGCACGGCAGAGAAGTCGGCGGTCGCGCGAAAACCCGAGCGCTGTGCCGCGGCGATCTCCGTACCCGGGATGCGCACAATGTAGGAACCGGCCGCGTTCAGCGTCTCGACCTTGGCCGGGTCAATGTCGAAGCCGGTCACGGCAAAACGCTCTTCCGAGAACAGCAGCGCCAGCGGCAGCCCCACGTAGCCCATGCCGATGATGCCGATTTTGGCCGAGCGGGCGCGGATGCGGTCAAGCGTTGCGGTGTGGATCAGAATGGAGGAACCAATTTTAGTAGAAGTCATACATTCCTTATTTTCTCACCTCCTGTGTCCGTCTTGATGCTTCCCGGCTTTTCTTCTATCCTCAGCTAAGCGACATCACCTGTAGGAAATCAGACTTCAATAGGCGGCGAGCAGCATGGCTGGACCAACAATCACCACAGTTGAAATCGATGGAATGAGCTTCAATGCATTCTCGACGCAATTTGCACTCTTTACTCCTGCTGACGGCCTCCATGGCATGCCGATGATGGGTGCGTCGCAAACAGCGATAGAAGTTGTTGCGGACATGCACGACAATGAAAATCTTACATTTGATAAAGTGAGAGCATTTTTTGACTTATCACATCACATAACAAGGGACAAAATCAAGGACATTAAGATAATCTACTGGGTAGATGATAAAAGAAGAGATTCATTGTCCACCTTTACGTTCAAAGGATGGATTTCTTCTTTTACGATTCTGAGCGGAAGCGGACAGAATCACGCATTGATTATAAAACTTCAACCCTCTCTGGACCCAGCCCTATACATCGACATAAAACACGGCAATTGAATGATGACACGGAAAGTGATGTTTGCCCTGGTGCTTCTTTCCCAATCCGACATCAGCTCTCCTTTTATGGGCGACGGCTTACAGGAGGCAGACGGTACGGGACATTTGCGCATCTACTCGCATACGCTTACTTGGCATGGCGAGAATAGTGCCTGCTTTAAGGTGCCATTTAAAGTTGTGAAACAAAAAAATGCTCTTGTATATAAAATATACACAACGCAGAAGGCATGTCACACAGCTGTACTTACGTTGGATGAAGTCAGGCAGGGATCTTTATGGCAGGTAGTTGCTTATCCAAGCGAGAATGCTTATCTTAAGAGCGAGCCTGATGAAGGAGTCACCTTCGGTACACCATGAGCATGTTAACTGGGGAAAATCATGGGCTTTTACTCAGACACTCCTGATCGTTACGAGCCTTGGGAAAGATCAATGAGTCGTGCTACGCGGGATCCTGCGTGGAATGCACATGAC
>CAXTSG010000077.1:11586-12009 GCA_964246825.1 uncultured Acidobacteriaceae bacterium | reverse complement strand
TTCGCGGCACCATCCGCTAGCTCCGAACTCCCACGATAGAAGCTCGCGCCTCGCGCGCGCCCACGGTTCTCTCTCCTTCAGGCCGCCGACAAGGAAGTTCCCTGTATCTGAAGATTTGTTGTAGCCGTGGTGCATGCTGATTGCCTGCACGGCGGCGCGCAGCCAGGGCTTCGCGGGAGCAGGGGAGGGAAACTCGCCGGGGAGCAGCGCCGCGGTCGCAAGACTATGGTCGGCGGTGCCGCGTTTCCGCGGGAACGGGAGGCCGGCGGCTTCATCTCTTTGCTGCCCTTGCGCCCACTTGCACTGGAAGCCGGGAATCGCTTTTCCGTAATCGTGAAGCCCGGCGATTGCCGCAATGGTTCGCGCCGCGCCGGCCTCCGGCAAACCCAGCACCTGCGCGCCCCAGCGAAGTGTCGAGGGCGG
>CAXTSG010000077.1:6661-11576 GCA_964246825.1 uncultured Acidobacteriaceae bacterium | reverse complement strand
ACTTCCGCGCATGCCGCGACATCCAGCATGTGCGCAAGCAGCCCGTGGCCGCCGTTCTCGCCGCTTTTTGCCCAGAAAGCGCGCGCCGCCGGCGCTAGCTGAGAAAAGCAGGATGCTGGATTTTGCTCAAAGCTATCGGGCAATGTCGCCTCCTTGGTTCCGTTGCCGCTTTGCACTCAGAAAGGCGCTTCAAGACTGTGAGGGACTTGACGAGCTCTTCCCTGCCCTGAGGTGCTCGAGGATAGCTTCGGCTGAGTCGATCGGCGTTTCGCGCGCGGGGAAATGGCCGACGCCCTCCAGCAGCACGCGCCGGTAGCCTCCGTCGAAAAAACGCTCCGCGCCTTCGGTTGTTTCGGCCAGTTCGCAGCGATCGTCTTTCCCATGGAGCAGCAACGTCGGAACATGCAGCATTTCCGTAGCCTTGAAGCGCCTGTGCAGCCCGGCGTAGCGGGGATCAAGCGCCGCATGACCCCAGCGGGATCGATACGCGTGGAGAACAACCTCCTTGAAGTCCTCCCCTTGCCAGCTCTCGGCGGCCTGCTTAAAGTCCTGCTCGGTATACCAGCCGGAAGGACTCCATGCCTCCCACTGCGCGCGCCCGTAGGCGACCGGATCGCTGCGAAACAACTCTTCGCCCGGGTTGGAGCAAAGCAGCCACTGGTACCAGAAGGCGCGCGCCTGAGGGTAAGCCGGCGGCTTGGACCCGGGTTCAAAGGGTACGGAAACAGCCACAAGTGACTTCAGGCGCTTGGGAAAAAGTGCTGCCAACGCATAACCCGCCATGGCTCCCCAGTCATGCCCGACAAAGTGGAAGCGCTTCAGGCCGAGCTGATCCGCGAGATCGATAATGTCCTGAGCATAGGCAACGGGATGCCCGGTCCGCCTCGGGTTTCTCCGCAACAAGCGGTTCCGGAAGCGGCTGGCACCGTAGCCGCGCAGGTAGGGCGCTATGACCTTGTACCCGGCCTCGTGAAGGTGCGGGAGAACCTTGTCCCAGGTGCGGGGCGAGTCGGGCCAACCGTGCAGCAGCAGCAAAGGCTCGCCTCGCCTGGGCCCGCTCACCTCGTAAGCCTGCCGCAGCACAGATGTCTTGATGGTTTTTACGTTCATTGTCGAGGATGCCTTCCTTTGAGACCGAACCGTAAGCTACAGCGAAATTGTTGCGTATCGCCGCGCGGCAAGGTCAATTCCTGCACATCACTTACTTTTCCGTTCACAAAGGTACTCTTCTTGTCCGGATAAACATAAATCATCTTATGGAGAAAGTTAATCTTGCCGGACGGCTGTCCCTTGCCTTCCAGCACCTGCTGCAATTGCCCGAGTACGATTGCGATCGGCCGCATAAGAAGGCGCGCCCAAGCCGTTCGCGCCCACGCAGACAACCGCTTCTCTCTCCCGGATTTACTCTTGCTCATTTCTGGACAGCCTCCAAGGCCATCACAGTGGACATGAGCGAGCGCTCTATCCAAACCAGACGCCGGGCCGTGCTCACCCTATCCTTCGCGGCGATCATGCTCAACTACGTCGATCGGCAGATCATCGCGCTGCTCAAGCCCACGCTCCAGGCAGAGTTCGGCTGGTCCAATCGCGACTACAGCCATATGGCTTCGGCATTCCAGATTTCCGCTGCCTTGGCATTTCTGGGCATGGGCTGGTTTGTCGACCGAGCCGGTTTACGCAAGGGCTTTGCGATCGGGGTCGGCGCATGGAGTTTGGCGGCGATGGCGCACGCATGGGTCAGCTCCACAGCCGGATTCATCGGTGTGCGCATTGCCTTGGGCGCAAGTGAAGCGGTAGGCACGCCCGCGCAGGTAAAAACCGCCTCGGCTTACTTCCCGGCTGAACAGCGCACGCTGATGATCGGAGTCGGCAACATGGCCGCCAACCTGGGCGCGGTGGCGGCCCCGTTAACGATCCCGCCGCTTGCGGCATGGCTGGGCTGGCGTGCCGCGTTTCTCATCGCGGGCGGTCTCGGTCTGGTTTGGGTGGTGCTTTGGCTGATTGTTCGTCCGCCGCCGGAAGCGAAGAGCGGTGCCGACGAGAGCGCGCGCGTGCCGTGGTTTTCCATGTTGCGCGACCGTCGTCAATGGGCTCTGATTGCTGCAAAAGCTTTCAGCGATGAGGTCTGGTGGTTTCTCCTGTTTTTCACGCCGGACCTGTTCCACCGCCGCTTTGGCCTAAGCCAGAGCCAACTTGGATTGCCAGTCGCGTTTGTGTACCTGGTGGCCGCTGTCGGCTCGCTTTCGGGCGGTCTCCTACCCTCCTCCCTGCTGCGGCATGGGGTCGGCATAGACCGTGCCCGCAAGGGAGCGCTGCTCGCCTATGCTCTGCTGATTTTGCCGCTGCCGCTGGTTCTGCGGACGCACAGCCCGTGGGCCGGCGCGGGCATGTTGGCGCTTGGACTGTTTGCTCACCAGGGTTTTTCCACGAACGTGTTTGCCATGAGCACGGACCTGTTCTCATCACGCACGGTAGGCACTGCTGTCGGCATCGCGGCCTTTGCCGGCAATCTTTCCGGCCTGGCTATGATTGAAGCGGCCGGCTTGTCGCTGGATCGCGCGCATGGGTACATGCCGCTGCTGCTGGTCTGCGCCGTCTCTTACCTGCTCGCCCTGCTGTGTATCCAGCTGCTTGTGCCCTGCATCCCTCCCGCAGACACGGCCCTCTCCGTGCCCGACCTAGCGAACTCGCGCTGATGGGAAACGGTTCGGCAGCAGCGATCGCCGGATTTGCTCATCAGGGCCTGCGGGAAGCGAGCAGCTATGATCGGGGTGATGTGAAACGCCTCAAGGCAGGCCGGGGCATACTGCACGGTACTTGAAGCTCAATGGGGAGGAGAGAATGACTGAGAATCGGTGCGAGGTCAGCTGGTTCTCAGCGCTTTGCGACGATGACTACGAGTTTCTCGGTGTGCCGGATGCGGGGCTGCAATCCGGTTGGGAACATTGCCGCGACATCGTGCTCCAGGCCGAAACAGGCGGCTTCGACAACATTCTCCTTCCCTCCGGCTATACGCTAGGCATCGATACCACGGCCTTTGCCGCCGCCGTCGCGCCCATGCTGCGCCGCATGCAGCTGCTGATGGCTGTGCGCATGGGCGAAACCTGGCCGCCGCAGCTGGCGAGGCAGATCGCCACCATCGACCGCATGCTGCAAGGGCGTTTGACGGTCAACATCATTTCGTCCGACCTGCCCGGCGAGACACTTGCCTCCGCACAGCGCTACCGCCGCACGGCGGAGGCGGTGCAGATTCTGAAGACATTGCTGAACGGTCAACCGCTGGACTTCGAGGGCGAGTTTTGGAAGCTCAGGGTGGACCCGCCGCGTGTAGGTACGGTTTCAGGCAAAGCGCCGCCGTTCTATTTCGGCGGGCTGTCGCCGGATGCGCGGGACACCGCGGCGCGGGGCTGCGATGTCTTCCTGATGTGGCCGGACAAAGCGGAAAATGTGCGGGCGATCCTTGCCGACATGCGGGAGCGGGCAGCAAGCTATGGACGTGTGCTGCGCTTTGGCTATCGCGTGCACGTCGTTGTTCGCGATACGGAGGCCGAAGCGCGCGCCGCGGCCGAACGCCTGCTTTCCAGGCTGGATGCGGCGCAGGGCGCGGCGATCCGCGCCAGGTCGCTCGACTCGTCCTCCGCCGGCGTGCTCGCGCAAACCGCACTCCGCGAGAGTGCCGCGGACGACGGCTACGCCGAGGCGAACCTTTGGACCGGCGTGGGCCGTGCGCGCTCCGGTTGCGGAGCGGCAATTGTAGGGGATCCGGATCAGGTGCTGGCCAAACTACAGAGCTATCGGGAGATGGGCATCGAGGCATTCATCCTTTCAGGCTACCCGCATGCGGCGGAGGCGGATCAATTTGCGCGGCACGTCCTGCCCCGGCTCGATCATGGGCCGCTCCGTTGGAGTTGAGCGGCGCGACCGCATGGGAGGATTCCATAAGCATGCTGCGAATCGTCGCGGTGGAGGATGGCTTTGACATATCCATTCGCGAAACGGTTGTGATCCGGCATCGCCGGGAAACTCCGGCGTTTTTTGTGGGCCGAGGCCGCCCCGACGTGGCGATGCACCGCGGCAACTTCACGCTGAACGATCGACTGGAGGAGCGGATCGCGCTGCGCGCGGCACAGGTTTCCCAGGCAGAGGTGAAGCTGAGCGCGGCGGAAAATCAGCCGGTGCTGCTGACACTCACCGCAATAGACGGCTTGCTGCACTTGCATTGCGCCGACGACACACTGAACCGTTTCTGGGTGCGCCTTGTTGCCGAGCAAGGCGAGCGCCTTTTCGGCGGCGGCGAACAACTATCGTATTTCGACCTGGCGGGCAGGCGATTTCCTCTTTGGACCTCCGAGCCGGGCGTGGGGCGCGACAAATCCACGCTGCTCACCTTGCAAGCCGACCAACTCGGCAATGCCGGCGGAGATTACTGGACGACGAACTATCCGCAGCCTACGTTTCTCTCCTCGCGGCACTATGCGCTGCATGTGGAAACCAGCGCATACAGCTGCTTCGATTTCCGCGATGCGGCGTTTCATGAAGTTGAGGTATGGGAGATCCCGCTGCGGCTTGAGTTCTACGCGGGCGACTGCTTCCGCGATATAGTAAGCCGGCTCTCGACTCGCTTCGGCAAGCCGCCGCGTCTGCCGGACTGGGCTTTTTCGGGCGCCATTCTCGGCTTCAAGGATGGGCTGCGCAGCTTCGAGCGCATGGACGCGATGCTGGCCGCGGGAGCCGCGATTACGGGCCTCTGGTGTGAGGACTGGGCCGGCGTGCGCGTTACCAGCTTTGGCAGGCGGCTCTTTTGGGATTGGAAAGCAAGCGACAGCCGCTACCCGGACCTGCGCGCGCGTATCGCCGAGTTGGCCGCGCGAGGCATCCGCTTCCTGAACTACGTCAACCCCTACCTGGCAATAGA
>CAXTSG010000077.1:0-6651 GCA_964246825.1 uncultured Acidobacteriaceae bacterium | reverse complement strand
TCGCTCTTCCTCGAGGCGCTTGCGGGCGGCTACCTCGTTTACAAACTTCATTCAGAGGAACCCTACCTGGTCGATTTCGGGGAATTCTCTTGCGGCATCGTCGACCTCACCCATGAGAGCGCCCGCGCGTGGTTCGCTGAGCGTGTTATCGGTCAGGAGATGCTGGACCTGGGCGTGAGCGGCTGGATGGCTGACTTCGGCGAGTACCTTCCCGTTGACGTGCGGCTGGCCGGCGGCATGAATGGCATGCTGGCGCACAATCTTTGGCCGGTTCTATGGGCGCAGGTCAATGCAAGGGCAGTCGCTTCCCGCGGCAAAACAGGCGAGGTTGTCTTCTTCATGCGTGCGGGCTTTACCGGGGTCAGCCGCTTCTGCCCGCTACTGTGGGCCGGGGACCAGTCCGTCGACTTTTCGCGCCACAACGGTATCGGAACGGTCATCCGCGCCGCGCTCTCTTCCGGCCTACTGGGAAACGCTTACCACCATAGCGACCTGGGCGGCTACACCAGCCTGTTCGGCAATGTGCGTACCCCTACGTTGATCATGCGCTGGAGCGAACTTTGCGCGTTTTCGCCGGTGATGCGAAGCCACGAGGGCAACCGGCCGGATGAAAATCTACAGTTGGATGGGGATGCGGCTGTGCTTGCGCATTTTATTCGTATGAGCCGCGTGCATGCCGCGCTTGCGCCGTATGTGGCAAGTCTTTGCGATGAGGCTGTCGCCACGGGATTGCCGCTGCAACGACCGATGTTTCTTGACTATGAGGCAGACCATGCCTGCTGGGGCGTGGAGACGCAATTCTGCTACGGATCCGACCTGCTGGTAGCTCCTGTGCTTCAAGCGGAGGCACGCACCTGGGCTGTCTACCTGCCGGCCGGCGCCGTGTGGATTCATCTCTGGTCAGGCACGCGGTACGAAGGCGGCGCAAACATTACGGTGGACGCCCCACTGGGGCAGCCGCCGGTGTTTTACGTTGAGAGCAGCCGGTATGCACCGCTATTTGCCGAGATCGCGGACTCTTGTCGCATGCCGAATTAAGAGCATCCGTTCGTGTTCAAGAACGGAGATTTCACCGTCGATATTTTGAGTGACGAACCGCTAGAAGATAACCTTCGCGCCGAACTGAAAGACGCGCGGCCCCAGGTTGGAAGCGCTGGTAGCCACTGTGCCGGTGATCTGGCCGAAATTGCCGGCCGAGAACGTCGAAACGGGATTGGCCAGGTTGGGATGGTTGAGCATATTGAAGCCTTCGGCGCGGAACTGCCCGTGGATGCGGCGCTCCGTGAAAAAGTCCTTGAAGAGGGAAGCATCGATTTCTTCAAAGCCGGGCCCGCGCAGGCTGTTGCGTGAGCTGTCGCCGAAGGTGCCCGGCGCGGCGGCCGCGAAAGCCGCCCGGTTAAAGTACTCGCTCACGCGATTGGCACCCGCGGGCCGCCGGGTGCTGATGCCGGGCACCACATCGGCGTAGTCGTTGCCAACGCCGGACAGCGAGCGGTCCGTTCCGCTGAGCACGGTAAACGGCAGCCCGGTGTAGAGGTTCGCGATCACGTTCAACTGGTAGCCGTTCAAAAACGGCTGGGCAAATCGGTTGCCGCGGTACCTGGGCGTGATGTAGTCCACCGCGGCGTTGAAGCGAATCGTTTGGTCGAAGTCCGCGGGTCCGCGGCTGGAGTTCAGGTTGAACGGGTTCGGCGGCCCGGTGGCCAGCTCTGTCGCGTCTGACCCATTGTCGATCGTCTTTGAAAAGGTGATGTTGCTCAGCAGCGTCAGGCCGTTCGCCACCCGTCGCGTCACGTTGAGTTGAAGCGAGTTGTAGACGGCGTACTCGTAGGAGTCGGCCAACGCCACCGAGCCGAGCCCCGGGTACAGCCGGCGGGCGTTCTCGTTAGCGACGGTCGCGCCGGGCTCGTACACAGCCGGGTTGAACTGGCGCGAGCTCATGATGTGCAGCGCATGGTTGCCCACATAGGCCAGCGACATGGCAAAGCGGCCCGGCATCTGCTGCTCGACGGTAAGGTTGTAGTCCTGCGTGTAGCTGACCTTGGAAAGCGGATTGAGCACGCCGCCGGAAAAGGGCAGCAGGAACGGGTATGAGCCGAACTGCGCCGGCGTGAGGTGCGGGCGCGGGAACGGATCGCCGCCCGGATAGCCCGCGTAGATATTGTCCCACTGCGGCGGGTTGTTGATTTGCAGGTAAAGGTTGACAGGCTGCGCCGCATCGGTGCGCTGGTACAGCAAGGCCTCGGGAAAGTTGTAGAAGAGGCCATACGCGCCGCGCACTACCGTCCTTCCCTGCCCGGCCACACTGTAGGCGAAGCCGATGCGTGGAGCGAAGTCGTTCAGGTTGCGTGGAAAGATGGATGCCTGAACACCGGGATCCCCGCGGAAGACCAGCCCCCTGGGAGCATTGGGCGCAACCAGCGATTGCCGGCCTGCAAGGAAGCCTACCAGCGTTTGGTTAAGGTCGTTCGGCGGCAGCCACGGGTCCCATCGCAGGCCGGCGTTGAGGATCAGACTGCGGCTCGCCTTGTAGTCGTCCTGCAAGTAAAGCCCGACCCGGTCTTCCCGCAGGTAGACCTTGCGGCCGTTGTCCTGGAAAAAAGTAGAGTCGAGCCCAAGAAAGAAGTCGGCGGGGGCGTAGCCGGTCTTGTACTGCGAAGGAGAGCTAAAGCCCGGCACGACCGGAGCACCCGCGGGCGCTGCCGTACGCTGGCCGTTGAAGGTATTGTCGCCCGGCGTGTACGAGTAGTCGGTCGCATCCACCCGGTCGCGCTCAAACGTTGCGCCGAAGCTGAAGGCGTTGGCGCGCACCACCTTGATCGCCTGCGCCTTGTACTCAAAGCTGGTTGGGTCCTGCGTCAAGCCGCCGCCCGAAAAAATATTGACGAAGCCCGATATGTTCGCGCGAACACCGGGAAATACAGGCACATCGGCGGTGCCGTAGGGAAGGTTCTGCCCCAGGGATTGCAGGTTCCGAAGCCCGGGCGAGACAGGAACCTGTGTACGCGCAAAGCGGCCGGCGCCGGCATAAAAGGTCGCCGTCAGCGAGTTTGAGAAGACTTGCGTGTCGCTCAATGTCAGGCTTTGATTGCGGAAGCGATTAGCGGCATAGAAGCCGAGCGGCGCGTTGAAGGCACGCTGAAAATTATCCTGCACATAGAAATAGCGGCCGCTGAGATGGTTGTTCTCGCTGATGCTGTGATCGAGCTTGACCAAGTACTGCGTGAGGTCGATGTTGGAGTTGGAAGTCGAGACAAAGACGCCTGTTGTTTGATTGGCATGGAGCGGCGTGAGAAATGCCTGGGCCACAGCCTGCGAAAGTGAACTGCCGCCCGAAGTGATGATGTTGCCCGGGTAGGGCAGGCCGGTAGCCGGGTTGTAGATAACGGTCGGCAGGCCGGAGGCGGGGTGCAGCAAGGCGGAAAAGTCGCCCGCGAGCTGCGCGGCGGTCGGCACGGTGATGTTGATGGGATTGGGCGAAGAGCGCTGCTGTAAGTCCTCGGCGGAAAAGAAGAAAAATGTTTTGTCGCGGCCGTTATAAACATGCGGGATGACCACAGGGCCGCCCACAGGGCCGCCGAACTGGTTCAGCTTGAACGGCGGTACCACGCTCTGAAAATAGTTATGCGAGTTCAGCACCGTGTTCCGAATGAACTCATACGCGGTACCGTGCAGCTGATCCGTCCCGGACCGAGTTGACAACTGCACCAGCGCCCCGGCCCCCGCGTACTGCGCGGAGTAATCGGCGGACTGGATGGTGAACTCCTGCAAGGCATCCGGGTTGGGCAAGACAGGCACGGAATCAAAAAAGCGGTTGATATACATAGCCCCGTCCAGCTGGTAATTGTTCTCTGTCGCGCGTAAACCGTTCACGGTAAGCCCGACATTATCCTGCTGGCCAACCTCCGTACCCACGGTGGTAAGAGCGGCGCCGGGCGTGAGCTGCGTCAGTTGCAGCGGATTGCGGGCATTTAAGGGCAAGTCCTGAATTTGCTTTTCGTCCACCGACGTGGACACCTCGGAGGTCGCGGTTTGCACCTGCTGGGTATCGGCACTGACATCCACAGACTCGGTTTGCAGTCCCACCGAGAGAGCGACGTCCAGACCGATGGTTTGGCCCGTCAGCAGTTCGGCTGCCGCGCGCTTCTGGGTTGCGAAGCCGGACTTGCTGATGGTGACGGTGTAGGGGCCGATGGGCAGGTCCGGAAAGACGAACAGGCCGCTGCTGTTGCTTTGCTCGGTCCGGGTGAGGCCGGTCGCGGTGCCGGTAACGGTCACCGAGGCGCCGGGAATGGAAGCACCGCTCGCATCGGCCACGGTGCCTCGGATGCTGCCCGTGGATTGCGCGTGAAGCAGCAGGGCAAAGAGCAGGGTGAGTGAGAAAAGGCAGGCGTTACGAGGCGTGAGGACCATGCTGTTCTTTCGCGAACGGCTCATCGGAGATCTCGGGATAGCGCGGAATAGGGGAGCCCGCCCGCAAAAGCGAACTCACGTTCAAATCAACTTTTCTGGGTGGAATACGCGTACAGGGGCGCTAGGAACAACAGCGCATACACATGCGACAACATAGGAAGGGTTGGAGCGAGGCGCTCTGCATGGTGGACTTAGGTGTAACACCTTGTCGGCGGATACGCAAACGGCCGCTATGATGTGGGCAGCAATTTCACCGTCCGGACCCTGACCATGCAAATGTTTTTGTTGGTTCTTTGCGCTTTAGTCGCTCTCGGCGGCGGCAGCCTGCCAGCTCAGCAAACCCAGGCTCCGCGCTCCGCGTCTCCGGTTCCGCTTACGCCGGCACCCGCGGCCATGCCGGAGATCCATCCCGACGGAAGCGTTACCTTCGACCTGCTGATGCCGCATGCGGAGCAGGTGCTGGTGCAGGTAGAAGGCTTTGCCAAACCCTTCTCCATGCAGCGGAGCACGGCCGCGGACAAGGCGGGACACTGGACTTATACGCTCGGTCCGTTGCCTCCCGAGTTCTACAGCTACTCGTTTCTGGTGGACGGCACCAATGTTGTCGATCCTCACAACGTCCTGCTGAAGCCCAGCGCCTTTCGCGTGCAAAGCGTGTTCCTGGTGCCGGGCCATCAGCTTTGGGAGGAGCGCGACGTGCCGCACGGCACCGTGCACCGCCATGAGTACACCTCCGCCATCGTGAAGCGCACCAGCAGTTATTACGTCTACACGCCGCCCGGCTTCAAAGAGGGCGACGGCAGAAAGTACCCCGTGCTGTATCTGCTGCATGGCTACAGCGACGAGGCCTGGGCGTGGACCGACATGGCAAAGGCCAATGTCATCCTGGATAACCTGATCGCCGAGGGCAAAGCGAAGCCCATGATCGTGGTTATGCCGCTCGGCTACGGCGATATGGACATGATCAAGCGCGGCTGGGCGGCCTGGCAGGACCCGGTGCTGGTTCAGCGCAACTTCACGCTTTTCAGCAAGGCGCTGTACACCGAGGTCATGCCCCTTGTTACAACCGAGTATCCCATCGAACCGGGCCGCGAGCAGCACGCCATTGCCGGCCTTTCCATGGGCGGCGCGGAAACGCTGCTGGTGGGGCTGAACCATACCCAGGATTTTGCCTGGATCGGAGCATTCAGCGCGGGCGGCCTGGGAGCAGGCAGCTTTGCGCCGCTGTTTCCGGCGAGCACGCCGTAAACAGCACCCGGCGTCAACGCAGGCCTGCGCCTGCTGTGGATCGCCTGCGGCACCGAAGATGGGCTTTATGAATCCAATCAGAAGCTGATCGCCTGGCTGCGGACGCAGGGTATGCAGCCGACCGCCGTAGCGACGCCCGGCATGCATGTCTGGATGGTATGGCGAGACAACCTCGCGCATTTCGCGCCGCTGCTGTTCCAGCCGGCGCGCAAAACGCCGGCGGAGGCTGGAAGCGGCCGGCTATCCGGCCCGGGTAAAGCAGCTCTGCCATAATTCTTGAACACCTTCGGACAGCTTCGCCCTTACCGCAGTCCCGGCGCTTGTTCAGACAAACCGGCGGTTGAGGGCGGCCGTTCTATGAAATCGGACGGCTCTCTTATGAGCCCGGGATATGCTGGTCTCCGCGAGGCCGGCGGGTTTCATGATCTCCAGAGTCAGCATCCTTGACTCCCTCTGGAATAAGGCAGTGCGCAGGCAGGCACGGCTGGGCCGCCTACGAAAAAGGACCGACTCCCGTTGCACCCGAAAAGGCATGAATGGGGGCCGGTCTCCGACAAAACGACAGACCTGCAAAGTGAAAGAATCAAGCGCGCTGGATGTGCCACGCCACGTAATAATTGGAATTGGAACCGCAGCCGTGCGCGGAGTCGGTTCCAGGGTGGTGCGTGTCCTCCTTGATGGGGCCGTGCTCGGTTTTGGCGACGAGGTCCTGGTAGGTGAACTTCACCTGTTCCGCGGCCACGGTGCCGTCGCAGTTTGCATCGAGCAGACTTTTGACTTCGCCGGTGAGAAAGCCCGCCGCCGCTCCCAGCAGCGTGCCCACTCCGGGAATCGGAATGGCGGTGCCGATAGCAGCTCCGGCGGCGGTCAGGCCGGCGGTCGCAAGTTTCGATCCCGTGTCCTCAAGCGTGGAGAAGATCTGCGACTCGCTTTTGTGGCCGGAATTGACCATGACATAGTTCATGACGAGGGTGTCACCGGGGTTAACAA
>CAXTSG010000076.1:7206-12241 GCA_964246825.1 uncultured Acidobacteriaceae bacterium | reverse complement strand
ACAGCGGGCTTTTCTCATGTCCGTTGTCCGGCAGCGTCCGGTAAGGTACGGTACAGTTCGAGCCACGATCATCTGCCTGTACATTCGCCGGCATGCGGCCGGTGAAATGCCGGTATTCTGTGTCGCCCCCTGCTGCGCCACAACATCCCCTTCCAGGGGTTCCAGAAAAGAGCCGTCCCGGAGGGAATACTTCGCGGCTTCCGGCTCGCCCGCCGCCCCTGTTTCCGGTTCCTCCGGGATACCGTTTGCCTTTTCCCAGGCCGCCACGCTTTCCGCTGGTGATAGGTTTCCGTTTGGGTTAGAGTCCAAAGTATCGAGATTCATCTAGGCAGTTCTCCTGAAGGCCCCGCTCAGAACGGGGCTTTCTGTTGTGCGGTTGTTAGGGGTGAACACGGCGGGCGCGTGAGTCCGGCCCGTGCCGAGATAGCAGAGCAGCTGCGCTTCGTTCGCCACCCGGTCTGCTTCCTCTTGTTCTTCGCTCGGGCCCGGAAAGGGCGAGAGGCGCGATAGGAGGCAGGGTGTTCTCACGGCGGCTCCGGTGCCGAGCGAGCTTTCCACCTCGCACCGCATCCGGCAGCTTCGATGGAACAGCAGGGCCAGCGCATCGCCTTGCGCCCCATCGGGTGCGCGGGCCAGCCTTGCCCCGAGCGCATCCGTCACCAGGGCCAGCCGCCGATGCATGTCCCCGGCGCGGCGCTCCAGCTTTGCCCTTTGCCGCTCCAGGGCTTCCCGTTGCGCGCGTTCCTGCCGGGCCTGCTCCCTTGCGGCAGGGTCTACCGGAGCATCGTGGAACAGGTCGCGCATCCCGAGATGGAGGCTCGCGAGCACGGCAGCCAACCCAGCAGCGCACCAGCACCCGACCTTCCGCGCCTTCCCGGATAGCCAAAGACGGCGAGCGGTCCGGGTGCGCCGGGCACCGGGCTTCCCAGCGTCCGCTCCCGAGCGGGCGAGCCTGTACGAGGTCGGCAAAGGCTGCGGCGGTCATTGCGCGCCCTCTTGCTGCCCGGCGCGCATGCGCGCTTCGCACCAGCGCTCGATAGCTTCTTCCGGCCACGCGCTTGCCCGCAGCCCGATCTTGACGGGCGGGGCAAAGGTACCTTGGCGGATGCGGACGTAAATGGTTGCTTTCGATAAAAGCACGGGTGCCTACCTCGCTGAGTCGCAGCAAGCGGGCGGCATGGGTTCTCCTTGGGTGGGGAAGTGCGGACGCGGCAATGCGCCCGGCAGGGGATGCCGGTGCGCGTGGAAGTTAGCTTATTGGGGAAGGGTTAGAAGTCGGAATCAACAAGAAACGCTCTTCCTGCATGGCTTATTTATACGGTGGAGACGCGTGTTTCACCACCTCATCGTTTCGCGCATATTTGTCGCGGTGCTAGAAGCTGAACCAGCGTTTCCAGGCCATTCTTCACACTGGAAAGCCCCTTCTCTGGATGCATTCTGCCGCTGGCATCCAGAGCAATCAGTCCATGCATCGTCGCGAACAGGAGGCCGGCAAGGGTGGTATGCGGCGCCTCCGGCAAGATCTTCGCTGCCTGACACTCCTGGATGATCAGGATAAACTCGCCGAAAGCTGCGAGAGCGATTTTCTCCAATTCGCCCTTTTGGGCTGCGATGGCCGGATTGTTGAAGAGCAGTCGATACCTTGCCGGATGTTCAACACTGAAGTCGGTAACGACTTTGAGCGCGCTGCTCAACTTCGCTGCCGGTTCCGCGGAGCTTTGGCGAACCGACCTGAAAACTTCGGTCAGCATGACGAAGTCGGTTGCGGCTGCGGCCGCCATGAGGGCATCCCGGCTTTTGAAGTGCTTGTAGGGAGCATTGTGCGAGACGTCAGAGGCATGACCGACCGCGCGCAGCGTTACGGCGTTTTCACCGCCGGAGTCAAGCAGCGCCAACGCCGCCGCAATCAGCCTTTTGTCCGTTGTCAACGCAATTGAGCGGACTCCTCTTTTGGCTGCAGCCGGACGAGCATTTTGGAGTCGTTCCATAGTTTCAGCGCTCGATGTTCATCATAGGACAGTTGAGAAGATCGCCTCTCGCTGAGCACACCCTGGTTTGACTGAAAGTACTTGCCTGACCCATTGGCATAGGCAGGGTCGGCAGCAAGCCGGGCCAGGGATGCGCCGGAAAAGCCGATAGAGCCCTGCGTTACGCCCATGCGCTTCATGACCCACTTCATAAACGGACTAGGCGCAAGCAGCTGCACCGGTTTCGGCATCGTCCGGAGGAACCCGGTTTCAGGCACGGACCCGGGGTCGAAAGCAATCGACGCGATCATGCTGCCGGCACGCCGTAGCCTGCGGTCCAGTTCATAGGCATAAAGAATCATGCAGAGCTTGGAAGTGGAGTAGCGCTTGCCCCCGGGAAGCGGCTTGCCGTTCTTTCCATCCTTGGCGAGAATAGTGGCGTCCGGCTCAGCCACAATGCCGACCATCTTGCCATCCGTTGTGTCGGGATCATGTGTTCCGCTTGCGGTGAACACAATACGTCCCTTCTCCGCCATGCGATCGGTAAGCAGCTCGACCAGTAGAAAGTGCCCGAGGCAATTGGTCGCGAAAGTTGTTTCGTAGCCGTCAGCACTTTAGGTAAGCGGCTCAAATCTTCCGCCCGCATTGCAAAGAAGCGCCTGGAAAGAATCGACTTCGCCGCTGTCGAGCATTCTGCGAAAGCTTACTGCTGCTTCCCTGACCGAGGCCAGCGAAGAGGTATCGAGCAGGAGTGTCGTGACCTTCACGCCATGGCTAGTGCGCAGCTGCTGCGCGGCGGCTTCCATTCGTTCCATGCTGCGGCCGGCAAGAACAAGGTATAGCGTGAGCGCAACGCAAGCTGTTTGGCGCACTCAAAGCCGATGCCGGCATGACCGCCTGTGATGAGAGCTGTGGGCATAGCTGCCTCCTATGGTTGACACAGTCAACCATAGGAGCTTAGGTGCACGCTGTCAACTCCCGGTGAAGGGCTTGCGGTGCTCCTCATGTTTGATCGCTGATAGAGATTCTCCCAAGAAGTTTGGATCGTTCATCTATCAGCTGTATGCATTGTTGACACGTCAACATTTGTTGAGGTATTTCTACTTCATGGAGACGCTTTCAACTTCAGACCGCGATCTTTGGCGCATGTTTCGGCGGACCGCGGAACAGGTAAGCGCCGCCATTGAGCGGGACCTGATGGCAGCTTCACAGCTGTCGGGAGCAGACCACGGCATCCTGTCAAGGCTCGCCGAGGCGGAAACCGGGTCCATGCGTCAACAGCAGCTTTGTGAGCTCATGCGGTGGGATCGGACGCGGCTTTCGCATCACCTTACTCGCATGGAGACGCGAGGTTTGTTGAAACGGTCGAAGCTGAAGAGCGGCGGCAGGCTTGTCACGCTCACCCCGCATGGCGATCAAGCACGAAAAGCCGCGGAACCGGTCCATGCAGACGCTGTGATGCGGCGTTTTATTTCAAAGTTAACCGCCGGTCAGCGAAAGATGATCGTCTCGTTTGCCGGATCCCTGGCTGACGCTACGACTTAATTCTGACACCATCCCCGCCGCTCGCGTGACATCAGCAGACACGGAGAAGGTTTATAAGGCATAGCACTTTATGTGCTTTTTTGTCGCACTTGCATCAGTAAGTGGGCCCGGAAGCCTTCTCTGGATCGGTCAAGGGCGATCTTCCTATAACGCCGTTTGGCAGGCGCGGCAGCGCTGCCCTGAAACACAACCCAGCACACGCCAACCGTTGACTCAGGCCTGCCTCGACGCTCGATAGGACGAGGGAGTTTGCGAGTAGCGTTTCCGAAATGCCGAGGCAAAATGGCCGGCATGAAGGTAACCGCATGCGACTGCAATTTCGAGCACAGCGAAGTCTGTGCTCTCCAGTAAGTTTTTCGCGTGCTCCATTCTGAGCTGGAGGAGGTAGCCGCCTGGAGAGACTCCTACCTTTGCCTTGAACAGGCGGGCGAAGTGGAAAGGGCTGATGGCGGCTTCGTGGGCAAGCTCTCTGAGCGTTACAGGTTCTGTGAAGTGATGCCGCATAAACTCCAACGCGCGCAGAAGCCGCCGATCGGTTAACTCAGGGACAGCCTTATGTCGAGGAAGAGCATACCCCGAGCTGCCGGCACCGCACAGCAGGTGCGACGCAAGGAAGCGCGCTCCGGCATCTGCGTAAAGATCCAGCGCGCCGTTTTGCATCGCTTCGGCCAATGCCTGCGCGACCGAGAAGACAACGGGATCAGCA
Source organism: uncultured Acidobacteriaceae bacterium (assembly GCA_964246825.1). Lineage (GTDB taxonomy): Bacteria > Acidobacteriota > Terriglobia > Terriglobales > Acidobacteriaceae > EB88. Next base: position 8,023 of record CAXTSG010000076.1, on the reverse strand, counting down.
AATCCGAGGGTGTTTGGAAAAGAGATATGAACAGCTTGCCCCGCTCTGCGGTACTCCTCGGCAGCCTCTTGAAAGTAAATTTGCGGCAGGTATAAATGCAGGGTTTTAAGTACCTTGTGCGTTGTGGAGGACCATCGCAAACGGCTGGTGTTCATGGCGGCCGTCGTGCTTCCAAAACCTGGACGACAACGAGCTTTTCTGGACGAGCGTGAGGATGTGCTTTCGATATCGAATGTGCCCTCAAGCACGAGGACGATCAGATGATCCGGTGCGGCGATGGTTTCAAATGCCTCCACGGTCCCGGGACTCCCGACAATCTGGACCAGGAGCGAGCTCCATCCTGCATCCAGACTCGAGACAAGGGTCCGGCCCGGTTCTGCGAACGTGCTTTTCACGCTTTCCGGTGAGTACTTCGGCGTTCCTTGCTGGCGGTTCATTCAGAATGACCTTTCAGGAAGTCAGGTGCTCAGGATAGCAATTTAAGGATAGAAAATCGCAGGATTTGCGCTATCTCGGAATAAGATATGCACGATTATGGAGACAAGTCCAGGTTGGAGGCCGCTGCACATCCGTCCTGCCCGGGACAGTTATCACCTGAAAGGAAAAGAAAATGGCGAAGAATGCAATCGTGACTGGAGCCTCCGGAGGCATTGGGAGCGGCATCGCCGAGCGGCTGGCAAAGGACGGCTTTCAGATTGTCGCCCACTATTCCGGCAGCAGTGAGAAGGCCGATGAGGCCGTCAAGCACATCAAGGATGCCGGCGGTCAAGCCGTCGCCCTCAGCGCCGACATCTCCAATGCGGGAGAGGTGAAAGCC
>CAXTSG010000076.1:2379-7196 GCA_964246825.1 uncultured Acidobacteriaceae bacterium | reverse complement strand
GTCTAAATCCGCTTTCGGCAGCGTGGACGTGGTGGTGCATGCCGCGGGCATCATGCCGCTTGCGCCGATTGCCAAAGGCGATATCGAAACCTTTGACAAGGTCATCGCTACAAATTTGCGGGGCAGCTACCTTGTCATGAGCGAGGCTGCCAATCACGTCACGGACGGCGGCCGCATCATTCTTTTCTCAAGCAGCGTCGTGGCAAAGGGCTTCCCGGCCTACGGGGCTTACATCGCGTCGAAGGCCGGCGTCGAAGGCTTGACGCATGTGCTCGCCAATGAACTGGGCGAACGCAAGATCGCGGTCAATGCCGTCGCTCCCGGTCCGGTGTCGACGCCTCTCTTTCTTAAAGGCAAAAGCGACGAACAGATCAAGGAGATGGGCAAGATGGTGCCTTTCGGCCGCATCGGTGAGGTGGATGACATCGTCGGAGTTGTTTCCTTTCTTGCCGGTCCTGACGCCGGCTGGGTCAACGGCCAGGTTCTTCGCGTCAACGGCGGGTTTGTCTAAAACCGTGGCATTGCAGGCCGTTGGGAGGCGATATGAAAGACGTGATTCTGATTACAGGCGCCGGCAGCGGGTTCGGCGAGCTTGCGGCCAAGTCGTTAGCCGAGGCCGGCTATGTGGTCTATGCCGGCATGCGCGACAGCACGGGTCACGACGCCGACAAAGCCAAGGAGTTTGAGTCGTTCTCGAAAGAGAAGCATGTTCAACTGCTGCCCATCGTTCTTGATGTCAGATCACAACAGTCCTCCGATGACGCGGTCAGGAAGATTGCGGCCGATCAGGGTCGGCTCGATGTGGTGATTCACAATGCAGGCCATATGACCTTCGGGCCGCTGGAGGCTTTCACGCCGGAGCAACTCGCAGAGGCATACGACATCAACGTGGTGAGCACGCAGCGCGTCAACCGGTCCGCGCTGCCCGTAATGCGAAAGCAGGGAAGCGGCCTGGTGATTTGGAACTCCAGCAGCAGCGCTGCGGGCGGGACGCCGCCGTATCTCGGACCCTACTTTGCAGCGAAAGCAGGGATGGATGCGCTGGCCGTGGCGTACTCGCGTGAGCTTACCCGCTGGGGCATCGAGACGAGCATCGTCGTACCCGGAGCCTTCACTAAAGGGACCAACCACTTCGCGAGCGCCGGCGAGCCGGAGGACAAGGACCGAGCGGCCGAGTATGAGGCCGGACCGTACAAGGATTTCGGCGAGACCGTGAAGAAGGCTTTTGCCGGCATCGTGCCCGAAGATGCCGACGCGTCCAAAGTCGCCGAAGCCATGTTGAAGATTGTGCAAGCCCCTCGCGGCAAACGGCCCTACCGTGTCTCGATCGACTTCACCAACGACGGCTCTGAAGTCGTCAATCCCGTGCTCGACCGGGTGCGCGTCGAGATGCTGCACAGGGTTGGTCTGTCGGATTTGCTGACCATTCCACAGCAGTAGGATTACTGCGACACAAAGAGGCATGCCTGCGAAGAGATCTGCATGCATACTTTGACGGCGGAAACGGGAGGCATGAATCCGCTGGTGCTTTGCGCGTTTCCGCTATGTCTACGCATGCTCAGGACCGACTGAACCAGCCGCCTTACAAGCGCGTGTTTTCCGGGACTTGTCGAGCTGATATTAAGACTTTAGCGTTTCTTTCGGATGCTGCTGCATTTGTGCCGGGAGAGTGTTCATCGCATTCTCTGCAAACGCTTTACGAACGCCTGCCGCCGCGCCGATCGCTGATTCCTGAGCCCGTTCAAACATTGCATTTTCAAAGGCGGTAATCGCTTCATCCAGGTCGATGCCGTTTTGACTTGCGTGCACAATCGCGAGGGCGAGGTCGGCGGCATCGCGCATGGCGAGATTCGCGCCTTCGCCGGAAAACGGAGACATCAGATGCGCGGCGTCGCCCACCAGAGTGATCCCGGGCCGGTGCGGCCAACGGTGGCCTACGGGTAGTTCCGCAAGGATCCGAGTGGAAGCCCGGGGCTCCGCAAGCGCAAGGAAGCGCTGAAGCGCCGGAGACCAGGTACGAAACCGATCAATCAACTCATCGCGCATCATCGACGGTCCAGGCGCATCTCCCGTCCACAACCCTGCATACACATGAACGCCGCCCGACGCCGTGCGATGCGAGTTGATAGCCTGGCGGTCTCCGAAAGCGAACATATTGCCGCGCCGCGTGAGAGCAAGCAGTTCAGGGTCGTGGGCCGCAGCTTCGGTGTAGTGCAGCTCGTAGAAGGTGACCCCGGTGTAGGCGGGCGTAGCTTTGGACACCATCGGTCTGATACGCGACCATGCACCATCCGCTCCAATAACCAAGTCGAAAATCTCGGACGAAGCATTGCGAAAGTGAAGCGCGACAGGCTTACCGGGATTTTTCTGATCGACAGTGCTCAATACGTGCTCCCATCGGATCGACTCCGGCGTCACTGAAGCGAGCAGAATCCGCCGAATGTCGGGCCGATCCACCTCAGGGCGGTCAGCGCCAGCCTGGTTCGGCTGAAAAAAACGCAGCACGCCATGCTTGTCGTAAAGGATCATCTCCTGCTCGTCATACCGCGCTGCCTGGAGCAGGTCGTCATACAGTCCGCATGCCTGGAAGGCAAATTGCCCGCCGTGCGCATGCATGTCGAGAACCCCGCCTTGGGCGCGAGTGACTGCCGAAGAATCCCGCTCAAAAAGTGTGCAGGGAATGCCGTTCCTCTGGAGAATCCTTGCAATCACGAGACCGGCGGGGCCTGCTCCAACGATAGCGATACGAACTTGAGTCATATATATAGGACGCTATCTTTTTGCATAGGATGCAATAGAATCATTTGCATGCAGATGCAGCCGCATGTGGGTTACCTAGTCAACCGGATCGCCCGCCTTGGACAACGCTGGCTCGATCTTCGACTGAAGAAGTTCGGCATTGCTGCCGCAGCTGTGCCCGTCCTCGCCATCCTAAAGTCCGAAGGGGCATCCACACAGAGCGAATTGGCTTCCCGCATAGGAACGGAGCAGCCCACCATGGCGCAGCTGCTGAAGCGGATGGAACGGGACGGCCTGATCGTACGCAAAGCCAACCCCTCAGACGCTCGAAGCGCGCATGTATCGCTCACCAATCGCGCCATGCGCATGCATCCGCTTGCACGCCGGGAGATGCAGAAAGGCTATGAGAGGATCACGGCCAGCTTTTCCGAACAGGAACTAGCGACGCTTACGCTGCTGCTGGAACGCTACCTGGCCGGTGTCGAAAGCCAACTGGAGTAAAAGCAGGGATGGGCTTCCAGCGAAGCTAAATCTTTCTTTGTCCAATGCTTTCGGAGTTAAAGCTTTCAACCCGAGCTCCACGCCCGCCTAGGTTTTTTACTTGGTTATGGCTTACTCCGGCGGCGTTTCCAGGGCCCCATCCGCCGTGCCGGCGCCGAAACTTGGATCAATCGTGAATGCAGCCATGGAGGACCAGTCACGCTCGCCCATTCCCGCCTCTACGGTGTCACTCATCTGCCGGTGGACCGCATCAAGCATTCGCAGCGGGCGACCCGAGGACGCGGAGGCTTCGCGTGCCAGGCGCAAGTCTTTCAATCCAAGCACGGCCTTGAAGCCCGGATTGAAATCCGAATGAGCGATACTCTCCGAGTAGCTCTGATAAGGCCGACAACCGAACAGGGTTCCCAGCATCAATGTAAAAAAGTCGTCCCGTCCCAGCCCATTCGACTCCGTGACGACGACGGCCTCGGCCATGGCTTCGATGGACATAGCAATCATCATGTTGCAGGCGATCTTCGCGGCGTTGGCTGCCGCCGCGTCCGCGCCTACTTCCCAGGTTTTTCTTCCTAAAACTTCAAAGATCGGCAGCATTCGCTTGATCGCTTCAGGGGCGCCGCCGACGATGATGTTGAGTTCTCCCTGAGCCGCTACGTTGGGACGGCCAAGAACCGGCGCTGAAAGATACCTGATCCCGGCTTTCTCGTGGGCTGCCATCAACTCCCGCGCGAACGCAACAGAAACGGTCGACATGACGGCGTGAGTGAGACCGCGATTCGCTTGCGCCAACGCGCCGGAGTCCAGCAGCACACTCCGGATTGCCTCGTCGTCTGAGAGCATCGTAAGCGCCACATCGCCTTGGAGCGCGTCCACGGGTGAGCTCGCCATGGCCGCACCGGGAACTTCTCCGCCTGAACGATTCCATATCGTGACCTCGTATCCTGCGGCAACAAGGTTCTTCGCCATCGCTTGCGCCATTGCGCCCAGACCGATCATTCCGATTTTTATCGCGCTGCTCCCCTCAACAATTTGCATCAGGCTCCGAAGCCTCCGTCAATGGTGTGCATGGCTCCAGTGATGCCGCCCGCATAGGGGCCTGCAAGGTAAAGGGTAAGCTGCGCCACATCCTCGGAAGTGCCGTGCTTTTTGAGCGCCATTTGCGCGTGCATCTGCTCGGCAAGCGGTCCGCTGGAAGGATTCATGTCCGTGTCCGTGGGCCCGGGCTGGATGACGTTCACAGTGATTTCGCGATGCCCAAAGTCCCTTGCAAAGCCGCGCGCCATGCTTTGCAGCGCGGACTTGCTGAGGCCGTATGCCGTGATGCCTTTGAACGGCATGCGGTCCCCGTGCACGGAACCGATGAAGAGTACCCGCCCGCCCTCGGGCATGGAGCGAACAGCCTCAACCGCGGTGTGGTAGGGCGAGCGAACATTGATGTCGATCAGCCGATCTACCTCGTCGCCATTGATGGTAAGAGGGTCGCCCAGGACAATCACTCCGGCGTTGTAAATGAAAATGTCCACTACCCCGGCGTTGCGGACCGCGGCGACCGCGGCGGAGCGGTCCGCTGCGTCCGCGGG
>CAXTSG010000076.1:0-2369 GCA_964246825.1 uncultured Acidobacteriaceae bacterium | reverse complement strand
CTGTTGCTCCTGTCCTGGACGCCAGAGACGAGGCCGCTTCCTTCGAGCCCGAATAGGTGAAAACGACCTCGGCACCCGCCTGACCGAAAGCGGCAACAATGGCGGCACCGATGCCGCGGCTGCCCCCGAAGACCAGTACGCGTTTTCCGGCAAAATAGCTCATAAATCCTCCCGCCTTTTGGTAGCGACTACTACCTAATTGCTAAAGTACCACAAGGCGTTAGAATTGTGTAGTGACCACTACTATGAAGAAAACCCGCGGCAGGCCGAGAGAGTTTGATCTTGAGGTCGCATTGAATACCGGCCAGCAAATGTTTCACGCTGAGGGCTACGAGGCCGTTGGAATCGCTGCGATCACGGAAACTCTCCAGATTGCCTCTCCCAGCTTTTACAAGGCGTTCGGCAGCAAAGCCTTGTACTTCGAGTTGATCTTGCAGCGGTATTCGAAGTCCGTTCTCGCTCTTGAAAAGATTCTCCGCCCCGGGCGTCCTCCAGTGGAGGCGCTTACGGATTTGCTGGAACAGGCGGCGCGCACCTATGCGAAGAACCCGCAACAGCGCGGCTGTCTCGTGCTTGAAGCCGCTCGCGGCAACGACACTCAGGAAGCGGTCCTCATCGCCCGGCGCATTGCCGAACTGCGGAGAAAGCAAATTCGTGATTTCGTCGCACGCGAGAACAGGCAAGCGGCCGCTGCCGTGACGGATTACATGGCGAGCGTTCTATCGGGACTATCGGCCAGCGCACGGGAGGGCACGTCTGTTGCTCGCCTCCTGAGCATTGCACGCGCTGCGTCCGCGGGGGTCGCGGAACTTCTTCGTCTCCACCGCTGAAACGCGGCCGACGCTCCAATCGCAGCCGATCGGTACGGATGAGTCGCGTTCCTGGAAGTCGAGGCGGCCGGATAACTGGAAGCGGTCCGACAGTGATTGAGTTTTAGACGGAAGGAAAGACCTCGCCCGCTATTCGACGGGCGCAGACTCCGAGCGATGAATACTTGCCGGTATTGCAAGCTTTCCTTGCTCACGAGGAGGCGCAAGGCAGGCGATGCTCCGGCATCCATCACTACACGAACACGCCGGAATGGTGGATTCCCGTAGTCGGCCTGTGAGGAGCAAGCAGTGGCAAACTCAAAGAGGTTAGGTTTTGTGGGCTTCGGCGCCATGGCGCGGAAGATGGCGCCGCGGCTGCGAGATGCCGGCTACGCGATCGTTGTTTTTGATCCGGCTCATCATGAGGAGGCCATCGATGGCTTCCCGCTTTTAGAAAGCGCGGCATCGGTCGCCCGCGAGACCGAGGCAGTCATCGTTTCAGTTCCGGCCGATGCAGCGCTTGAGCAATCCGTGGAAGGCCCCGAGGGCGTCCTGGAAGGCGCACGGGAGGGACTGCTGCTGATCGATATGAGCACGGTGTCGCCCGACGCATCCAGAAAGCTCGGCGAAGCCGCGAAGAAGCGGGGTGTGCGATTCATTGAGGCACCCGTTTCCGGCAGTACGCCGGAAGCCGAAGCGGGCAAGCTCGTTGTGCTCGCGGGCGGCGAGCAGGCGGATGTGGAGTCCGCGGCTCCCATTCTCGATGTGATCGGCCATAGAACTATCTACGCCGGGCCGGCAGGCCAGGGCCTGGTGATGAAGCTCACGATCAACGGCATCATGGCGCTTGCGACCGCCGCCCTGGCCGAGGGGATATGCTACGGTGTCACGGCCGGCCTGGACCGCGGCACGTTAATAGATACGCTGCTGAGGCTGCCGATCGTGGCCGAGCACGATCGCCCAAAGTTAGAAATGGCACGAGAGGGCGCATACCCGGCCCGCTTCGCAACCCGGCTTCTGTCCAAGGACCTGGGCTTGCTGCTGGCCGATGCCGCAAAGCACGGCGTTCCCATGAGCACCACGGCTGCCGGAGCACAACTCTTCTCGCTTGCCACAATTCAACATGCCAATGAGGACTACGCCGCCGCGATTGCCGCGATGGAAGAACTTGTTCGCGCATAGGGCTGGCGCGCTCCGCCCGTGAAGGGCTTAGCAGTTCCGCTTTTCCACCCACTCACTGACACACTTGAGGAGCTTCCATGTCCACCGTTCGCGACGAAACATACAACCTTATGCGCAAGCTCGGCCTGACGACCGTGTTCGGCAACCCCGGCTCCACTGAAGAGACTTTTCTGAAGAATTTTCCTGACGATTTCAAGTTTGTGCTTGGGCTGCAGGAGGCTTCCGTTCTGGCCATTGCCGACGGCTTCGCGCAGGCCACAAGAACCGTGGCGTTTGTGAATGTACACACGGCACCCGGTTTAGGAAATACGCTCGGCAATTTGGTGAATACGCGCATGTCGAAGACCCCGATGATTCTGACCACCGGCCAGCAGACCC
>CAXTSG010000075.1:2152-12247 GCA_964246825.1 uncultured Acidobacteriaceae bacterium | reverse complement strand
GGATACAAACGTTCTTCCGGCGGATCCCAGGGCTTCGTCAGGTAGTAGTGGATGCGCGCGGCGTTGATTGCCTGGATGGCTGCTTCGGTGTCGGCATACGCGGTAAGCAGTGTTCGCTTCGCCTCGGGAAAGATGGTCTGCGCCTGCGCGAGCAGCGCGACCCCGGTCATGCCGGGCATGCGCTGGTCCGAGATGATCAGGGCAACCGCGTCACCGCGTTTTTTCAGCTGTTCGCAGGTGTCGAGCGCCGCCTGCCCTGAGCCGGCGCGAAGGATCCGGTAGTGCTCGGCATACTCCCGGCGCAGGTCCTGGACAACAGCCTCCAGCACGCTGATATCGTCGTCCACGGCGAGAATGACCGGCTTGGCCATGACAGAAGGATTGTATCGTTCACGGAGAAGCAGGTTCCGCGTAGGAAATGCAGCTTCTCCGTGCAATTCCTACACCATTTAGGTGAGAAATGCTGAAAACAGGGCTTTCGCTGAAAGCGAATCATGAAAAAACTGGAAAATTGTTCTTGCAAAGAATCTAAAGCGCGATACTCTGTCGTCATCTATAAGCACAGTTTCCATAACGAGGCCAAGAGAGGACCCGGCAAGACCGGTACCTTTTGGTCCGATGAGTTCCAGAATGAACCGCTTCCTCCCCGGATGTGTGAGCAAAAATAAGGCCGGCGGACAACCCGCCGCTGGAAGCTGTTGACTCGATTGCATACAAAAAGCTCTACAATCCACATTCAGCCAGGGAAGCCACAAGGATTAACACGATGAACAAGGTCATACTCGCCGATAACCAGGCCATCTTCCGGACCGGTACCGCCAAGGTTCTTTCCATGGAAGACGATTTCCGCATCATCGCGCAGTGCCCGGACGCGGACCGGCTTCAAAGCGCCCTGGTGACCTTCCGCGGCGTTACGGTTCTCTTCGGTTCCACGCTCAAGCAGGACCCCAGCCAGCTGATGCAGCAGATTTGCTCGCTCGGCAGCCGCGGCATCGCCATCCTTGAAAACAACGAGCAGCCGCAGCCTTACCTTGCGGCGCATGTCCATGGGCTTTTCTTCCGGTCCATCACCGGGCCGACTTTGGTAGACTGCGTCCGCCGGGTGGGCCGCGGAGAGCGCGCCATCCACTCCGCATCGAATGCCGCGGCCGTTGTGCATGATGAGGACCTGGTAGGTGCGCGCGTGCGCGACCGGCTGACTCCCAAGGAGATGAAGATTGTCGCTTTAATCGTGCAGGGCTGCAAGAACAAGGAAATTGCCCAACGGCTCGGCACCACCGAGCAGGTCATCAAGAACTACCTGCGCGGCGTTTACGACAAAACCGGCGTGTCGGATCGCCTGGAGTTGGCGCTCTTTACCATTCACCACCGCATCCTGGCCGAGGCGGCCGCGGCTGCGGGGAATTTGATCTTGCAGGCGAACTGAGGAAACTCAGCCTCCCGGTGTCAGTCAGGTATTTTTGGGACAAAGAGCCGAAAGGATTCTGCATTTTATCGGCTCCTTGTCGCTGCCGCTTCATCTTGCGCGTAAATGACCGGACGATACCATTGCTAGGAATGGACTGGGGGTGTTGATTTTTGGTCCAGCGCCGCCGCTAGGCGTTGTTCCAGATCAGCAACCTTAGTGGTGAGGAGTATCTCAGTTTTTGCCTGCTCTACCGCGCGCAGCACACGCGCTTCCATGGCTCGCAGTTCCGTGCGCATTTCTGCCTGGCCGTCTTTTGTTAATTCGAGACGCTTATCAACAGCATCCAGCCTGGCAGAGATGCTGCGCAACTCGGGCGCGAGTAAATCCTGAAATGCTTCACGAAGATCATCAAAGCTGCTCATTGGAATCCTTATAGACAAAGCCTAAGCCTGCATGCTGCGTACAGTTTCTAACGAGATCGTTTTCCTGCAAGCCTCAGAAAAATCCTGCTACAGCCGTTCCGCGATCGTCTTGCCCTGCGTAAAGTGCAGCAGGTAGTCCGGGCCGCCTGCCTTGGAGTCGGTGCCCGACATGTTAAAACCGCCGAACGGGTGCGCACCCACCATCGCGCCCGTGCATTTGCGGTTCAGGTAAAGATTGCCGACGTGGAACTCGCGCTTGGCCCGCGCGAGCAGCTCGGGTGAGCTTGAGTACACCGCGCCTGTTAATCCGAATTCTGTTCCATTAGCAATGTCGAGTGCTTCGTTAAAGTTTTTTGCCCGCAGGATTGCCAGTACCGGGCCGAAGATTTCTTCCTGCGCGATGCGCGCTGTCGGGGCTACATCGCTAAAGACCGTCGGTTGAATATAGTACCCGCCGCTTTCGGTTTCCATGGCGTGCCCGCCGGCTACCAGCCGCCCTTCTGTCTTGCCGGCCTCAATGTAGCGCAGGATTTTCGCACGGGCGGCTTCATTAATGACCGGCCCCATACGCGGGTTCGCCCGGGGGTCGCCGATAGAAATCACCTCGATGCCCTCACGAATTTTGTCTACAAAGGTTTCATAAATAGAGTCCTCCACAATCGCCCGCGAGCCCGCGGAGCACTTTTGCCCGCTGAAGCCGAAAGCCGCCGCCAGCACGCCGTCCACCGCTTCGTCCACGTTGGCATCCGCCGCAACAATGGTCGCGTCTTTCCCGCCCAACTCAAGAATGGTGCGCTTGATCCAGATCTGCCCGGGGCGCGGCCTGGCCGCTTTCTCATGGATTTCCAGCCCGACCGGACGCGACCCGGTGAAAGCGATAAAACGCACCTTCGGGTGCTCGATCAGCGCGTTGCCGCAGTTGGGCCCGTCGCCTTGCAGCAGGTTGACGACGCCCGGCGGCATCCCGGCTTCTTCCAGAAGATCGAGGAAGCGTGCGGCGATGGTCGGCGCATCGGGCGAGGGCTTGACCACAACCGTGTTGCCGGTCACAATCGCGGCTGCCGTCATCCCCGCCATGATGGCAAGCGGGAAGTTCCACGGCGGTATCACCGCGCCTACGCCCAACGGAATGTAGTGGAGCTCGTCGCGCTCGCCCGGGTACTGGATGGGCGTTTCGGAGCCGGCCAGCCGCATGGCCTCGCGCGCGTAAAAGTCCAGGAAGTCGACGCACTCCGCCACGTCCGCGTCCGCCTCAGCCCAGTTCTTGCCGACCTCATAGACCAGCCACGCGCAGAACTCGAACTTGCGCGCCTGAAGCAGTTCGGCGGTGCGGAGCAGCAGGGAAACCCGGTCATCGAGTGAAGAAAAGCGCCAGCCCTCAAACGCCTGCAGCGCCGCGGTGACCGCATCGGCTGCTTCGGCTGCGCCTCCGGCTTGATGAATGCCGATCACCTCCGACGGCTTTGCCGGGTTGCGCGACTCGAACTTCGCTCCTGTCATGATCCGTTCGCCGCCCAGCACCAGCGGGTACTCGCGCCCCAGCTGGTCCGCAACCCATTGCAGCGCTTCCGTCATCTCGTGCGCGTGGCGGCCGTGGGAGAAGTCGGTAAACGGCTCGTTTTTAAAGGGGCCTTTCGGCGTCCGATGCGGAATTTGTGTACTCTGGGCCGGCGTCAACATGATGACCTTAGTTTAACGCTCCCCGGCTTCAGTTCCGCGCCACCATGTACAGGCTTGTATAAGCTTTCCGCACTGTATACACTCACGCGCAACAGCTTCGGCAGGAGTTTTTGCCTTTCTAAACGGGCGGTAGATACGCTATGGCACACGATCCGGTCTGGATGCGAGCTCTTCTAACGACGCATATTGCCGCGGGATTCAGCAGCTTTCTGCTGGCACCCGTCGCGCTTGCGACGGCAAAAGGCGGCAGGCAGCATAAGCGCTGGGGCATGGTTTATCTCTGGTCCATGGGGATAGTCGCGGCAACAGCTCTACCCATGTCGCTGTACCGCCCGGTGCTGTTTTTGGCCCTGGTCGCGGTTTTCAGCTTTTACGCGGCATTCTCAGGCTATCGCGTGCTCAAGCTGAAGGATCTTGCCCGCGGAGGAAGGGCGAAAGCAATCGACTGGTTCGCCGGCATCTTTACTTTCACCGCAAGCGCCTTGCTCGCTGGCCTGGGATGGTTTCGGCCCGACATCATGCACATGCCGAGGATCGTTCCGGTTGTGTTCGGCTTCCTCGGCATGCGCCTGGCCTTTCTTGAGATGCGGAGCTTTATCAAAAAGCCGAAGGAAAAGATGTTCTGGTGGTATACGCATCTCGGCAACTTCATCGGCAGCTATATCGCAGCCTGGAGTGCTTTCAGCGTGACGGCGGTCAGTGCCCTTACCGGCCCGCACCTGGTGCTTTGGCTGTGGCCTACTGCTGTCGGGGTACCCGCGATCGTCGTGACTACGATTTACTACCAGCGTAAGTTCCGCGTACGAACAGCATCTGCGGTAGCTGCCTAACTCAGGGACCGATTTCTTTTGTCACTGCAATGTAGTACAAGTCCGTCGCTACCTGAAATTGCTCGGGGGTCATCCCGGTCGACATCACCTGCCAGTCCACGGTTGGGGTAATCACCTGCCAGTGCCCCGGATCGCCGACGCGTACCGGCATCCGAAACGGCTCGACATCCACTTTCCAGCGATAGCTCACGCGCCCGACCGCCGGGTCAAAGCGCAGCTCGAGCGTGGGCAGCGCAGTATGCCGCAGGTACTGGTTGAACTCCGGGGTCAGGTCGAGCCCGGTGTGCGCGTTAAAAAACGCGAGGACGTCTTCGGTCAGGATCGTCTGATATTTGAACCGCTGGTAGAAGTCGTGCAGCAGCGCAAACCATTTCGGGTCATCATCCACCACGCTACGCACGGTATTCAGGAACAGCGCCGCCTTGAAGTATTGGTCCTCAGTCGGCTGTTGGTTTTTTTCGCGCTCGGTAAGGATCGGCCGCTTGCCTTCGACATGCTGCTTTAAACCCCCGATATACCGCAGCGCATCAGCCTTTCCGTACCGGTACTCTACGTACAGGCTTTCGGCATAGGTGTCGAAGCCCTCATGAATCCACATATCCGATACGTCGCGCGCAGTCACGGCATTGCCGAACCACTCATGGCCGCTCTCGTGAATGATGATGAAATCAAAGCGCGGGCTGATGCCGACGCCGGTCCAGTCGCGGCCGTAGTAGCCGTTGGTAAAGCGGTTGCCGTAGGTGACGGCGCTTTGGTGCTCCATGCCGGTGTAGGGCACCTGGATGAGCTTATAGCCGTCTTTGATAAAAGGGTACTCGCCGAAGTAGTGCTGAAAGGCGTCCAGCATGCCCTTAGCCTGCGTGAACTGCCGCTTGGCTTTGTCGAGGTCGGCCGGCAGCGCGTAGAAGTCGACGAGCACGCCGCTATAGGTATCGGACCAGTGCGCGTATTTGCCGATGTTGAGTGAAACATCGTAGCTGTTGATGGGGTAGTGTACAGCCCAGGTCCAGCGCGTGTATCCGTCTGGGAGGTCCTCCTTGGAGACGAACCTGCCGTTCGACACATCGGTAAGCCCGGTCGGCACCTCGGCCGCAATCTCCACGCCGTCCTGCGGCTCGTCGCGCCATTGGTCCTTTGAAGGCCACCAGATGCTTGAGCCGTCGTCCTCGCAGGAGGTCACAATCCAAGGCTCGCCCGCCGGGTCCTTGCCGAAGGTCATGCCGCCGAAGCGCCCGACCTCCTTCGGGTGCCCCGCGTAGAAAAATTCGATAGTGTACTCCTGGCCGGCGTGCAGCGGCTCGGGAAAGTCGACAAATACCGCGCCGGCTTTGCGCGTGTACTTCAGCTCGGTTGCGCCGAGCAGGACTTTCTCGACCGCGAGGTCCGGGTACAGGTCGATTTGGATGCGCGAGCCGGTTTCCAGCATGCGAAAGCGGATTTGGTTGTCGCCGCGGATCGACTTCGCCGCGGGATCGACCCGCACATGCAGCTTATAGGAGAGCAGGTCATTGTTCGCGCGATAGGGCCCGTAGGCGCCGCGCAGCAGGCCGGCTTGGGACGTAGAAGATGCATCCGGGGATGGACGGCTTTGTGCAAACACTTGGCAGCTACAGAGCAGGTAAGCGATTGTCCGGACGGCTAGGCTTGCAGGTTTGCTGATCTCACCCATGGGGCAAGCCTATCGCAAGCGTTGAGGAGCGGCAGGGCACTTGGCGTGGCAATGTGCGCGAACCGTTGCTCATATTCCTGCTTGACGCTAACCTAAGCCGCAAGAATACCGAGGACGGCCGGGATTCACATGCCTGTCGCTCAAACACCGCCCTAGTCACCCGCCGTGATGCTTTCCGTCTGCTTCGACATCTTCGCCGTCCGCTCCAGCTTGTCCCAGTTAAACGGCCGGCCGTCAATCGCGCGCTTGAGCGTTTTGAACAGGACCAGCGAAAAAAGCTGCCGGTAGGAGAAGCGCTGCAGCCAGATGTGGAACAGCAGCAGCCCGTCTCCCTTGCTGCTCGGGTGTCTACGCTCCAGCGAGAACGCCAGCGCGGAAGTGACAAAGTCGATAATGAGGAAGGTCAGAAAGTAGACCAGCAGTTTTTCAAGGTTGGTCGCGCTCGCGGCCTCCGGATGGAAGTAGCGCTGCCAGAAGTAGCCGAGCAGCCCGGCCAGGAACATGAGGTCGATAAAGGGCGAAACCAACGGCAGCAAGATTTGAAAGATCAGGATGTTCGGCAGCGCGAACAGGCCCATGGCACGATTGGTTCGGATCGCCTGCTTGTGCTTGAATACCGCCTGTAGAATCCCGAAAGACCAGCGGAAGCGCTGCCGCATCAGGCCGCGCGCCGTTACCGGCGCTTCCGTAAAGGCAAGCGCGCGGTCCTCATAAATCACCTTGTAATTCTGCTCCAGCAGGTTCATGGTCAGGTCGGCGTCTTCGGCCACTGTGTTGACTGGGTAGCAGCCGCCGCGGCGCACCGCGTCCGTCCGCCACGCGCCAATGGCGCCGGGAACCACCGTCACAACATCGAACAGGTCGAGCGCGCGCCGCTCAAAGTTCTGGCTTGTGATGTACTCCAAAGCTTGCCAGCGCGTCCACAGGTTGACGCGGTTGCCGACCTTGGCGTTACCGGCGACCGCGCCCACGCGCACATCGGCAAAGTGGCCGATCAGCCGCGTGATGGCGTCCGCCGCGATCACGGTGTCGGCGTCAATCCCGACATAAAACTCCTCTTCCAGCAGGTTGATGGCGAAGTTCAGCGCTTCGGCCTTGCCTGCATTGACTTTGGTCAGCACCGTGACGCGGCCGGAGCTGATCTCCTTGCGGTAGGCCTCGCGCACCACCTCGTAGGTACGGTCGGTTGAGCCATCATCAATGACGATCACGCGTAGGTGCGGGTAGTCCGAACGCAGCACGGAGCGCACGGTGCGCGCGATTACGGTTTCCTCGTTGTAGGCAGGCACCAGCACCGCGATCTGCGGAGCAAACTCGCCCGGCGGCACCGGGCGCTTGCGGAAGCGGTCGATAAGCGCACACACTCCAATAATGAGCAGGCGCGTGCTCATCAGGATGTCGCCCAGCACAAAAACCCATACGGTAAAGTGCACGATCGACGAGAACAGGAAGAATGCTGCCTGATCGACCCGCGCCTGGAACCACATTTTAGAGGAGAGCGGCGGCATGACCTCGGCGCGTGTTTTCCCCATCAACTCCGAGACCGGCACGATCTGGTAGCCGCTGTTGCGAAGGGTGGTAATCAGCAGCGGCAGGGTTGCCACGGTCACGCTGCGATCGCCGCCGCCGTCGTGCATCAGGATGACCGAGCCGCGGAACTCGGGGCGATCATTCATCGTTTTCAGTTGCTCGATCACATGGTCGACAATCTCCTGCGGCGTTTTTTTCGGGTGCTCCGCCCAATCGTCGGTGTCGATCTTGTCGCCGATGATGGTGTAGCCCATCTGCTGAATTTTGTAGGCCGGTGCCGCCTGGTCGTTCGTATCCGGCTCTTGATCCACCGAGTACGGAGGCCGGAAGTACAGCGGCTGCACACCCAGCTCCGCGCCGAACAGCCGCTCCGTCAGGTTCAGTTCCAGCTCCACCTGCCGCTCGGAAACTTCCGAGATGTCCGGGTGCGTAAAGGTGTGATTGCCGATTTCGTGCCCCTCGCGCACGTAGCGCTTTAAAAGGCCGACATGGTCCTGCGCAGCCTCGCCGATCACCATAAACGCGGCATGGACGTTGTATTTTTTAAGAACGTCCAGCACGCGCGGCGTCCACGTAGGGTCCGGCCCATCGTCGAAGCTCAGGGCCACTTTTTTCGGTTCATAGCCGTAGTAGCGCAGCACAAACGGCTGCGGCAGGTCGGCCATGCGCTCATCCGTCACGGTAAAGCGGTCAGAGTCGAGAAACACCTGCCTTGACCCGCTTTGCGGCGTTGCCGTGATCCTCAGGATGTCGCCCTCGCCGGTGTTCGCAACTCCGGCACCGGGCGGTACCGTTTGCAGCCGCTCCGGGGCGGCGGCGTCCAGCGGATGATCCCACACCGACCACAGCGAGCCGTCCTCCGAGCCCAGCTTCCACAGCGCAAAGGTGCGCAGGCCCATCTGCCGCGCCGCCCGCAGCTCGTTCAGCGCGGAAACCCCGTCCAGAAACCACACCTGGTGCCGCACATGCGCGTCTTCATCGTCATAGGCAAAGTGCGGGTTCAACTCATCGCCGTTTAGGCTTACCGTCGCGCCCGCATCCGAAGCCAGGCCCCAGGCCTCCTGCACGGAAACATCATCGACGCCCTCTACCTTGGTCGACTTCAGGCGGCCCTTGCTGTCGATCGGCTGCTGCCAGTCGTAGCCGTAGTTGCCGATCGCGCACAGCAGCTTCTCCTTCGGCACCAGCTTAACGGCGCGCTGTAGATTCGCTTCAAACCAGTCCTCCGCCGCGACGGGGCCCGGCTCGCTCCCATCCTCGTGCTGGTCATAGTTCATCAGGATGACGCCGTCGGTAGCCGCGCCCATCGCGCGCATCACGTTCGCGTCGACCTCGGCCGCGACATTGACGTAAAGCTTCAGGCCCTTGGCCGCGAAATCCCGGTGCAGCTCGCCGAGCCATTCCCCATACAGCTTCATGGCGTCATCCGGGATTTCCTCAAAATCCATGCAGATGCCGCGATACTTCGGGTTCGCCGAAAGAAATTTATCCAGCTGAACGTGCAGCCGCTCGCGCGCTACCGGGTCTTTCAACATGGCCGCGACCGTGTCGCCGTTCCACTTGCCCGCGACTGTGTTGTAGTCGTTCAGCATGGGCACAACAGCCGTGTCCTCCTTGGCTGCCGAGATGACGTGATCCACCTTGCTGTCTTCATCGACTCCGTGAACTCCGGTTTTATCCACCACATCGTAGATATGCGCCGGGTACAGGCTGGTGACCGCTTTTAATTGCCCGTCCGGCGAAATGACGTGGAGCCAATCGGGAAAAAGAATGTCGATCTGGTGGATGTGTGCCTTGAGCGAGGCATAGCCTTCGGAGTCGTTCTGGTAAAAGGCGGTGCGCAGGCCCTCATCCCGGTTCATGGCGATGTCCGCCGGGTGCCGCTGGGTTTTTCGCCTCCCGGGGCGCATTCCCTTCAGCTTGGTGCCGGCAGCCGGAACATACGCTCGATAGTTGTGCTTATCGCCCGGAGCCACCAGCCCGGTCATCGACTGCTCGCGCAGCACACCCACCGCGAACAACACCAGTACCAGTGTCGACACCACCGCGCCGATATCCAGAAAGCGCCGCAGCCGCTTCCAGCGTTTCCGTTCGGGGTCGTAGAAAACAGGTTTCATAGATGTGCGTCTAGATTACCCCTCTGATCGGGGAGCCGCCATACGCCCAAAGGCAAGCCGATCGCAACAGTCCCCGTCTTTACCGGCGAAGGCGGCAACGGAAGCGGGTGGGCGCGCCCTGAAAAAGCAGTATGATCAAGGGCGGTGTTTCGTCCCCAGGCACAACCGTCGCGCCGGCTTCGTCCCGCGCCTAGGGCCGTTCTGCTCCCGGTCGTGCTCCCGCTTGCTTTGGGGCTGCTGTTGCGGCTCTTCTTTGTGCGCCACAATCCCGACCTTTCCGGCGACCCGCTGCTCTACGGTGCCATCGCGCGCAACCTGCTCCGGCATGGCGTGTACGGCTTTTCCCCCACGGCGCCCACGCTGATCCGCCTGCCCGGGTACCCGCTTTTTCTCGCCGCGTGTTTTGCACTTTCCGGCGGCGAGCACTACTATCCCGTTC
>CAXTSG010000075.1:0-2142 GCA_964246825.1 uncultured Acidobacteriaceae bacterium | reverse complement strand
GGCTGCCTTGTCCTCGGGCGTTGCGCTGGCCGGCTCGCCGCCCGGGCGGCGACGGCGACGCTGTGGCTTGCCGGGCTTTGCCCTTTTACCGCCTGCTACACCGCGGCCCCTCTGACGGAAACGCTTGAGCTTTTCTCGATCTCGGTCGCGCTGTATGCCTTTGCCCGCTCGCTCGCGCTGGGCGAGCCCGGCTTCGCCGCAAGCTCCGCGCCCAGGCCGCGCTGGTTTGCGGTATGTATTTGCGCGTCCATCGCCGCCGCCCTGCTTCGTCCTGACGGTGCCCTGCTGGGCGCGACCCTGCTTCCGGCATTTGCCGTCTACGGTGCCGGACGCGGCTTTCCCCGTCGCGCCCTGCTGTTCGCGGCTTCCGGTGCCCTGGCCTGCCTTGCTGCTTTTGCGCCGTGGGCCGCCCGCAACTGGCGCACGTTTCACGTTTGGGAGCCGTTGGCCCCACGCTACGCGACCGACCCCGGCGAGCCTGCCAACCCGGGCTTTCAGCGCTGGACAAAAACCGTTTGCGCCGACCTGGTCTGCACCGCCGAAGTATACTGGGCCGCCGATGACCAACCCATCGGCATGGACGAGCTGCCGAGCCGCGCGTTTGACTCGCCCCGGCAGCTGCGCGAAACCGCCGACCTCCTTGCCGCTTATAACCGCAACACCACCATCACCCCGGCGCTCGACGCCCGTTTTGCCGCGCTTGCCCGCGAGCGCTATGCCGCGCACCCGCTGCGCTCTTATCTCGGCATGCCCCTGCTGCGGTTGGCCGATATGTGGTTTCGTCCCCGCGTCGAGCTCTTCAATATCGACCTGCGCTGGTGGAACTATGCGGCGGAAGGGCCGGACACCGTGCTAGCCTGGGCGCTGGCAGGGCTCAACGCAATCTATCTCGCGCTTGCGGTCCTGGGGGCGCTTCGGCGTCCGCCTCTGCTGGGCGTGTTTGTTGTGTTTACCCTGCTGCGCTGTGCGCTGTTGTGGACGATTGAAGCGCCGGAGCCGCGCTATACCCTGGAGTGCTTCCCGATGATCTTTGTGCTGGGAGGCCTGGCCCTGGATCGCTTCCTCATCAGGAATCCCGTAAAAGCATTGTCCCCAAGCGCTCAATAAGCAGGAGGATGTTTCGCTCGATTAACGGCGACTTTCCCGCGCAGGGAGCCGATCGCGCGCCATCCGTTTACCATCACCGTATGGTTCGCGTCCGCTTTGCCCCTTCCCCTACCGGCATGCTCCACGTCGGCAATGCCCGCACGGCTTTGTTTAACTGGCTTTTCGCGCGCGGGCAGGGCGCGGGCAGCGCTTTTGTGCTCCGGGTGGAAGATACGGATGTCGAGCGCAGCGAGGAAAAGCACGAATTGCAGCTGATGGAAGATCTCCTGTGGCTCGGGCTCCGCTGGGACGAAGGCCCGGTCGTCGGCGGCCCGCATGCGCCCTACCGCCAGAGCGAACGCCTCGGCACCTATGCCCGCCATACCGTTCAGCTTCTGGAACAGGGCAGCGCTTACCGCTGCTTCTGCTCGACCGAGCAGCTGGAAGCCGACCGCGCCAACGCGCTCGCCACCCACGAGCCGCAGAACTATGTCGGCCGCTGCCGGGCGATTTCAGCGGCCGACTCGCTTGCACGCGCCCAAGCCGGCGAGCCGTTTGCCGTGCGCCTTCGCATTCCCGAGCATCCGCTGCGCTTCCACGACCTGGTACGCGGCCCGGTGGAGTTTCCGCACGAAACCATCTCGGACCCGGTGCTGGTCCGCTCCGGCACGCTCCGCGACGCAGGCATGCCGGTTTACAACTACGTCGTCACGGTGGATGACGCGCTCATGGGCATCACCCACGTCATCCGCGGCGACGACCACATCTCGAACACGCCGCGCCAGGTCGCCATTTACGAGGCTTTCGGCTGGAAAGTGCCCGAGTTCGCGCACCTATCCACCATTCTCGGAGCAGACCGCGAGCGCCTGTCCAAGCGCCACGGCGCGACCTCGGTGGCGAGCTTCCGCGAGATGGGCATCCTGCCGGAAGCGCTGGTGAACTATCTGGCCCTGCTGGGCTGGGGTCCGGCCGGAGGGGATCGCGAGCTTTTTTCTTCCGAGGAGCTTGTCAAGGAGTTCCATCTGGAGCGCGTGACTGCCTCGCCCGCCGTGTTTG
>CAXTSG010000074.1:10232-12248 GCA_964246825.1 uncultured Acidobacteriaceae bacterium | reverse complement strand
CAGCACAATAGAGGGCGCGATCGCGTGCTTGCGCAGGACCCGTCCCGTGCCCGCGCCGTAGAGAAAAGCACGCGCGATCGCGGTCGGAGACAGGCGCTTGTCCGGATGCAATACGCTGACGGCGATATCGTAGTAGCCGCGGTAGCCGCGCCGCAGTAGGCTTAGCACAAAGTCCGGCTCCTCGGCCGAACCCCAGGGGGTGCCGGGCCCCACGGCCGGATCGAAGCCGCCTACCTCGCGGGCCGGAGCGGTACGAATCCACAGGGATGAACCCATAACGGTGGTCCATACTGTTCTGTCGTTGATGTTGCAGGAGCGGCGGCTCCAGCGTCCGTTGACCAGGGCGCCCGCCGCCGACTTGTGATTGCCTGCAAGGATGGCAAGCGAAGGGTCCTGCTCAAAGTGCCGCACCACGCGCGCCATGGTGTCGGGAAGGTACAGGCAGTCGTCATCGGGGAAGCCGACGAGTTCACCCTGCGCGGCCGCCAATCCCATGTTGCGGGCATGCGAGATGTTGCGGACGTTGGAGCGGAGATGGCGAATTGCAAAATGCTCCTCAAACTGCTTCACGATAGGAATGAGGCGGTCGTCCTCGTTTTGATCGACGACAATCAGCTCGAAGTTTCGGGAAGGCTGAGCCTCCAAACTTTGAAGCAGGTGGCGGAGTTCCTCTGTTCGACCCACGGAGCCGACCACAAGGGAAAGCAGCATTGCTGGACCTCAAACCCGCCGTCCGGTTTCGCGGTTTGGACGCGGTACGGCTTCACTGACACCGGGTTATACCAGAAATGGACCTTCCCTGATGTGCGCCGCGCGATGCTTGTTCCCAAAGCGCAGTAGCGAAGGTAACCTCTTCGGGAATGTGCGGCTTACGCGGCTGACAGAAGACTTGCCGAGCGCCCGTGCTAGCATCCATCCCATGCTTTTTCGGGGCTTTGTGTTTCGCTTCGTACTCCTCGCGGGCTGCGCTGCCGCCGCTTCGCTTGGAGCGCAAACCGCGCCGGCGGGTCAGACGATCGTGCTCCATGCCGCGCACCTGCTGGATATAGAGCGAGGCATTTTGGTGTCGCCCGGGGAGGTTTCAGTGGAGGGCGACCGCATTGCGGCAGTTGGAGCAGTAGTGCCGCGCCCGGCGGGCACAACCGTGATCGACCTTGGAAGCGCGACGCTGATGCCGGGCCTGATCGATGCGCATGTCCACCTGTTTCTCCATCCGGGCGCGGAGGACTCGCAAACGGTCACGGAGGCCGTGCCGGAGCGCACGATTCTAGCGACGCTGGCCGCGCGCGCCGACCTCCTGGCCGGCTTTACAGCGGAGCGCGACATGGGCACGGAAGGCGCGGGCTCGGCGGATACGGCGGTGCGGGACGCGATCAGCGCCGGGCTGATTCCGGGGCCGCGCATGCGGATGAGCGGCAACGCCATCAGCATTACGGGCGGCCACGAGGATGCGCTCCACTACAATCCGTCTGAGCACGTTTCCGGCAACGCCACCTATGCCGACTCCGGCGAAGAGCTCGTGCGCGTGATGCGGCAGCAGATCAAGGAAGGCGCGGACTTTACGAAGATCTATCAGACAGGCGCGGAGCGGCTGGAAAACGGACGGCTCACGACGCCGTATCAATATACGGAGGCGGAGCTGGCCGCGGCCGTCGCGGAGGCGCACCGAAGGGGGACGCGCATCGGAGTCCACTGCACCACGGACCCGGGCGCGCTGTACGCAGTGGAGGCAGGGGTGAACTCGATCGACCACGCATACCAGCTCGGGCCGGAAACCATGCGGCTGATGCGGGAAAAACAGATTTACGCCGTGCCGACCTTTGCCATTTCGGAGTACTTTGCCGAGCATGCGGCGACGCCCGAGGGCGCGGCGCACGAGCGGGCGCTGCAGGATTTGCATGCGGCGGAGTTTCGGAAGCAGCTGGCAGCCGGCGTGCCGATGGCAGTGGGCTCGGACGTGGGGCCGTTTCCGCATGGGACGCAAGGGCGCGAGCTTGTCCTGATGGTGCGCTACGG
>CAXTSG010000074.1:8871-10222 GCA_964246825.1 uncultured Acidobacteriaceae bacterium | reverse complement strand
GCAGATGGGCGCGTTGAAGCCCGGCTACGATGCCGATGTAATCGCGGTCGACGGCGACCCGCTGACGGATATCTCGGCGGTGACGAGGGTGAGCTTTGTGATGAAGGGCGGCACGGTGTTCAAGGGCGGTACTAAGTGAAGGGCTGGATGGCAGCGGGACTTTTTTCCGCGGCACTCGGGGCGGCGGCGCAGACGCCCGCGCCGCATCGCTGGGCGGTGGTGATGCACGGCGGCGCGGGGGTAATGGAGCGCTCTTCCATGACGCCGGATGCCGAGAAGCAGTACCGCGCGGGCATGAACGAGGCGATTACGGCGGCAGGCGCGGTGCTGGATAAGGGAGGGTCCGCGACCGACGCCGTGGTGGCGGCGCTGGAGCTCCTGGAAGATAATCCGATGTTCAACGCGGGGCGCGGGGCGGTGTTCGCGGCCGACGGCACGAACCAGATGGATGCGGCCATCATGGATGGGGCGACGATGAAGGCCGGCGCGGTGGCGGACGTGCAAAAAACGCGGCACCCGATCGCGCTGGCCCGCGCGGTGATGGACCAATCGCAAAATGTGATGATGATCGGCGCGGGGGCGGATGCGTTTGGGGCGCATGTCGGGCTCCGGCAGGAGCCGCCGAGCTTTTTCTTTACGGAGCGGCGCTGGCAGGCGCTGGAAAAGGAGTTGAGGGCGAAAGGCATGCCGGCACCGCCGCGGCCCGCGGGTGCGCCGCCGGTGCCGGCCGGGCCGCTGAGCTTCCTGGAACAGCCGGATGCGCACAAATACGGCACCGTGGGCATCGCGGTGCTCGACAGGCGCGGCAACATCGCGGCCGGCACCTCGACCGGCGGCGTGACGGCAAAGCAGTGGAACCGCGTGGGCGACACGCCGGTGATCGGCGCGGGCACGTATGCGGCGAACAGCTCCTGCGCGGTTTCGGCAACGGGCACCGGCGAATACTTTGTCCGGCTCACGGTAGCGCGCACCATCTGCGCGCTGGTTGAGTACAAGCACATGCCTTTGCAGGCGGCGGTCGATGATGTGGTGCAGCGGCAGCTCGGAGCCATCCACGGCGACGGCGGCGTGATCGCGCTTACGCCCGACGGGCAGATAGCCTGGAGCTTCAACACACCCGGCATGTTTCGCGCGAAGCTGGTGGAGGGCGGGCAGCCGCAGATCGGGATTTATCACGACGAGCCCTAGTTCCAGATCGGGACGGGATCTCCTTGCGGGAAAGTATTTGTGAAATTTAGCCTTGAGCACCTTTCTTCGCGTTTGCGGGCCGATATGGTGAAGAGTATGTCGTTTCGCGCCTGCCTCAGCCTCGCCGTTCTTTTTTGCCTCCATGCGCACGGCTCATTTGCGC
>CAXTSG010000074.1:3503-8861 GCA_964246825.1 uncultured Acidobacteriaceae bacterium | reverse complement strand
GCCGAGCTCGAAGCAGGCGGCGCAAACGCTGCCGGGCGCGCCGACCAAAACGAATAGCCTGCCTATGTCGATGGCCGTCTCGCCCGACGGCCGCTACGCGGCAACGCTGAACGCCGGCTTCGGCACGGCGGAGTCAAACTATGATGAATCCGTGCTCCTGGTCGATCTCCAGAGCGGGCAGCAGGTGGACTTTCCGGACGCGCGCACGGCGATGCGCACCGCGCACCAGACGCTTTATCAAGGGCTGGCATGGAGCCGCGACGGCAGGCACCTGTATGCAAGCATGGCCTCGCTGACCGCGCCCGAGGGCGGCCTGAAGGATGCGACCGGCAATGCCGTTGCGGTGTACAGCTTCACCGACGGCAAGCTCGCGCCGGAGCGGCTCATCCCAATCCCGCTGCAAAAGCTGGCCGCGGGCAAGCAGCAGAGTCTCATGAAAAAAGCCGTGCCCGCGGGCATGGCAATTCCTTATCCGGCGGGTTTATGCGTCACAGGAGGCCCGGGCGGCGCGGAAATGCTGCTCGTAGCCGACAATCTGTCGGACGATGTGCTGTTGATCGATGCCGCGACCGGCAAGGTAGCTGCCAGATTCGATCTTTCGACAACAAGCGCCGTGCCGGCAGCGTATCCCATTGCCGTCGCGGCGACGCGCGACGGCAAGCGCGGTTTTGTAGCGCTGTGGAACGGCTCGGCCATGGCGGAGCTTGACCTTGCGGGCGGCACGGTGGGGGCGCGCATCGCGCTACTCCCGCCCAAGACGCCGACCGCGCCCGGCTCGCACCCGGCGGCGCTCGCGCTCTCGCCGGATGAGCGGCAGCTGTACGTGGCGCTGGCCAATCGAGACATGGCGGCGGCGATAGAGCTGCCGGCGAAAGGGAAGCCGCAGGTGGCCGGCTACTTCGACACGAAGCTGCCCGGGCAGACGTACTTCGGTGCGGTGCCGGATGCGCTCGCGGTTTCGCCCGACGGCAGGCGGCTTTTTGTGGCGAATGCAAGCTCGGATGCGGTCGCGGTCTACGATGCCAATATCACGAAAAAGCACAGCCGCGGCCAACCGGTGGCGGCGCGTCCGCTCGGGTTTGTCCCGACCGGCTGGTACCCGACCGCTCTGGCCGTAACGCCGACCGAGCTCCTGATTGCGACGGCCAAGGGGCAGGGCACTGGCCCGAACGATATTCCACAGAAAAACGAGCCCGCCGGGGCGCGGCATCGTAAAAACGCCTACATCGGCACACTGCTGTACGGCAGCTTCGCGCGGGTGCCGCTCACGACGGTAAGCGCGCAGCTTTCCGCGATGACGGACGAGGCGGTTTCAGACAATCGCCTGAAGGCCGCCGCGGAGCAGATTCCTTTTCACGGCGGAACAAACCCGATTAAGCACATCATCTACATCATTCGGGAAAACCGGACCTACGACCAGATTCTGGGCGATGAGCCCGCGGCAAACGGCGATCCGAAGCTCGTGATGTACGGCCGCAGCATCACGCCGAACGCCCACAAGCTGGCCGAGCAGTTCGGGATTTTAGATAACTTTTACGATTCGGCCGAAGTTTCCGGCGATGGCCATGTGTGGTCGAATGCGGCTATCACTTCGGACTACACAGAGAAGACCTGGCAGCAGAGCTATCGCGGCGGCGAGCGCATGTACGACTATGAGGGCATGGTTTCGGGCGCGTACCCGCTGCTCCAGGGCATCCCGGATGTGAATGAGCCGGCCAGCGGCTATTTATGGACCAACCTCCAGGCGCACGGAAAAACGCTGTACCACTTCGGCGAGTACATCTCGACCGAGTTCTGCACGACCAAGGGAACGGAAACCAGCGGCAACTCGCCGATGGAGGGCACGCCCGAGCCGACGACCGGCAAATGTTCGCGCGCGGCCATCCACAAGGGTGAAGCAATTCCTGAAAACTACGGCGGAGGCACAAGCCCTTATCCGTGGGCGATTCCTTTGATCGCCTCCAATACAGCGACCAAGCCCGAGCTGCAAGGGCATTTCGATCCGCTGTTCCCGGATTTTCAGATCACGTTTCCCGACCAGCTGCGCGTGGAAGAGTTTCTGACAAAGTTCCATGGGTGGGTGGCCCAGCGCTAAGCGGGAAAGGACGCGATGCCCGACTTAATCCCGCTGCGTTTGCCGACCGACCACACGGCGGGGACGCGGCCGGGCGCGCCGCGGCCCGCGGCTTCCATCGCGGACAATGATTTGGCGATCGGCCGCGCGGTGGAGGCCGTTTCGCACAGTGCGTACTGGGACGACACGGCATTTTTCATCCTGGAGGATGATGCGCAGGACGGCGCGGACCATGTGGACGCGCATCGCTCCGTCCACCTGGTCATCAGCCGCTATGCGCCGCGTCCGCAAAACGGCATACCGTTTGTGGATCACCGCTTCTACACCACCGTGAGCACCGTGCGTACCATGGAATCGCTGCTGGGGCTGCCGCCGATGAACAACAACGACGCATTTGCGCCGCTGCTGTCGCCGCTGTTTGCGGGCGAGGGCGACCAGCCGCCGTATGTCGCGGACACGAGCAACCGAGAAAACGGCCTGATTTACGAAACCAACACGGAGCGGAGCCCTGGCGCGAAGGAGTCGGCGCGGATGGACTTTTCACATGCGGACCAGGCACCGACGGCAGAGCTGAACGCGGTTCTATGGCGCGAGGCCAAGGGCAAGACGCCGCTGCCCGCGCAGCTGGCGCACCCGGGCAAGCACGCGGAGAAGAAAGACGATGACGATTGAGAAAATGCTTTCCGCAACCTGCTTTCTCCGAAGTTCGAAAGCGGGGCGCGTTGGAATCCCTTGCATCTATACAGGTAGGAGCCGCCGCGACAGAAAATCGTCGTGAGTGGAGCGACCGAGGGGGATCATCATGGCGGACACATCGGTAGTAAAAGTAGAAGCAGCAAGCGCGCCGAAAGGCTCACAAGGGCAGCGCTACCTTGCAAGCGGGCGCGGCCTGTCCATGCGGCTTTGGGAGAACGAAGCGCCGGGTACGCCCTCAACGCCGGTGCGCCGCGCGTATGAAACGGTCGGCTATGTCATCGCCGGTCGTGCCGAACTGACGCTTGAAGGGCAGACAGTCAAACTGGGGCCGGGCAGCTCGTGGATTGTGCCGAAAGACGCCGAACACAGCTACAACTTTCTGGAAGCGTTTACCGCGGTTGAAGCCACGCACCCGCCCGCGGAGATGTACCAGCGCGACGCCGCACCGGAGAAGTAGGGCTTTGCCTGCGCAGGATTGTGTACGCGGTCCGTCCCGTATGATGGAGGCCCATGCGGTCCCGCCTTTGCCTCATCTATCGTTGCTCTATCCTGCTGCTGCTCATGCCCTTGTCGGCTTTTGCGCGCGCCGCAAGCGCGTCGGCGGTGACGCTGTACCCCATCCCGGCTGAAGTGCGCTCGACGCACTACACCGTTGCGGTGAACGAGCAAAAAACACCCGTGATGCATGCGGCAAGCAGCTATTTCCTGCTGAACTTCGACGCGGATTTCAGCAGGACAGGCCCGGTCACGGTCTCAGTCACAGCGGAGAACGCGCACTTCTGGGATACCGGGGTGGAGGTACAGCCGATGCGGCTCGGCATCCGGCCCGCGCGGCATGGCGCGACCATTACATTTCCGCTGTCCGGCCCGGAAAAGATCACGATTTCGCGGCCGGGCGATCACTTCGCGGAAGCCGACATGCTGTTTCTTTTCGCGAATAAGCCGGACACCTCGCGCATCACGGCGAAGACGCCGGGGGTGCGCTACTACGGCCCGGGCGTTCACCGCGGCTCGATCAACGCGGAGTCAGGCGACACGATCTATCTCGCGGGCGGCGCGGTGGTCTTCGGCAGCCTCAATCTGTGGCAGGTGCATGACGTGCATGTGCTGGGGCGCGGAATGATTGTGTACGACGGACCGCAAACCCCCAACGACGATACCGGCTGGATGCACAAGCCCGGCTGGCACGTCATCGTGATGGACAACGCGCACAATATCGAGATCGACGGCATCACGACCGTGGTGCGCAGCCGCACCTGGCAAATCCAAATGAAGGATTCGCGCAACATCGGCTTCTACAACGTAAAGGTGGTGGCGGGCACGGCGGCCGATGCGAACCAGGACGGCATGGACTGGCTGGGCGGCGGAGACACCACCGTGCGCGACAGCTTTTTTCGCGCGTCGGACGATGTGTTTGCGCTGTACGACGACTGGAAAGGCTACGACAAGCTGCGCGTACCCGGCCATAATGTGACCAACATCACGATCGAGAACACGGTGGCTTCGACCAGCATCTCGAACATCGTTCGCGTAGACTGGCCGACCAAGGTATTCACGAGCGCACACTTCCACATGCGCGACATCGACGTGGTTCACGCAGGCTTCGGCGACTGCAAGGTGCCGTTTGCTTTTTTCGAGTTGTGGGCCGACCCGGAGGGCGGAGGCACACACACGGATTATCACTTCGAGGACATTCGGCTGGAAGACTGGTATTCGCTCTACCAGATCCGCTATGGGCAGCCGAGCGTGCGCGGAGTGAGCTTTCAGGGCGTGTGGGCGATGGATGGACCGGGCATGGTACCTTCCGTGGTCAAGGGCGATGTGCGCGGAGTTTCCGTTGAGGACGTGCCCCTTGACGGCCGGACGACCGAGGTGCTGGACGGCGCGGCCCCGGTGAAGAGCCTGCCCGCGAAGTTGGACGCGAGCTACGTCTACACGCCCGGGCTGCTGCGGCCCCGGCAGGAGATTGCGTTTACAGCGGCCGCGGCGCAAGCACCGGGGCGGCGATTCTTCTGGCTGTTTGGCGATGGAGCCACGGCGGAAGGCCGCGTCGCGCGTCACCGCTTTCCGGATGCGGAAGGGACGCTGCTGGACGGCTCCGGGCGCTTTCGCGTGCTGCTGCATGTGACGGAGGCGGACGGGAAACAATCCTGGTCGAGCCAGTCGGTGGTGCTGGCGAACGTGCCGGCGGGGGCCGGATATCCGGCACGTTCGCCGGCCCTTGCCGACGCCCATATAACCGATTGGATTGTGCCGGTACCGGCCGACGGCGGCTACACCTTCACGCTGCTGACCGGCAGCCCCGCCACGCTTGCCGTAGACGGCCTGCCCGCAGCAGGGAGTCCCGCTCCGCGCGCGCGAGTTTGCGGCGCGGAAGAAAGCGCGGTGCAGCCGGTGCGCGTGAGCGCCGCGCTCCTCGCGGGAAAGCACACCGTGCATGTTCGGTCGAGCGAGGACGAGGTGCCGTTAGTGCTGTGGGAAGGACCCGGTCTGCCGCGTCAATCTTTGCCCGGACTGCCGTAAAGCCGTGAAGACGGAAGCCGTGGCGGCATGGCGCAAAGAGCAGCGGGGGGGGGGGGGGGGGCGGG
>CAXTSG010000074.1:1555-3432 GCA_964246825.1 uncultured Acidobacteriaceae bacterium | reverse complement strand
CCGCGAGCTTGTACGATGGCTGCCGACCGTCAGGGGAATGACGATCGGAGTTTCCTGGCCATTTCGCGGCGAGGTCAACGTGCTGCCGTTCGCGGAGCACCACATCGCCGCCGGCGGCAGAGCCGCGCTTCCCGTGGTGGCGGGCCGTGGGCGGCCGCTTGCTTTTTGTGAGTGGCGGCCGGGCTGCGCGATGCGGGAAGGTCCGCTCGGCATCCCGTACCCGGCAAACGGCTCCGAGGCGCGGCCGGAGCTGCTGCTGATCCCGCTGCTGGGCTTTGACGCGCTCGGCTACCGGCTGGGCTACGGCGGCGGCTACTACGACCGCACGCTCGCGGCGGCAGACCCGAAGCCGCGCACCATCGGTGTGGGGTTAGAGCTGGGACGGCTCGCCACCATCCATCCGCAGGAGCACGATGTGCCGATGGACTGCATTGTGACGGAAGCGGGCGTATGGCGGCATCCTTAAGCCTCGGCCTGCTCTCTTAAGCGCAGCCTGCGCAGCAGCGGCGAAATAGTAAGCCCCTGCACCACGACCGAAAACACAACCACGACATAGGTGACGAGCAGCAGCTGCGGCTCAAGCCCGTGCCTGGCCGGCAGCGAAAGCGCCAGCGCCACGGCGAGGCCGCCGCGCAGGCCACCCCAGGTCAGCAGCGCAACGGAACCCGGCAGCTGCCGACGGACCAGGTGCAGCAGCTGCACGGTGATGCCGACGCTGGCCCAGCGCGCCAGCAGCACCACCGGAATCGCAAGCAGGCCCGCGAAAAGGAAGCGGCGTTCGAGCGGGACGACCAGCAGCTCCAGCCCGAGCAGCAGATAAAGAATCACATTAAGAATCTCGTCGATCAGCTCCCAGAAGCGGTCGAGATTTTCGCGCGTTTCCTGCGACATGGCGAAGGCGCGCGCGCTGCCGCTGACCAGCAGTCCCGCGGCGACAACTTCGAGCGGAGCGGACAGGTGCAGCGCATCGGCCAGCGCATAACCGCCCATGGCAAGCGCGAGCGTCAACATGATTTCAACGCGGTAGTTATCCACCAGGCGCAGCAGCCGATAGGTGAGATAACCGAGCGCGCAGCCCAGCAGTACGGCACCGCCGGCCTTGAGCAGCAGCAGCGCCGCGAACCGGCCCGGCGCGGGCAGGGTGCCGCTTGCCGAGGCACTGAGCAGCGCCAGAAAGATGACCGCGCCCACGCCGTCGTTGAAAAGCGACTCGCCCGCAAGCTGCGCTTCCAGCGAAGCGGGAGCGCCCACACGGCGCAGCATGCCGAGCACGGCGGTAGGGTCGGTCGGAGAAATCAGCGCGCCGAACAGCAGTGCACCGATGCCGCTGAGGTGGATGCCGACAAGCAGCAGCGTGTACTTGAGCAGCCCCGCGACCAGAACGGTGGACAGCGCTGTGGCCGCGAGCGACAGGCTGAGGACGGGGAGGCGCTCGCGCCACAGCTCTTCCAGGTTGAGCTGAAGCGCGCCCGCAAATAGAAGAAACGCAAGGATGCCGTGGAGAACGATCTGGTTGAAGTCGATGCCGTCCATCATGCGGGCCACCGCACCGCGCAGCCCGGGTACGGCGTTTCCGCTGACCAGGAGCGCGGCCGAGGCCCCAAGCGCGAGGATTGTGGTGCCGATAGAGGTAGGCAGCCGCAGGACGCGGTAGCTGAGCAGGCCGAACAAGGCGGCCAGCGTCATCAGCGTGCTGAGCAGGGCAAAGGGAGTCATGGGTCAGGGGGTAGGATGTCGGGGCAGGGACGGCGTATACAGGCGTGAGCACGATTCCGAAGGCATGCGATCAAGCAGTATGAAGCGGCAGGGCGGGCGGCATGGACAGGCCGGCTTTTTCGTAAAGCAAAGGCCGCCAGCGGTCCCAGTGTTCGCGGCGC
>CAXTSG010000074.1:383-1545 GCA_964246825.1 uncultured Acidobacteriaceae bacterium | reverse complement strand
GTTCCAGGGCAGGTGTCGAGGGTTAAGGCCGACAAAGTGCGCGCCGCAGCTGCCGGGCTCGGGCGAGCGCGGCCAAAAAGGCGAGCAGATGGAGACCTCGGCGAGGGAAACTAGAAGAGGCGCGCCTCGGCGATGGAGCGCGGCGGCCTGGAGGCCCTGCTCGTCAAGTTCCGAGTGGAGCAACGGCTGCTTGCCGGTGCGGAGCGTCTGTTCCTGAAGTGCTTCCGCAAGCTCGGGGGCAAAGGGAAAGCCGGGCGGCAGCCCGCGGATGCCGGAGTTGTAGTTGCCCGGCGGCACCAGCGGATCAAACTGCCCGAGGCAGCGCTCGCTGTCCTCGGCCATTAATGTTTGATCGCGGGCGTCAAGGAATGCGTACACGGCCTCAGGCAGGCCGAACAGGATGCAGTCATTGTCGAGCGCAAGCTCGTGCCGGTCGGGAAAGCTCCGCGGCGGCACCAGCTTCCAGCCGACTCCCTCGGCCATGTCCGGGTCCACATGCGGCGCGAGAAAGGCCGGGACGCAGCCCGTGGTTTGCTGCTGCCATTCAATCCCGGGCGGAAGCTCACCGGTGCGGGCCTGCGCCTCCGCCGTCAGCAGCGAGTTGACGCAGATGCGGTAGCGGGCCCGGGGGCCGAAAAGCTTCCAGGCACAGTGGACAGAAAGCCGCAGAGACTCCCACCCGCGCGAAGAGCTGTCGCCCACGGTCCACCGGATGCCGACCGGAGCTTCCGCATAGCAAGCCACTAGGCGGCCCTCGGCAGGTGAAGCATGTGTGCGTACAGGGTCAGGTACTCCTCTACCATGCGGTTTGCTGAAAAGCGGTCCGCGGCCGCGGCGCGGCAGGCAGCCGGGTCAATGGCATCGATCTCGGCGATGGCGGCGGCCATAGCCTGGGCGCTGTCGACGAGAAAACCGGTGCGGCCGTGCTCGATGATTTCCGGCAGCGCGCCGGAGCGGTAGGCGATGACCGGGGTGCCCGCGGCGAGTGCTTCCATGGCGGTGAGCGAGCTGGTTTCAGGCGCGAGGCTGGGGATAAGAAGGCAGCGCGCGGCGGCAAGCAGGCGCTGTTTTCCAGCGCCCGTAACCGGGCCCAGCAGGCGCGCGCGGCCGCCGAGCCGAGGGGAAATTTCTTTACGGAGATAGCGTCGGTGCTCCTCGTAGG
>CAXTSG010000074.1:0-373 GCA_964246825.1 uncultured Acidobacteriaceae bacterium | reverse complement strand
GGCTTCGCCGGCGAGCAGGGCGGGCACCCCGGCCTCTCGCGCCGCATCGAGCCCGGCATGGAGGTTTTTCTCGGAACAGATACGGGAAAGCAGCAGGGCAAAGCGGCGCTTCTTTTCGGGGGCAAGGCGCGGCAGCGGGACCCCATTGGCAACTACCGGCAGGCTGTCGGAAATGTGCGTAGGGCAGCTGAGCCGCTGCGTGGCGGAAACGCACTGCAAGCGGTAGTGGGGAGGCAGTTGCCAAATAGATTCCGGGTACCAGGAGGGAGGCATGTGCAGGGTGACGAGCACGGGGACGCCTTCCGGCAGCCGATAGCGATAGAAGTCGATGCCGTGCATGTGGACGAGGTCAACTCCGGCAGCGAAGGCCCGA
>CAXTSG010000073.1:0-12357 GCA_964246825.1 uncultured Acidobacteriaceae bacterium | reverse complement strand
CGGCTTTATCTTTCAGAGCTTCACCCTGATCGGCGACCTCACGGTATACGAGAATGTCGAGCTGCCCCTGACCTATCGCGCGGGCATGCCGGCGGGCGAGCGACGCGACCGCGTGCAGGCGGCGCTCGAGCGGGTGGCGATGGCCCACCGCATGCGCCACTACCCGGCGCAGCTCTCGGGCGGCCAGCAGCAGCGCGTGGCCGTGGCGCGGGCGCTGGCCGGGGCCCCGTCGATCCTGCTGGCGGACGAGCCTACGGGCAATCTCGACTCGAAAAACGGCGAAGCGGTAATGAGCCTTCTGCGCGAGCTCCACGCCGAGGGCTCGACGATCTGCATGGTGACGCACGACCCGCGCTTCGCCGCGCATGCCGAGCGGCAGGTGCACCTGTTCGACGGAAAAGTGGTGGCTGAGGGCGAGCTGCTGCGCCTGCTGCAAGAGCCCGAGCGGAACCCGAGCACGGTGCTGCGGAAGGAAGGGAAGGGCGCGCCGGCGTAGGGGCTTTTCGGTTTGAGCGCTTTTTAGCCTCAGCACGTTTGCCTCGGCAATCTCGCGCCTTGTTTCCCCGGCAAGGCGGCACCGATAGAAGCACCCGCGACAGCGGCAGTAGTGAAAGGCGGCCTACCATGCGCTCCATCCTTGCGGATATCCGATTTGCCCTCCGACAGCTGCGCAAGTCGCCCGGCTTCACGGCGACCGCGGTGCTCACACTCGCACTCGGCATCGGCGCGACGACAGCGATCTTTACGCTGGTGTACCAGGTGATGCTGCGGTCGCTGCCGGTGGAGCACCCGGAGCAGTTGTACAAGGTGGGGAAGCGAGATTGCGGCAACTGCATCATGGGCGGTCTGCAAACAGACTGGATGATCTTCTCAACCGACCTATACACCTACCTGCGCGACCGCACGCCGGGAACGGAGGGAGTTGCCGCCTCAGAAGCCGGCTCCATCCTTGTTGGAGCGCGTAAAGCCGGTGAGAACGCCGAAGCGCAATCATTGGCCGTGCGCTTTCTTTCCGGCAACTATTTTTCGGTCCTCGGTGTTAGACCATTTGCCGGCCGTCTGCTGCGCCCGGAGGACGACCGCGAAGGTGCATCACCGGTTGCCGTTCTCAGCTATACAATATGGCGGACGAAGTTTGCCGCAGATTCTCGTATTATCGGCGCAACGCTGCTGCTTACCGGCCATCCTGTCACGGTGGTTGGCGTAGCAAACCCGAACTTCTTCGGGGAGCGCCAGGAACCCGACCCGCCCGGTGTGTGGCTGCCGCTTGCTCAGGAGCCGACGCTAGAGCCTGATCGCCGACTGAGTAAGTTTGCCGGCACTAACTGGCTAAATCTACTGGTGCGCGTCACTCGTCCGGCAGATGTCGCGCCTGTGCAGCAGGCGATGGCCGGCGAACTGCGTCAGTGGCTTACAAACAATCGCACTTTGCTGCCAGTTGGAGTGCCCGATCAGGAGCTTGCCCGGCAGACGACGGAGCTCGTCTCGGCTGCGGGCGGCATCAACGACATACGCGACACCTATGAGCAAAGCCTGAAACTGCTGCTGCTGGCTGCTGGCTTTGTGCTGCTGATTGCCTGTGCTAATCTGGCCAACCTGATGCTGGCGCGCGGCATGGCTCGGCAACAGGAGCTCTCGGTTCGCACCGCGCTGGGCGCGCCGCGCGGCCGTCTCGTGCGGCAGATGTTGGTAGAGTCGCTGCTTCTTTCAGGCGCAGGCGGCGTTGCGTCAGTGGCTGTCGCCTATGGCGGCACACGCGGCATTCTGGCATTAGCGATGCGCGGCGTTGAGGTCAATCCTATTGCAGCCGCACCGTCACCTGCCGTCTTTGCATTTGCTGCGGCGGTCTCCGTAGTCGCGGGCCTGCTCTTTGGGTTAGCTCCGGCCTGGATTACTTCCCGCTCCAACCCTATCGAAGCTCTCCGCGGTGCAAATCGCGGCACCCGGGATGCCAGTGCGCTGCCGCAGAAGGTGCTTGTGATTGTGCAAGCCGCGCTATCTCTATCTCTGCTGTCGACCGCCGGGTTGTTGATTACCAGCTTGCGCCATCTTGAACACCAAGACTTTCATCTCGATCCGCAAGGGCGCCTGCTCCTTTTTATTGACCTGGAAGCTGCCGGTTACATCTATGACAGGCTCCCCGGGCTCGACCGGCGGCTGGAAGATGCATTTCTACATCTGCCCGGTGTTGAGAGCTTCGCCTACGCCATGTATAGCCCAATGACTCGGACTAATTGGAACAATGACATCTGGTTCCCCGGTCTGGATACACAAACGGTGCGGAATGCCGGATACGACAAAGTCAGTCCGGAGTACTTTCAAGCCGTGGGCACCCATGTGCTGCTAGGGCGCGGCATTACAGATCAGGACACAGGAACCGGCACTAAAGTAGCTGTCGTAAACCAAACATTCGTTCACCGATTTCTACAAGGGAAGCAGCCGCTCGGTGAGCATTTCGGCCCTGATCCCGCCATGCGTGATGCTTATCAAATCGTAGGTGTTGTCGAGGATACGAAGTACGTCAATCCTTCTGAGCCGGTGCGGCCCATGTTCTTCACATCCATGGCGCAGGCGCTGACCTATACCGACCCTCGCGATAAGGCGCAGGAAAGACTCGACCACTATCCCGCCGTCCTCATCATCTATTCCCACGGCGATCAAAGCACTATGGCGGCTATGCTGCGCAGCACGTTGAAAAGCGTTGATCCTGCCATACCCATCCTGCAAGTCGAATCCTACACCGACCAGCTCAGTGAGAACTTCACACAGGAAGAGCTGGTAGTCCGCCTCACCACCCTCTTCGGCCTGCTTGCTCTCTTGCTCGCCTCCATTGGCCTGTACGGCGTGACCGCGTACGCCGTCGCGCGGCGTACGCGTGAGATCGGGATTCGCATGGCGCTGGGCGCGAGCCGCGCCGGGGTGCTGCGGATGGTGCTCGGGCGCGCGCTGCTCCAGGCGCTCGCGGGCCTTGCGGTGGGGCTGCCGCTTTGCTTTGTTGCCGGGCGGCTGCTCCGGCACACGCTGTACCAGACCGGCAGCTTCCAGCCGCTGGTGCTGCTCGCGGTATGCCTTCTGCTGCTTGCCTCGGCGCTGGTTGCGGCACTGATCCCGGCGCGACGCGCGGCCTCGATTGAACCTGTAATTGCGCTGCGTGCCGAGTAGTACGCCAAGGAGAATCCCCATGACAAACGGCCTGATGGCACCGGTATTGCGGACGCTGCGCGAAGCCCTGCGCGGATGGAGAAGCGCGCCCGGCTTTACGCTGACTGCCATTCTGACGCTCGGCTTTACAGTCGGCCTGGCGGCGACGGTGTTCAGTGTGTTTGACGCGGTGCTGCTGCGGCCCTTGCCCTATGGCCAGCCCGCGCGGCTGCTGATGCCGCGCACCTACTCGGCGCAGGGCTACACCCAGCCCGCGGCCTGGCCGGAGTACAAGTTCTGGCGCGAGCAGGGGTCGCGCGTGCTCGATATCGCCGCCTACTCCGACCATACGGCCAATCTCCAGGCCGCGGGCGAGCCAGTGCCGGCGTATGCGGTGGGCGCGACGGATAATTTCTTCCGCGTGCTGGGGGCCGAGCCGCTGCTGGGGCGCACGTTTCTGCCCTCTGAGCGCGAGCACGGGCGCACGGACGTCGCGGTGTTGAGCTACGCGCTGTGGCGCAACCGCTTCGCGGGCCGCGCGGACGCGGTCGGCGGCAAGGTCGAAATCGACGGGCACCCGGCGACGGTGATCGGCGTGATGCGGCCCGGGTTTCGCTTCCCGCTGGAGCATGCCGAGCAGCTGTATGTGCCGTTGGCCTCGCTGCCGATCTTCCCGACATACGAAAACGATGCCGGGTCTCACTGGGCACGCACGGTGGCCCGCCTCCAGCCGGGCGTGAGCAGCGCGGAGGCGGCGCAGGCGATGAACGCGGTGCTGCTGAACTATGCACGCGCGCATCCGGACAACTCGGAGCTACAAAAGCGCCGCATGCAGCTGCTTTCCGCGCGGGAAGCGCTGCTGGGCAAGACCGGCGGCCTGCTCCAGGTGCTGGCGATGGCAGTCTTGGCCGTGCTGCTGCTGGGCTGCGTCAACATCGCCGGGCTGATGCTGGCGCGGGGGCTGCGCCGCGAGCGCGAGCTGGCCCTGCGCTCGGCGCTGGGCGCGTCGCGGGTGCAGCTGGCGCGGCAGCTTCTCACGGAGCTGCGCCTGCTGGCGCTTGCGGGTACCGTGTGCGGCTTCGGCCTCGCCGCCTTGCTGCTTGCGGCGACGCGCACCCTGCTGGTGACGGCGCTGGACCGCGGGGCGGAAATCACCCTGAACCCGGAGGTGTTTGCCGCGGCGCTTGGGGCCGCGCTCGGGACGCTGCTGCTGGCCGGGCTCTTGCCGCTGCGGCAGATTCTGCGGGTCGCGCCGGGCTCGATGCTGCGCTCGGGCGCGGCCGCGAGCGGGACGAGCCGCGCGAGCAAGCGGCTGCGCGCGATTTTTCTGGCGATGCAGGTGGCGCTTGCGATGCTGCTGCTGGTGACCGCCGGGCTCCTTATCAACACGTTCTTCAGCCTGCGCCATCAGCAGATCGGCTTTGCGCTTGACCACCTATTGACGGAGGAGATCAATCTAAGCGCTGGCAGCGGTGCGGCCGCAAATCCGTACCCGCTGTATTACGGGCCGCTGCTCGATAAGCTGCGCGCGACTCCCGGGATGGTTGATGCCGGGGTGGTAAGTATCGTGCCGCTCCAAAGCTCCGGCTACAACTCAGAGATCACGATTGCGGGTGAGCCGCCTGCCGCGCCGGGCCAGAATACGCTTGCCGAGATACGGTTTGTCTCGCCCTCGTACTTCCACACCATGGGCGCGAAGCTGCTGCGCGGGCGGCTGCTTGACGATGCGAGCGACCGCTCCGGAACCTCCAATATCGTCGTAAACCAGGCGTTTGTGCAACGCTTCTTCCGCCCCGGGGAAGATCCGATCGGACGCAAGTTCGCGGGAGACAACTCGGTGATTGTGGGCGTGGTGAGTAACCTGCGTCAGGACTTGTTCCAACCGGCAATGCCGGAGTTTGACGAGGCAGTCTCCTCGTTGGAGCAAAAGTACGCAGCGGCGTACCTCGGTCATATGCACCTGGTGCTCCGTACCGCGCTCCCGCCGGAGCAGCTCACCGGCGCGCTGCGCCGCGCGATGAACTCGGTCGACCCGACCGTGCCGTTTCGCCCGGCGATGACGATGGACGACGTGCTGGGCGAGCAGCTCACGCTGGAGCGGTTGGAGAACTGGCTGTTCGGCTCCTTTGCCGCGCTCGCCCTGCTGCTGGCACTGGTGGGGCTGTACGGGTTGGTCGCGCAGGAGCTGGAGCAAAGCCGGCGCGACATCGGCATCCGCATGGCGCTCGGCGCGGGGCGCATGCGCGTGCTGCGGGCAGCGCTCGGGCGCATTGCGCTCCTCACGGCCGCCGGGCTCGCCGTCGGCGGGGTGTGCAGCTGGCTTTCAAAGCAGCTGCTCCTGTCCGTGATCCCGGGCGGGGTGGCGATGAGCAAGGCCGTTTTGCTCTTCGCGGCGCTCGCGACGGCGATGGAGCTGCTGGCGCTCGCGATTGCCTTCGGCCCCGCGCGGAGGGCCGCTTCCATTGACCTGGTACAGGTGCTGCGGTCGGAGTAGTTGGGAATGGTTTCACGAGGAGGGAAATATGCAGGTTCTGATCGCAGATGTACGCTACGCGCTGCGGCAACTGCGGCGCTCGCCGGGCTTTACGGTGATGGTGGTATTAACGCTCGCTATCGGCATCGGCATGAACGCAGCTATTTTCGCGGTGGTGGACTGCGTGCTGCTGCAGCCGCTTGGCTACCACGACGCCGACCGCATCGTTGCGGTGAATACTCATTTCGTCGATGAGAACCGCTCCATTCCAAGGCTGGGCGGAGACGATTACACAGATTTAGTCCGCGAGATCAAAAGCTTTGAGGCCGCAGCTTTTTACTACAACGGGTTTGACGGCGCGCAGGTAAACGGCACTGCTTACTACCTCGCCGTAGCGAACGTGAGTCCGCGATTCGGCGAGGTGATGGGCGTCCAGCCTGTTGCGGGGCATCTGTTCGCGCCCACGGATGCGGACGGCCGAAACGCTCTTGTGGGCGCATCGTTTGCGCGGGAACATTTCGGCTCAGCGCAGGCTGCGGTCGGCAAGGCCATTCTGTATGCGGGGGCGTTGCGCCCGATCGTCGGTGTGTTGCCGGACGGCTTTTCTTTCCCGGAGAAAACCGCGGTTTGGCTCGAGACAAAACCCGCGCCCCAGGGAACAAGCCGCACCAACTACAGTTCGCATGTCGTCGGCAAACGGCGAGCCGGTGTGTCCCCGCGGCAGCTTGATGCGGAGCTTGCGGCTTTTTCGCTGCAACTGCAGCGCGCTTTTCAGGAAAATAAGCACAAGACTTTCGAGGTCATTCCGCTTCAGGAACAGCTCACGGGCAACATCCGCCCGACGCTTCACCTACTCATGAGCTCGGTTGCCGTCATTCTGCTGATCGTCTGCGCCAACATCGCCCACCTACAGTTGGTACGCGCCACACGGGAGATGCGCGCCGTCACCATACGCCGGGCGCTGGGCGCATCTCGAGCATCGCTTGCTTCCCGAGCACTGATGGAAGCCTTGCTGCTGGCCATGGGCGGCTCCCTTGCCGCTGTTCTGCTAGCCGTGCCCGCGCTGCGGCTGCTCATCCGCCTCGCTCCGGAGAACATTCCAAGCCTTGCGGAAGTTCACCTCAACGGGCATGTGCTGCTCTTTTCGCTCGCGGTCAGCCTCCTCGTCATGAGCCTGACAGCGGTGTTCCCGGTGTGGCGTTCGTGGCATGTGGACCCGGCTGCCGCCCTTCGCCAGGATGCCGCGCGAGGCACGGAAAGCCGCGGCACGCTGCGTCTTCGCAACAGCCTTGTTGTCGCGGAGGTCGCGCTCACGCTGGCCCTTTCCGTTTCGGCAATCCTGCTGGCGCGGCAGCTGATGGCGCAGTCCCGCCAGAATCTTGGATTTGCCCCCGAGCACCTGATCACTCTCGACACGCACGCCGTCGTCACGACGGCTGCTCCGGTTATGCAGGACAACTCCCCTGCTTCGCAGGCAGCCGCCATGGCTGCGTGGGCTCCCATATGGCAGGCAAATCTGATGCGCCTCCAGGCTGCTCAGGCATCTCTCGCGTCCGTACCCGGCGTTGCATCGGTCGGCGCGATTGCAGGCGCGCCCATGGGCTTCGACGGACCCGACATCGGCTATGCCGTGAAAGGCCGCCAAGGCTTCGCTCCCGGGGTGGAGCATTTGCCGAATGCCGAGTTGCGCGCGGTTACTCCCGGCCTGCTTGAAACCATGGGCGTTCCTTTGTCTCGCGGGCGCGGCCTTTCCTCACAGGATCGCCCCGGCACGCCGTTGGTTGCGCTGATCAGCCAGGGGCTGGCGCGCCGCGTCTTCCCCGGGCAGGACCCGATCGGACAGCAGATTGTCTGCGGCTACGACGGCGACAACGTTGTGTGGACGATCGTGGGCGTTGTCGGCGATATTCGGAGCCGCTCGCCCGGAGCCGCGCCGGACCCCACGATGTATATCCCGGTCGCACAGCACCCTTTCATTGCTTCGGATATGCAGCTTGTTATCCGAACCGGGCTTGACCCGTCCGCGATGGTCGATTCCCTGCGGAAGCGGCTTGGCGAGAGCCATCCCGACATCGCCGTGACCGCGACCACCATGCGAGAAAACATAGCAGGAACGGAGCGCGCCGACGGGTTCCGCTCCATGCTCTTTGCGAGCTTTGCCGCTGTCAGTATTTTGCTGGCAGGCGTAGGCCTGTATGGAATAACCGCGTATACAGTCGCGCAGCGCCGTTTTGAGTTCGGGCTCCGCATTGCGCTCGGCGCAAACCGTGCACAGGTGCTGGGCCTTGTACTGAGGAAGGCCGCGAAGGGAACAGGGGTGGGCATCGCCATCGGCATTGCACTTTCCCTTGCGGTATCCCGCACCTTGGGCAGCGTGGTCGGCCCCATTCCTGTATTTGATGCTATGGCCTACGCGCTCGCTGCGCTGTTGGTTCTCCTGCTCTCCCTATTAGCAACGCTGCTGCCCGCCAGAGCAGCCGCTAACACCGACCCGATGCAGGTACTGCGCTCGGAGTAGACACGCTCGCGTTTACAAAAAGGAACCTATGCCTGCTATGCTCTCCGATCTTCGCTACGCCCTGCGCTGGCTGCGGCGCTCGCCGGGCTTTACGCTCACCGTTCTGCTCACCCTGGCGCTCAGTGTGGGGGCGAATGCGGTTGTTTTTAGCGTTCTGAATGCTTTGGTGCTGCGGCCGCTGCCGGTGCCCGCGGCCGGGCAGCTTGTTTCCCTCAATCGATTAGGGAACAGCGGCGCGTCCTCATCGACGCCGTCGCAATCCTACCCCGACTACCGCGACCTGCGCGACAACACCCGCAGCCTGTCCGGGCTGGCTGCCTACGCGGTCAAGCGGGCCGGGGTGCGGGCCGAGGGCTCGGTGGAGGCAAGCTGGTTTACGCTTGCCTCGGAAAACTACTTCGACGTGCTTGGGCTTCAACCGGCGCTGGGCCGCTTCTTCCATGCCGCCGACGCGCACGGGCCGAACGGCAGCCCGTATATCGTACTCAGCTATGGGTACTGGCAGCGGCGCTTCCATGGCGACCCGCATGCCGTGGGCCGGGTGATCGAGCTTGATCAGCACCCGTTCACCGTGCTCGGCGTGGCCCCCGCGAGTTTTCGCGGGACCGAATCATTTTTTTCAGGCGACTTCTGGGTGCCGATGCTGAACGGGGAGCAGATCGACGGCTACAGCTTTCTTGAGGAGCGCGGCGACCACGAAATATGGATGCTGAGGCGGCTGCGGCCGGGCGCGAGCGTCGCGCAGGCCGAGGCTGACCTGAACCGCCTGGGCCGGCAGCTGGCGAGCGCGCACCGGGAGGACGAAGGGCTCCAGTTTCGCTTGTCGCGGCCGGGGCTGCTGGGCGATATGCTCCGCAAGCCGGCGCAGGCGTTTCTTTCAGGCGTCATGCTGCTGGCGGCGCTGGTGCTGCTGGCGGCCTGCGCCAACCTGGGCAGCCTGTTCGCGGCGCGCGCGGCTGACCGCTCGCGCGAGCTGGCGCTGGGCGCGCGCCGCGCTGTTTTGCTGCGCGGGCTCCTTTTGGAAGCGGTGCTTGTGTCGCTTGCTGGCGGGGCGCTCGGCTTGGCGCTGGCCGCCTCAGCGCTGCGCGCGTTGAGCGCGTGGCACGTTCGGGCCGACCTTCCCATTCAGTTTGCCGTGGGCGCGGACGGGCGCGTGTCCGCGCTGGCTTTCACGCTTGCTCTCTTGAGCGGCATCGGGTTCGGCCTGCTGCCGCTGCGGCAGCTCCGGCACGGCGATGCCGCTCTGGTCGTCAAGGGCGCGTCGACCGAAAGGAGCCGCCGCTGGGGCTTGCGCGACGGGCTGCTGCTGCTGCAGATTGTGCTTTGCACGGTGCTTATCACCGCGTCGCTGGTCGCGGTGCGCGGGCTGGGGCGCAGCCTCCATACCCCTTACGGCTTTGAGCCGCGGGGCGCGGTGCTGGCCAACTACGACCTGCAGATGAGCGGCCGTACCGCGAGGGAGTCGCCGGCCTGGAACCATCGTGTGCTGGACAGCCTTGCGACCGTGCCGGGCGTCACGGCCGCGGGCTTTGCGAGCAAGATTCCGCTGAGCTTGAGGGACGAGGGCCGCGTGGTATTTCGCGAGGGCACGACGGACTTCCGCGACTCGAACGCGGCGGCCGACCCAACCTTCTACGACGTTTCGCCGGGCTACTTTGCAGCCGCAGGGACGCCCCTGCTGGCCGGGCGCGACTTTACCTGGCACGATGACAACCGCGCGCCTCGGGTCGCGGTGATTAACCGGGTACTGGCGCGCAAGCTCTTCGGCAGAACAGATGTTGTGGGCCGGTACTTCCTCAACGATAGTCAGCGCACGGAGGTGGTCGGGATTACCGAAGACGGCAAGCACGCCACGCCGGCCGAAGACCCGAGGGCCGCCATGTTTCTGCCGGCGGCCCAAAGCCCGGACACGGTCACGGTGTTGGTGGTGCGCTCGCGCGCCGGCGAGGCCGCGACCGCCGCGGCCATGCAAAGGGTGCTTTCCACGCTGGACCCGAACCTGCCGATCTCCATCAGCTCTTGGCCGCAGCAGCTCGGCATTATTCAGCTGCCCTCGGTCGCGGCTACGGCGGCCTTGGGCGTCATGGGCGCGCTGGCCGCGATGCTCGCGGTCACCGGCATTTTCGGGATGGCTTCGTACTCGGTCTCGAAGC
Organism: uncultured Acidobacteriaceae bacterium; assembly: GCA_964246825.1. GTDB lineage: Bacteria > Acidobacteriota > Terriglobia > Terriglobales > Acidobacteriaceae > EB88. Next base: position 2,072 of record CAXTSG010000073.1, on the reverse strand, counting down.
GCCTGCGCGAGCTCGCGCTGCGCATGGCGCTCGGGGCCAGCCGAAGGCAGGTGCTCGCCGCGGCGTTCCGCAAGCCCGCTCGGCTGCTGCTGGCGGGCTCCGGGCTCGGCCTGCTGCTGGGCATGTTTGCGAGCCGCCTGCTCGCGCACATTGTGTACGGGGCTACGCCCGCCGACCCGGTGGTGATCGGGAGTGTCGTTGTGAGCATGGCGGCGTTTGCGCTGCTGGCTACGTGGCTGCCCGCGCGCAAGGTGCTTCATGTGGACCCGGCGCGATTGTTGAGGGAGGAGTAAGGATAGTGACATTTCTACGGGATGCGATATACGACGTGCGCTACGCGGTGCGGCAACTGCGCAAGGCACCGGGCTTCAGTTTGGTTGCGGTGGTCGCGCTGGCGCTTGGCATCGGGGTTACCACGGCGGCGCTCGCCATTGTGAACTCCGTCCTGCTGCAGTCGATGGCGCTGCCGCAGCCGGAGCAGCTGGTCAGCTTCCAGCATTTCACCAACGGCAAGGCGGACCAGGTATTTCAGCCTGAAGACCTTGATCTTCTGCGGTCCGGCACCGGTGCATTTTCAGCAATTGCCGCGATAAGCGGCACGCTGACGCCGGTGACCGCGAAAGACGGAAGCCGTGTGGCCATGAACAGCACTGTCAGCTCCGGATTCTTCTCGGTTGCCGGGGCAGCGCCGCTGTTTGGGCGCGTGCTGACCGACGCGGACGCTCATACTCCCAACGCCGTTATCAATTACCAGTTCTGGCGCGAACGCTTGGGGGCAAGACCGGATGTGGTTGGAACTACGATCAAGGTTCGCGACAAGATTACAACAGTTGTGGGCGTCATGCCGGAACGCTTTTCCATGCCGGAAGGAATCCAGACTGCCGTCGTCTTCACGCCATTACTCTTCAACGCTAAGGGTGAGGACACAAATGGATTGACAGGGATAAGCCTACTCGGCCGCCTCAAGCCGGGCGTCACCATGGCCTCAGCGCAAGCGCAGGCGCAGGCCGTGTACGGGCACAGCAAAACCATCCGCGGCGAAACGCGAGGCGAGCTTTCCCTACGCTCGTACCAGAGCCTCACCGTGGAGGACGAACGGCCCGCGCTGCTCGCCATGCTGGGCGCGTGCATGCTTTTGCTGCTGCTGTCCTGCATCAACACGGCAAACCTGCAGATTGCGCGCGGCCTCAACCGTTCCGGCGAGATGCGTGTGCGCTCCGCCCTAGGGGCCGGGCGCATGCGGCTCTTCCGCCAGGTCATTACAGAAAGCCTGACGATCAGTCTCATCGGCGCGTTGCTCGGGCTGCTGCTGGCCTACGGTACGGTTTCCGCCGTGCGGGCAGCTTACGCGCAGCGCTTTGCCCGTTTTGACGAAATCACCTTTCACCCGCTTGTATTCGCGCTTTGCGCGGGGCTCGCCGTGATTACAGGTGTACTTGCCGCGCTGGCTCCCGCGTGGAACGCCCTTCGCGAAGCCGGCAACCTGCAAGCCTCTGTTCCGGCTCGCGCGACCCGCCGCTCGCGCCTGAGCAATAGCCTAGTCGTAATGGAGGTCGCCATGACCTGCCTGCTGCTGGTCACCACCGGGTTGTTTCTGCGCTCCTATCAGCTGCTCGCGCATGCTCCCTTCGGCTTCGACGTGCGCCATACCACCGGCCTCGTGCTGATGCCGCAGGTCACAGGCGCAAGCTCGCAGCTGCTGAAGGCGGCAGATGAGCGCCTTGTGAACAGGCTCTCATCATTGCCCGGCGTTGAAGCCGCGGCATCCACCACCTCTGTGCCTTACGCTCGTTTCATGCTGCAATGGACCAGCAGCTTCCACTTCGCAGGCGAGCGGGAACAAAAAGGCGCGAATGCTGTGCTCGACATTGTAACTCCCGACTACCAGCGCGCGATGAGCATGCCGGTTCGGCGCGGACGCGCGTTTGTGCCCGGCGATGCGCAGGGCGCGCAACCTGTCTGCCTGGTCAATGAAGCATTTGTGCGCGAGTATCTGCAACGCCGCAATCCGCTCAGCCGCACGTTGTTCCTGGGAGGGAAGGATTCTTTCTACGCGACGCCGCGTGTGATCG
>CAXTSG010000072.1:1319-12524 GCA_964246825.1 uncultured Acidobacteriaceae bacterium | reverse complement strand
CTCCAAACCAGGCAGCGCCGAAGATCAGCAGAAGGCCGCCGAGCATAAAAACGAGAATCCGTCTCCGGCGATGCCGGCGGAAACCGTACAAGAGGGCGACCGTTCCGAAAAGCGCCACCAGCATGGCGAGCGAACGATGCACCTTTTCCTCGGCCGGCAGCAGGTGAGCCAGAACCGAGGAAAAAGATAAAAGTACAGGCGTGAGCAGACAGTGGACGACGCACAGGGCCGAGGTCCAGGCACCGAGTTTGTCGAACGGGTGTCGCGGGGCGGCTGCGGAAGCCTGAGTCGATGCGGTCATGACATCATACTATTGCGAAACAGAAATCATTAGCAACAGTGATGCTGGGGCGGCAATGTCAGCAATGCGTGCAGACATGCCCCCGTCGGGCGCGGCGAGCTTCCACCAGCAAGATGGGCACGGCGGCCAGGGCTGCCAGTGAGTCGAGCCATCGGAAAGGAAGCACAAGGCGCAGCAGGAGCCCGAGCAGGGTGACGGCGGCCAGGTAGGCGCAGGTCGCGGACTGGATGGAGTCGGCACGAAGCGCATGGCTATCGAGCCGCTGCGCGGCCTTGCGCTTGCGCCGGGCCAGCACCGGCATGAGCACGAGAGCTCCGGCGGTGACGGCGATGCCCAGGCGGCTCGGCTCCGTAGGCAGGTGGAGCAGAAGCCCTTCCACAGCAATGCAAACAACAATAGCGGCGAGCACGTACAGCAGCCCGCCGCAGAAACGGGCAGTGCGTACCGGCGAAAGCCGTGAGGCAGGGGAGAACTTAAGGAGAACGACGAGCGCCGAAAGGAGCTCCACCACGCTGTCAGACCCGAAGGCCAGCAGCGAAGCACTGTGTGCCCGGGCCGCGGCTAGGAACGCGGCGGAGCACTCCACAAGCATCCAGGCAATCGTAATGCGCTGGAGCGTGAGAACCTCGCGCTCCAGAGGCGGTACCGTAGGCATCGTGGTCATCAGCGGTTCTCCTGCCCGCGGGAATAAAGAAGCGGCTGCGCTTTCACTTTACAGATGAACGACAGACGAGGCTGCGGTGCCAAGCAGATCGTGAAGCAGGTCGGGGTCCACGTTGCGCCCGCTGAGAACGGCTACGGCTTTGCGGAAGGGCGGCAGCGCGGCGGTGTGAAACAGCAGCGCCGCCGCTGCCACCGCACCGCTCGGCTCGGCGACCAGACCCGCGGCGGCGCTGCCGGGGCGCGGCGGGCATCGATGATGGATAAGGCGAACGGCTTCTCGAATTTCCGCCTCGGAAACAGTGACGATATTGTCCACAAAGGCTTGGATGTGCGCCCAGTTGCGCTCGCCGAGCGACTGGGTGCGGAGCCCGTCGGCTATGGTGCGGGCCGTAAGCGCGGCGGGCCATGCGGTGCGGGTGGAAAGGCGAAAACTTTCATGCGCGTCGCCGGCCAGCTCAGGCTCGACGCCGATGACGGAAACCTCGGGCCGCTGGTGCTTGACGGCCGCGGCGATGCCGGAAAGAAGACCGCCGCCCGAGACCGGCACGAGCACCAGGTCGACATCGGGCAAGTCTTCCAGGATTTCAAGCCCGCAGGTGCCCTGGCCGGCGATGACCGCCGGGTCGTCATAGGGCGGGATCATCGCGTAGCCGTGCCGGGCGGCCAGATCCTCGGCGCGGGCCATGCGCTCGGCGCTTGCGGCGGTGGGTACAGTGACGATTTCGGCACCCAGGGCCTCGGTCGCGGCGCGCTTGACGGCCGGGGCGGTCGCGGGCATGACGATAACGGCAGGGATGCCCGCGGCGCGCGCTGCGTAAGCGACACCCTGGGCGTGGTTGCCGCTGGAGTAAGTGATGACGCCGCGCCGGCGCGCCTCCTCCGGGAGAGAAAAGACGGCGTTGGCCGCGCCGCGCTGCTTGAACGAACCGACCGGCTGCGCGCCTTCATCCTTGAGCCAAAGTTGGCCGGGAACCCCGGGCGCGGGAAACGGGACCAAGGGCGTGTGGACCGCGGTGCCGCGGAGGCGCGCCTGGGCTTTCCGCAAGTCGGCAAGGGTAACAAAAGCCTCGGTCATGCTCCTGATTGTAGCGGCCCTGAACTCAGGGCAGGCCGGGAAAGCCGGCCGCGGCCGCCATGCCCTGCCAGAAGCGATCCTGCGATAAAGGCTGCAAAATCATCGCACTGATGGCTTCGATCTCGCCGGGCGACAGATAAAGCACGGCTTCAGCAGGGCCGAGGGTGAGGGTTTGCCGCAGCACCTCGGCATTCACCATCAGGTAGTAGGCGGCGAAGACGGTTTCGCGGATACCGGCGCCGGCGACGACGCTGCCGTGGCCGCGCATGAGCGCCACGCGGCGCGGGCCCAGCGTGCGGGCCAGCGAAGCGCCTTTTTCCTGCGAGGTCACCAGCAGGTCGGTGTCGCCGAAGTTGGTACGGATGTCCCAGACCGGGATTTCAGGCCCGAGTACCGCGGCATTGTGCAGAACGGGGCGCAGCGGCGTCGGTGTGATACCGAACGGGATAACGGTATAGGCATGGTTGTGGCAGACGGACTGCACTTCAGGGCGCGCCTTATAGATTTCACCGTGGATGAAGCGTTCAGCGTAAGGGTGGCGGCCGTTCGCGTCCAGCGGGTCGCTCGCAAGCGAGAAGGTCAGGACGTCTTCGGCGGTGATGAGGTGCGGCGCGAGCGAGCGGGCCAGGAGATACTTTTCCGGATCGTCCGGGTGGCGCGCGGAGATGTGCCCGAAGGCGTCAAGCACCCGGTAGTACGCGAGGATGCGATTGGCGATTACAAGGTCGCTTAGAGTCTGCTGCAAGTCGGGGGAGCGGTCTGCCATGGGAGCCTTTCCTCGTCCTTCGATGGGATGCTCTTCGCGCGGCTAATACTTCCAGCTGGTCAGGTCCGCGCCCGGTGGGGCGGTTCGGGCGATGCGGTCCAGGATTTGCGGCAGGTACATCTGGTTGTAGTGGAGGCGCGAGTACCAATTAGGTTCGGTAGGGTCGCCGTTCCAGCAGTGCTCGGCGCGCGGGCCGTAGCGCACCTCGCCCTCGTAGGGCACACCGCGGCCGGCGGTGCCGGTCTGCTTGAGAAAGTCTTCTATAAGATAGACGGCATCGTTCAGGAAGTAAGTGTCGTCGGAGCCGACATACAGGTGGAGCTTGCCTTGTAACTTGGGGCCGAGAGTTGCCCAGTCGCGCTGGAGGATCGCATCCAGGTCATAGTGCTCGTGCCAGTACTCGGCGGTTTGGCGGTCGATGACGCCGGTCTGCTTGTCGAAGATGGGCTGCGGGTAGCCGTCAGCGCCGACCGGCGAGTACACGGCCTGCCAAATATCGAACTGCTCGCCGGAGCGGCCGCGATCGCCGAGCGCGGTCTCGTAGGCAATGTTCTCGCGCACGGAGATGAGGGTATGGCCGAGATAGTCGCGCATGGCGGGCTGCTCGACCTGCTTGTTAGCTCCTTCGAGATAGAAGATACTCGGCTGCTTGTATAAGTCGGCTGTCATAAAAGCGTGAAAATCGACCGGGTCGGGGCAGGCGACAAAGGCACCGTTGTAGTGGTCGGGATAAAACATCTGCACGGCAAGCGACTCCCACCCGCCGGTAGAGCCGCCGTAAACAAAGCGCGCCCAACCCTGCCCGAGCCCGCGAAACTGCTTCTCGATGGCCGGGATGAGTTCGGTCTCAATAGCATCGCCGTAGGGACCGAGATTGGCGGAGTTGACGGCGTAGGAGTCATCGTAGAAGGGATTTGCGTGCTGGAGCTTGACGATCAGAACGCGCGGCGTGTCCTTCGCAATCCAGTTTTGATAGTTCTTATAAGCTTCCTGCTGCTGGATGCGGTTATAGCCGGCAAGGTGGAAGCGCTCGGAGTAGTCGGGCTTGAGTGTAGGGTCGGGCGGGGTTTCGCGGAAGTCGCTGAAGCCCGAGACAAAGTGGTCGTGGAAGATGAGGAGCGGGTAGTGCGCGTTCGGGTGCGTGTCGAAGCCTGCCGGCACGAGCACGACGGCTGCCAGGTACATAGGCCGGCCCCAAAACTTCGTCAAGAGCTGCGACTGGATGCGAATGCGGCGGATGTACGGGGTGTCCGGCTCGGGCGAAATTGGCGGGATGACGTTGCTGAGCGAGATTGCGATGGGCTGCGCGTTAGGGCCGATGACGACCTTGCGCGGCTTAGACAGGAGATTGCCCGGGGCGAGATTCCAGTGCTGCCCCTCGCCGCGGTCGGGCGCGAGCTTGACCGTGGTGCCGTCGGCGCGGTGGAAGGTCTCGTAAAGATTGAGCACGGCCTGCACGGTGTAGGTACCGGGCGGGACGTCCTTCAGTCTTGCGCGCGGGTAGCCCTGCGCCGTGCTGTCGAAAGTGACGGGCTGCCCCGGCTTCCAGCCGTCGACGGTGATGCCAAAAACCATCTGCGAGCGCGGCGTGTCGTCGATCTGCATGCGCGGTTCCGTGGCACCGTCGGGGCCGGTATCGTTCGAGAGCAGGAGCAGGAGGCGGCCGTCGAGCGGCTGCGCGGAGCGCGCGGTCGGAAAGCTGACGGTAATGGTTTGCGCATGGGAGGCTGCGGCAAGGAGCAGGGTGAGAGCGAGAAGGCGGGCGCGGCGAAGCATATCGGAGTATAAGCGCGAACGTTGCAACTGCTGTGCTTTTATTCAGCGAGCGCTGGCCTGCTCGCGCGTTCTACGGTGTTGCGAGGCGGGCTGCGACTTGCGAGCCTAGAAGCGAATAATGACGAATGTTCCAGCTGTAAATGATTGCAGCTTCCGACTTGATCGCGCACCAGGCTAATAAGGCGTCGTAAATAGTTCCGCCTGCAATGCCAAGAGAGGCCGCGAAGGTGATGGCTGCCGAGTAGTCATTTTCACTTAGAGATACGATAGATAGATTCGCACGAATGCTGACGATCGCGCCAAGCGCCTGCTGCGGGGAGAAGCGATCATCGCCGAGCATCCGCGTCAGCGCTGAGTAAACCTCCGCCAGATTATGGGCACCGCAGCAGCCGGTATCGCGAGTGTAGAGCGCAAGGCAGTCGCGGCTACGCTGGTGATGCATGTGATTGCCCTGAAACGTTGGAACAAGCACTGAAGTATTAAAAAATGCCTTCACTCAAGAATGCCGAGTTTTTGAAGATCCCGTTCCTCACGGATTTGGTTAATAGTATCCTCCACAATCGATAGCGGGAGCGGAGAGGTACCGTACAGAACCGGGAAGCCGCCCTCGTAGACGAACCTTGCTTTTTCGACAGGGCGTAGAGTAATTTCACCTTCCAGAGCTTCCATCTCCAACGCGTCCCCCGGAGCTAAATGAAGCTCCTCTCGCAAATCCTGCGGGAGAGCGACGCGGCCTTGGTCATCCATTGTGAGTGTGGCATGCATAACTACAACCTTAGCGTGCTGCTTTCCGGCCGGTCAAGAACCGGCCGGGCAGATCATCACACCTCTAAAATCACCGGCATAATCAACGGCCTTCTGCTGGTGTGCTTTTGGATATACCGCTTCAAGTCGATGCGGATTTTTTCCTTCATCACGCCGGGATCGGCTTTTTCCTCGGCGCTGGAAGATTCCAGCGTTTGCGTGATGACGTTTGCGGCTTCCCGGAGGATGGCGGCATCCGCGCCGACAAAGCCGCGGGTCACCACCTCGGGGGCGCGCTCGACCTTGCCGGTGAGCTTGTTGATCGTGAGAATAGGCAGCACGATGCCGTCCTCGGACAGGTTGCGCCGGTCACGGATGACGAGGTCGCCGACCACATCCGCCGTGGAGCCGGAGTCGATGCAGACGCGGCCCGCCGTGACCTTGCCGGCCTTGCGGGCGCGGGTCGGGGTGAGCTCCAGGATGTCGCCGTCCTCGATCAGCACGGTTTCCCCGACAACTCCGGTGGACTTGGCAAGTTCACAGTGCTTCTTCAGGTGGCGGAAGTCGCCGTGGACGGGGATGAAGAACTTGGGACGCAAGAGGTTGATGAGCAGGCGCTGCTCTTCCTGCGAAGCATGGCCCGAAACATGGATCAGGCCCATGGTGCCGTCGTCGTAAAGGATTTCCGCTTCGCGCCGATAGAGGTGATCAATGACGCGGTAGATGGATTTCTCGTTGCCGGGGATGACGCGCGAGGAGAGCAGGACGGTATCGCCGGGCGAGATGCGGGCATGCTTGTGGTTGTCGACCGCGGCGCGGGAAAGCGCGCTCATCGGCTCGCCCTGCGTGCCGGAGATGAGCACCATCACGTTTTCAGGCGAGTGGTCGCCGATCTGACCCGGATGAATGGTCAGGCCGGCCGGCAGGTTCAGGTAGCCGAGGTCCTGCGCGATCTCGGAAGACTCCATCATGGAGCGGCCGACGATCGCGACCTTGCGGCCGTACTTCTGCGCCAGGTCGAGCGCGATTTGGATGCGGTAAATGGAGCTGGAAAAGCAGGAGAAGAAGAGCTTCTTCTTAGTCCGCTGGAACACTTCGTCGAGGCGCGGCTTCACGGCCCACTCGCTCGGCGTGTAGCCGGGGCGGTCCACGTTGGTCGAGTCTTGGAGCAGCGCGAGGACGCCCTTTTGCCCGTACTCGGCAAACTTGTGAAGGTCAAACGCCTTGCCGTCCGGCGGGGAAAGATCGATCTTGAAGTCGCCCGTGTGTACGATGACGCCGACCGGAGTCTCGATAGCGAAGGCGACACAATCGACCATGGAGTGCGTCACGCGGATGGGCTCGATCGTGAACGGACCGATGGTGAACTTGTTGTTGGGGGCAATCTCGATGAGTTCGGTCTGGTCGAGCATCTTGTGCTCGTCGAGCTTGCCTTCCACGTAGGCAAGCGTGAACTCGGTGCCATAGACCGGCACGTTGATTTCGGAAAGGATCCAGGGAAGGCCGCCGATGTGATCTTCATGCCCGTGCGTCAGCAGCAGGCCGCGGATCTTCGACTTGTTTTCAACAAGATAGGAGATGTCGGGGACGACAATATCGACACCCAGGAGCTCGGACTCGGGGAACATAAGCCCCGCGTCGATCACCAGGATGTCGTCTTTGTAGCAGACGGCCATGCAGTTCATACCGAACTCGCCCAGGCCGCCGAGAGGAATCAGCTTTACGTTTTCTTCTGCCATCGGAAACTACTATCCTAGCAGGTACCGCCTCTTCCCCGGCTGGCACCCGGTAAGGCCGCCTCCCGTTGCAGCAGGGTCAACATCTCCAGGCGTCCGTCGCCGCTCGCTGCGCCTGCCGGGGAGGACGGAACATCCTATAGGCATGCGAGCAGATATCTGGATAGCCCGGGACGATACGGCGCTGGCGGTGGCCGGGGTGCTGTTTGCCGCGTCGCATATTGCGTTTCTGGTCCTGATTGTGCTGTGGTTTGCCTTGCGCAAGCCGACCAGCTGGGCCTTGTTTCGCCTGCGGCTTGCGGCCGCGATCAAGCGGCAGCCTTTGCCGAACCGCCTGCCGCCGGTGCAGTCGAAAGCGGTATCGCCGCGCGCTTAGGGCTGATAACGGTGGCGCACTGGTACCGTAAACCTTTCTATATGGCCTCAGGTTGCGGCACGGCAGAAGCTTTGCGCAGCGTGATAAGGCTGACGACGAGCGCGATGGCGAGCAGCCCGGCTGCTACGAAGAAGGGCGAGCCGGGCAGGTGAATCATAGCTCCGTTGCCAATCGATTTAGAAAACACATAGGTAAACAGGCCCGGGCCCAGCAGCCCGGAGATGCCGCGCAGAGAGTGGATTGCGCCCTGCAACTGGCCCTGCTCATTGGCCGCGGCACCGCGCGTCATGGTGCTTTGCGCGGCGGGCCACACGAACGACATGCCGTTGATAAGCGGAATGCCCAGCCAGAACAGCAGGCCGCTGCGCGACGCGCCGAAAAGTACAAAGCCGACAATGGCAAGCAGGAGGCCCAGCACGACCGAGCCGCGCTCGCCGACCAAGGCGACCGCGCGCTTGACTAGAAGGCCGCCGTACAGCCCGGAGCAGACGCCGACCGCGGCAAGCGATAGACCGACCGTGCGATCAGTCCAGCCGAAGCGGTAGTCGGCATAAAGCACATACACGTTCATCAGCGACTGCTGTGCGAGATAAGCGAGCAGCAGCAGCACGGAAAGCTGCACCAGCAGGCGCGAGCGGCCGAGCATGCGGAGCGAGCCGACCGGGTTGGCGCGGGCCCAGGAGAAAGCGCTGCGGTTTTTAGCAAGGAGCGATTCCGGCAGAACAAATACACCGTACACGCCGTTCAGGAGGCTCAAGCCCGCCGCGGCCCAGAAAGGCAGCCGCGGGCTGATGCCGCCGAGCAGGCCGCCGACCGCCGGACCCAGCACAAAGCCCATGGCGAACGCCGCGGATAACATGCCGAACGCCTGCGCGCGCTTTTCCGGAACAGTGACATCGGCAATGTAAGCCTGCGCGGTGGGGATGGATGAGGTGGTGAGGCCGGAAACGATGCGGCCCAGGAAGAGCCAGCCGACGGTGGGTGCCCAGGCCAGCAGCACGTAATCAAATGCGGTGCCGAAATTGGAAAGAAGGATGACGGGCCGGCGTCCCCATCGGTCGGAAAGCGAACCGATCACCGGAGACAGCACAAACTGCATGCCGGCAAAAACGGTAGCGAAGACGCCGAGCAGCTGCGAGGCCTGGGCGGTGCGCGAAGCGGCCGGCGAGTGGAGAAGGCTTTCAATCAGGCGCGGCAGCACGGGCGCGATCATGCCGAGGGCCAGCATGTCGAGCGCGACCGTAAAGAAGATAAAAAGCACGGCGTTGCGGCCCGCGCCGGGCGGCTGCGAGGCCCCGCCGGAGGGCGCGCGGTCGAGCTCGTCAGCAATCTCGGGCTGTGTGCCCGAGAGCTCTGCGTTTCTGTTCTGGTTGCTCGCCATCCCGGGTCTGAGTGTACTAGGCCCTCTGCTGTAGCCTGCGCGGCGTCGCTCTTGAGGCCAGCCTCCGGCTCGACGACGCACCCTGTTTGCAGGATGCGTGTGCCGCGTCAGGGCGTGATTCACCAAATCCGGCGAAGAGAAAAAGAATCCAGCTCGCGGTCGGCGCTGACGATGCGGATATCCGCTTCAAGCGCCTAGGCGGCAAGGATACGGTCGAAGGGATCGCGATGCTCTCCGGTGAGACGGCCGGCGCGCAAGGCTGTTTCTACCGCAATCGGCAGCAGTTGATAGCCTGCATCGCTCATCACTTCGAGGAAGTTATGTTCGAGCTGTTCCGCGCCCGGAAGCTTGCCGATGCGAACCTTAGCGGCTATCTCCCAGGCGGAGGCAGCAGACACGAAGATGATGCGCTCGTCGCGATGGCACCGGCAGCAGCGCGGCTCAGTGAGTCAGGGCTGAGCGTGGCCCACAGTAAGGCGTTGGTGTCGAGCAGGAGCTTCACACACCCTCGCCGTTCCAAAGGCGGAGCTCCTCTTCGGGCAGCGGCTCAAAGAAAGCCGGCGTGAGGCTAAAGCCAGGCGTCAACAGGGCTCCAAGGCGCTTTTTCGGCTTCGGCCGAATGGCTTCAAGCCGCGCTACCGGAGTCTTATCGCGGCCTGAGGTGATAATGACCGTTTCACCGGCCTGTGCTTTGCGGAGAAGCTCGGACAGGTTGGATTTGGCCTCAAAAGTGGTCGACTTAAACAAGGAAAACGCCTCCTTGGCGATGATGCCCCTCATATTGACTAAGTTGGTTAGCTAGTCAAGTGGATGCTGCATAGTGTGCCGCGGTTCAGCGCAGAAGCTCTTCCAGCGCCAGGCTCAACTCGGTTTTTTCGTCGCGGTACTTTACGATGACCGGTGTGGCGACGCTGAGGCCCCACTCGGCGGCCTTGCCTTTCCTGATGGAGCGCGCGCCGGGCACGACCACGGCATTTTCCGGGATGATGAGCGGCATCTCCGCGCTCGCGCGGTAGACTTCGCCGCGCACTGTGTCGTATACCGGTGTACCGCGCGTGAGCACGGTGCCGGCGGCCAGCACCGCGCCCCGGCGCACGATCGTGCCCTCGTATACGCCGCAGTTGCCGCCGACCAGCACCTCGTCTTCCAGGATGACGGGCGAAGCATTGACCGGCTCCAGAACCCCGCCGATCTGCGCGGCCGCGCTCAGGTGAACGCGGCGGCCGACCTGCGCGCAGGAGCCGACCAGCGCATGCGAGTCGACCATGGTTCCCGCGTCCACGTATGCACCCACGTTGACATACATGGGCGGCATGCAGACGACCCCGGGCGCGAGGTAAGCGCCGGCGCGGACGGAGGAGCCGCCGGGCACGATGCGGACGCCATCGGCTACGGTCCAGCGGCGGGCGGGGTAGGTGTGCTTGTCGACATAGGAAAAATCCAGGCAAGAGCCGTTCGGGGAAGCGTCAGCGATCATGCCCTGAAGCGCACCCAGGCGGAAGCCGAGCAGGATGCCTTGCTTGACCCAGCTGTTGACCCGCCAGCCGGTAGGCGAGTCAGCGTCAGGCTCGGCAGCGCGCAAACGGCCTGCCTGGAGCTCCTGAATTAGAGCATGAAAAGCATCGAGGGCCTTCTGAGCGGGCGGTGTTTGCGGCCCGGCCTGAAAAGCGGCTTCGATGAAGAATCGCAGGTTGTCTGTGACAGGGACGTCAGTATGGGAAGACATGCTTTTCTAAAGTAACCCGCCTGGGTGGAGCCTTACTGCTGAACGGCTTCATGCTGAAGCAGCCCTAAATCTGCCGCGAGCGCGTGCAGCCGCTCGCGCAGGCCCGAAGAGACCGGCACCATGGGCAATCGATAGGTTTCGTGGATGCGGCCCATCATGGCGAGCAGTGCCTTAACCGGGCCGGGGCTGGGCTCGGCAAAGTTGGCGAGCAGGAGCGGGAAGTAGGCATGGTTGAGCCGCCGCGCGGTAGGCCAGTCGTTCGCCAGCGCCGCGCGCACCAGCGCCGCCATCTCTGCCGGGATGACGTTGGAAGCAACTGAAACCAGCCCCGCGCCGCCCGCGCCGAGCACCCCGAGCGCCATGGCATCGTCGCCCGCGTAAACCGAAAAAGTGCGCGGCACGAGCGTCAGCAATTCCGTGATCTGCGGAAGCGAACCGCTCGACTCCTTGACGGCGACGATATTTTCGCAAGCCTGGAGCAGGCGCACGACGGTGAAGGGCTCCAGGTTAGCGCCGGTGCGCGCGGGAATGTTGTAGAGCACGACGGGGAAGGGCGCGACCGCGCGGGCAACGGCGGCAAAGTGCTGGAACTGCCCTTCCTGCCCGGGCCGATTGTAGAAAGGGTTTGCCGTGAGCACGGCGGTGATGCCGGGGATAGCCG
>CAXTSG010000072.1:0-1309 GCA_964246825.1 uncultured Acidobacteriaceae bacterium | reverse complement strand
CTGCACGCGCTCGACTGCATCGCGCGTGGCGTTGCTGGTGCAGCCGGCCCACACGGGCACGCGCCCCGCAGCTTGGTGCGCGACGATGCGCAGGGTGCGCAGCCACTCCTCATGCGAGAGCGTCGGGGTTTCGCCGGTGGTGCCGCAGGCAACCAGCCAGTCGACGCCGGAAACACGGCCCGGTGCTTCACTTGCGCCCGCCGCAATGCGGTCCGGCGCAGAGTCCGGGGCAACCTGCCAATCGACCAGCGCGCGCAGGGCGGGTTCATCCAATGCTCCGTCCAGGCGAAATGGGGTGACCAGCGCTGTGCCGCAGCCGACAAGATTCATACGTGGTCGAGTTTATACCGGCTTCAGGAGGAAGTTCCCGTTTTGGAAACGGAGCCCGCGCCAAACACGCGGAAGACGCCCGACGGTGCGGCAGAATGCCGATAGGAAGAGCAAGCGAGACCCCAACCATGATTTCCGTAGTGATCCTGACTAAGAACGAGGAGCGTGACCTGCCGGAGTGCCTGGCCTCGGTCCGCTTCTGCGACGACATCCACGTATTTGATTCCTGTAGCACGGACCGCACCGCGGAGCTGGCGCTGGCCGGGGGCGCGCACCTTCATCAGCGCCCGTTTGATACTTATGCCGCGCAGCGGAACGCGGCGCTGGGAACCATCGCGTTCAAACATCGGTGGGTGTTTCTGCTGGATGCCGACGAGCGCCTGAACCCAGTACTGTGGGCCGAGGCGGTGGAGGCCTGCCGTCAGGCACCCCCAAGCGTAAGCGCTTTCCGTATCCGAAGGGATGACTACTTCCTGGGCCGCCATTTGCGCCATGCGCAGATGGCGGCGCTGTACACGCGGCTGGTGCGCGTGGGCCGTGGGCGCTATACACGCGACATCAATGAGTTTCTGGAAGTGGAGGGCGATACGCGGCAGCTCCAGGCGCGGTTTGACCACTATTCCTTTTCCAAAGGGCTGGACCGCTGGTTTGAGAAGCACAACCTGTACTCGGCCATGGAGGCGCGGATTGTAGCCGAACGCACGTTTCAGAACGACATCAGTCTGCGGACCGCGTTGTTTCACCGCGACTTCCACACGCGGCGGCGCGCGCAGAAGGCAATTTTCTACCTGCTGCCGGCGCGGCCGTTTGTGCGTTGGGCATACCTGTTGTTTGTGCGCGGGGGCGTGCTCGACGGCAAGGCCGGAGTGACGTATGCGACGCTGCAGGCCGTGTATGAATGGCAGATCGTACTGAAAACGCGCGAAATGCTGGCGGCGCAGGTCTGAAGTAACCTGTGCACCCGTTATGGTCCTACGCC
>CAXTSG010000071.1:10576-12549 GCA_964246825.1 uncultured Acidobacteriaceae bacterium | reverse complement strand
GTTACATATTGGTCCGGGTGCGGATTGCGGAGGCGCCCGCGCAGGTCGCTCAAGTAGCCCAGGAGGCCGGAGCGAAGCTCGCCCGACGCCGGATCAAACCCTTCCGCGATCTCCAGCAGAAGAGGCTCTGCCTCGCCGGCATTTGCCGAGGCAAAGGTAATACGGGCTGTGGGTTTGCCGTGGAAGTCCTGCCCGGCGGCTGAGACCGTGGGCTCGAGACCGGCTTCGCGGGCGAAGGCTTCAAGAGTGGTACCGGTAGGCGTGACGGGAACAGTGCTCATGCGGTTTAGCAATTCCTGGGTAAAGAACGGGCTGCGGTCCAGTTCAGTGTAGCGCGGCCTCCCCACCTGCGATTGCCTGGGCAGCCGTCGCGGCGGAGGCCCAGGCCCACTGAAAGTTGAAGCCGCCGAGGTGGCCGGTGACATCGACGACCTCGCCGATGAAGTGGAGGCCGGGCACCTTGCGGGCCTCCAGCGTTTGCGCATGGAGCTCGACGGTAGACACACCGCCGGCCGTGACCTCGGCCTTCAGGTAGCCCTCGGTGCCGCCCGGGGTAAGCGGCCACGCGTGGAGGCGGGCCTCCGCGGCGTGGAGAGCGTCGTTGGTCCAGTTTTCCGGAGGGGCCAGCGCATGGAACCGCTCCGCGAGCCGACGCGGCAGCGCGCCCGCATCGGTCCAGGCGGCAAGCAGCGCGGCTTCGCTGCGCCCGGCGGGGGAGCGAATCAGATGGTGGTGGAGCTGCCGCCCGGGAGCAAAATCGATGGACAGCGCCGCGCCTTCCTGCCAGTAGGAGGAGAGCTGCAGCACCGCCGGGCCGCTGAGTCCCCTGTGAGTGACGAGCAGCTTGTCTTGAAACGTGACGCTTTGCGCTTTTCGACCGGCCTTTATCTCCGTGCGCAGAACGGCTTCCATTGCAAGCCCGCTGAGCCCTTCAAAGCGGGCCGCATCTTCCGCGTTGAAAGTGAATGGAACCAGCGCCGGTCGGGTCGGGACCACCGCAAGCCCGAACTGCCGAGCCAGCCGGTAGCCGAAGTCGGTGGCCCCGAGTTTGGGGATGGACAGCCCGCCCGTGGCGACGACCAGAGTGCGCACGGAAACCGTTGTTTCCGCTCCGGCGGTACGGAGCCGCACGGCAAAGCCCTCGCCGGTGCGCGCGACCGAGAGGATTTCCGTCGCAAGCCGCAGCTCGGCCCCGGCGCACTCCGCAAGCAGCAGGTCGACCAGCTGCCGCGCGGAGCCGTCGAGAAAGAGCTGCCCGGGTGTTTTCGCGTGGTAAGCAAGGCCGTGGCGGTCGATGAGCGCGACAAACTCTTCGGGCGTGTAGCGGGCCAGCGCGGACTTGGCAAAGTGCGGGTTCTCGGAGAGAAAGTGCTCCGGGCGCGTGTTGAGGTTGGTGAAGTTGGCGCGGCCGCCGCCGGAGATAAGAATCTTGCGCCCGGGCGCGGGAGCGTGGTCAACCACGAGCACACGCAGCCGCTGCTGCACGAGCAGCCCCGCGCAGAAGAGGCCGGCCGCGCCCGCGCCGAGGATGATGGCGTCATAAAGCATCTATGACCAGGGTACGCGGCTTACCTGTTCCCGGTCTTTAATGCGGGCACGGCGTTCTCGCCCACGGCCGCGGCCGCGCCCGTGCTGGACCGCTGGGCTGATGATGGTGCAGGCGGGCATCTCGCTGGCGATGGGCCGTGAATATCCTTTAATCTAAGTCGCAGGTAAGGAGAAAGCTTGATTCCACCGGGACGTGAAAGGATAAAACAGTCTGTGGGACCCAATCAGGTCAACGACCCAAACGACGTCAGGATCGTTCGGGAGTGCCTGCATGGTTGGGGCTTTTCCGCGCCGGGGGCATTTTTCTACGACGGCCTATTCGACCACACACTCGAATCTGAGTTGCAGGCTTTTCACAGGCGGATTATGCGCATGCAGATGCCGACGGGCATTGTCGGCCCGTATGACGCCGCCATGGACAAGCT
>CAXTSG010000071.1:2791-10566 GCA_964246825.1 uncultured Acidobacteriaceae bacterium | reverse complement strand
GGCCTGCTATCCCGCCAAGCGCCCTCGGCACGAGAGCATGCTTCTCTTGCACAGCAATGGAATTCGCCTCACGCGCGAGCAGTACGATGAAGCCGGAAAGGAGCTTGGATGCAATGGCAAGTTGCTGCTGGCCATTGCTTATCAGGAATCGAATAATGGTGGCTTTCGCTATATGGACAGGGTCAGCATGCTGTTCGAGCCGACTAAATTTAACTTTCACAGCAGGTATGCTTTTGCGTGGTCCCATCCGGAGCTGACTGGTCCCCAACTCGGTTACGGCAGCTACCATCATCAATGGCAGATGCTGGAAGCAGCCTATTGGCTGGACCCGGATGCGGCATTGAAAGCAGCATCCTGGGGCTTGTTTCACCTGCTTGGAGAAGACTATTCCTTGGCCGGGTACGGTTCTGTACGTTACTTCGTTCAAGAACTGATTCAATCAGAAAAAAAGCAACTGAATGCTCTTGTGCGCTTCGTTCAAACTAAACCTCTTCTTGTGAAAGCAATGGCGCAATTGGATTGGGCTAATGTAGCACGCTACTATAACGGTCCAGGTTACAAGCGGAACAACTACAATGTTGGCCTCAAGGACCACTATGACACTCTCAAATAAGATCTTTGCGGTTGTGCTTTCGGCGTGTCTTTTAGATTTTCAGGCTACTTCGCAAAAGGTTGAGAGAGATGCTGTTCTGGCAGCCGTACCCGCATCTCGGCAGCTTGATATACTCCACGAGCTAGGTTTGCTGCCCCGGAATCACCGGGAGTACCCTACGCGGCTTGAGCAGTTTTTCGTTCTGAAATCGCCGGATCAACCCGATTTGTTTGTGGTTCCGATGGCCTTTGTACATGTGCCTTTAGGCATGCAGGGGCAGTGCGGGGTTTACTTTGTCCCGGACACGACAACACACTATTTTGTCTCGGCCTTCGACCCGGATGATGCAGGTGAAAAGTGCTATTCAGTAAAAGCCGCGGGTTTGATGAGTGACCCCGGACCGAGACCCCGGATTATTGTAATTTTTGATAGCGCGGCAGCGGACGGCAACGATAGTTGGGTATCCTGCCTTTTCACCTGGGAAGATACTAAGAACCAATATGTATTAGATACACACTATGATGACTGGCTTAACAAGCAAAATCCTATCCCAAGTACAATCGCGGGCATACGCGCCGCTATCGCCCGCAAGCTGAAACAATAAATTACATCGCGGCTCATTTACGGCCTCACCTCCACCACCGCTAAGCCGCTGGAAGGCACCTGCAAGGTCATGGTACCGCCGGTAATCGCAAGCGGCTCGGGTGCGGCGAGCGTGCCTATCTTTTTGAGCGCGGCAATCTGATCGGCCGACGGATACGCGGGCGAGCCCATCGCCTCCCAGGCTGAAAGCGTATCGCCGTGAGTGCCGTCCACGCGCTCGACCGTGGCGACGGCGGAGGGAGGCAAGCCGGGCAGGGTTATGGTGACGGTTTTTGCCGAAACAGCAGAGCCCGGCGGCTCGGCCAGGTTCCAGGCGGCCAGCACAAGCGTACCGTCGGCGCGACGGGTGGCGAGCACGTCGTCCGCCTTGACCGGGAGGCGCGTATCGCCGAGCGTGTGCAGCAGTGAGAAAACCAGGAACGAGGGCTTGGGAATGCCGCCCTCCCCAATAAGGCCGAAGCCGCCGTAGAACGGCGTTTGCGGCGGACCCTGCTCATCGAACACGTCGGAAAAGCTCCAGTAGCTCATCATCTGCACCTCGCCGTCGGTTTGGCGAAGGAGATCGGCCATCCAGGGGCCCATGTAGATCGAGTCCGTGATGGGCTGGTGATTGGCATAGCTTGCGTTGAACTCGCTCCAGATCAGCGGAACGCGCGGCATGGCCGAGTGCAGGATCTGGTCATGGACCTTGGCGATGCCGTAGGCGACCATTTGGTGCCCAGGCACGGTTCGGTTGTCGCCGAACACGTCGTGCGACACATCGTCGCCGTAGACGTGCGAGGAAACGAAGTCGAGCGGTACATGGGTTTGTGCGGCATGGGCAATCATGGCATCCACCCAGCCGGCCTGCGCCGTGGCGGGGCCGCCGACCCGCAGGCGCGGGCTTACGGCCTTGAGCGCTCGGGCGGTGTGGTCGTACAGCTCAAAGTAGGTGGGCTGCTTCGGCGAGGCGTGCCAAAAGTCGATGTTGGGCTCGTTCCATACCTCGAAGTACCACTGCGCCACCTCATCGATGCCGTAGCGCGCGAGGAGGTGCCGCGTGAAAGCGGTAACGAGCGCGTCCCATTTCTCGTAGTTTTTAGGCGCGGTCACGTTGGGCCGGTACCAGAAGAACTGGACGTCATTGGGGTCGGAGGCGAGCTTTTTCGGCATAAAGCCGAGCTCTACAAAAGGGCGTACCCCCGCGGCGAGCAGCCCGTCATACACCTGATCCACATAGCTCCAGTTGTAGATCGCGTTCCCTTGCGCGTCCTCGTCATACACGCCCATGGCATCGTCAAAGATGCCGTGGAAGCGGATGTAGCGAAAGCCCGTAGCCTCGTGAACGGCGCGGAGGTCGCGCCGGTAATCCTCGCGCAGGGCAAGCACGGCGCGCCCGGAGCCGAACATCTGCTCCCAAACATGCGGAAAGGGCGTACCGGGGGCGCTCGGGTCGACCGTGACTTGCTCCGCGGGCGAGGACTGGGCCGGAAGCGTGGAGGAGAAAGCGCCAAGCAGGCAGGCGAGGGAAGCGGCAAAACGAAAGCGCGACATACGGAAACACTCCTTCGGGTCGCCGTCCATTGTAGAGAGTTTGCTCTGTGCTGGGGTATGGCCGCAATCCCTGCGGAAAACGGTATGAGGCGCAGCTATGACAACAAGGGAGCCGAGGGAGACAACCGCTGCCGCATCGCGCCTGTCCTACGAGTAGCCTGCACAGCGGGCAAATAAAGTAGGAAGACGACAGGAGACAGCATGAACAAGTTTTTAGTGGCGCTTGGAACGATTCTGGCGGCTTCCAGCACATTGATTTTTCTGGCAGGGCGTGAAGCAAAGCGCAGGGCGGTAAAGATTCCGGCGGCGCAGGCAGCGGCGCAGCTGGCAGAGGCCTGGAGCGACTACCACACGCGGGCGTAAAGGGCAGCTCTCGAATCCCGGCAGCGCCGGCCTGATGTCGGCGTAGTATGTGTGGCGGGTCACTCAAAGGAGAGAGCCCGCCATGATTCTTTTCGGGGTTGCAGGTGTACTTTTTCTAGTCGTTCTCATCGTCCTGTTTTCGTCGTTTTTCACGGTCAGCTCAGGCAGCGCGGCCGTAATCGAGCGCTTCGGCAAGTTCCACAGAACCGGCGGTGCCGGGCTTAACCTCAAGGTGCCGTTTATCGAGCGGCACTTCGAGGTTTCTCTCAAGGTGCAGCAGGCCGATCTTAAGATGGAAACCAAGACGAAGGACAACGTTTTCGTTGCCGTTCCGGTCTCGATTCAGTATTCGATCATCCCGACCAGGGTTTTTGAGGCCGTGTACACGATGGCAAGTCCGCGCTCGCAGATGGAAGCAATCGTCAACAACATCCTGCTCGGACACATCCCGAGCATGGATTTCGACGAGGTGTATAGTTCGCAGCCGCAGATTGCGATGTGGGTGAAAGCGGAGCTCGACAAGGAGATGGGTCCGGTCGGCTTCATGATTAACCGCGTACTGGTAACCGACATCGTGCCGAGCCCGCAGGTGCGGCAGGCCATGGACGCTATCAATATCGCCAACCGAAACCAGGTCTCGGCCCGCGCCCAGGGTGAAGCGGAGCGGATCAAGGTAGTCGCCGCCGCCAACGCGCAGGCAGAGGCGAAGCAGCTGCAAGGCATCGGCATCGCCAATGAGCGGATCGCCATTGCGAAAGGCTTTAAGCAGGCGATTGAACTTATCAAAGAGTCGGCGGATGTGCCCGGTGAGGAAGCCTACGCGATGCTGCTGTTTACCAACTGGACCGACATGCTTTCCGCCGTAGGCACCTCGCCGAACAGCACGGTTGTTTTCGTACCGTCGGGTCCGAATGGGCTTGCGGACTTCCAACAGCAGATGCTGAATGTAAGCGCGGTGAGCAAGGCCATGGGCGAACGCGTTACAGGGCGCGTGAACGGCAGCGCCCGCGGTTGATGCTCTAGCCGTGCAGCACGCGCGTCTCGGGAGCGCCGGGGCGCGCGTTCACTCCTTGCACCTTGATCTTCTTCGCCAACCCCAAAAACCCGAGCAGGCGGATGCCCCAGTAGTTCACGTCGAGCTCGTACCAGGCCATGCCGTGCCGAGCGGAAACCGGGTGGGCGTGGTGGTTGTTGTGCCAGCCCTCGCCGCCTGAAAGCAGCGCAACCCACCAGTTGTTGCGTGAGTCGTCGCGGGTGGCGAAGCGCCGCGAGCCCCACATGTGCGTCGCCGAGTTGACGAGCCAGGTGACATGAAGCCCGCACACAAGGCGCAGAAAAATAGCCCATAGTACCCAAGACACGCCGCGGTACAGGCTGCCGCCCGGTGCCCACATGCCGGCAAAAAGCAGCACGAAGCCGACAGCGGTGACCGGAACCCAGTGCCAGCGGCTGAGCCCGCGATAGAACGGCTGGCGTTTCAGGTCAGGCACGTAGCGGTCCAGCATGGGGTTATGGTTATGGAGGCTTCCCCACAGCATCCAGCCCAGGTGCGACCACCAGGCACCGTCGCGCGGAGAGTGCGGGTCGCCGGGCTTGTCCGTTACCTGATGGTGCAGCCGATGCACGGCTACCCAGAAGATCGGGCCGCCCTCCAAGGCGAGCGTGGCGCACAGGGCCATCGCATACTCGACCCACCTGGGCGTGATGAAGCCTCGATGCGTAAGCTGCCGGTGATAGCTCATACCGATGCCGATGTTCTGCGCCAGCACCCATAGGATCCCAGCCAGAAAGAGCCCGGACCAGGTAAAGAAAAA
Source organism: uncultured Acidobacteriaceae bacterium (assembly GCA_964246825.1). GTDB lineage: Bacteria > Acidobacteriota > Terriglobia > Terriglobales > Acidobacteriaceae > EB88. Next base: position 5,661 of record CAXTSG010000071.1, on the reverse strand, counting down.
CAGAGCCGCGAGCGCAAGCAGGTGAAAGACAATCAGAGCGACCGCGATTGGCCGGTGCAGCCTGCCGGTATTCTGCTGTAGCAGCACGGCATCGCGCTCGGCGCGCTCGCTGGGAGCAATCTCAAACGGAGCTTCAAGAAGGGTGCCTGGGGTCGCTGTACTCACCTGGAAAGGCTAACAGGCCCCTGCCGGGGTTGATGTATTTGTTTGGTAAGAACAGCGCCGGCTGAAACTCCTCTTCTATAGAAACAGGTTCAGTACTTCGGCACGCTCGGGTCTACCTCATTCGACCAGCTTGTAATACCCCCGGCGAGGTTTTCCACCCGGAAGCCCTGCGCCTGGAGCTGCTCGGCCGCGGCCTGGCTGCGGCCGCCCAGCTTGCAGTGCACCACAATGGTCCGGTCGCGCGGCAGCTCGCCGGCGCGGCCGGCAAGCTCGCCCTGCGGGATAAGGTGGCCGCCGAGATTGGCAACCTGGTACTCCCAGGGCTCGCGTACATCGAGAACAAAGGGGTTTTCACCGGCATCGCGGCGGCGCTTTAGCTCGGCTGCGGGAATTTGTTCGACTCCGTTTTGCTGCGGCAAGGGGGCTCCTTTGGCGGCTGCTTCGTTGACGGACTCTTGTGCGCCCCGAACGCCGCAAAACTGGTTGTAGTCGATCAGCTTCGTGACCGTAGGGTGGTCGCCGCAGACAGGGCACTCGGGGTTGCGCCGCAGCTTAAGCTCGCGGAAGCGCATGGAAAGCGCGTCGATCAACAAAAGACGACCGATTAATGGTTCTCCGATGTTTAAAACGAGCTTGATGACCTCAGTAGCCTGCATGACGCCGACCAGGCCCGGCAGGATGCCGAGCACACCGCCCTCGGCGCAGGAAGGCACCAGGCCCGGCGGCGGCGGCTCCGGGTAAAGGCAGCGATAGCAGGGGCCATTTGGCGCTCCGAAGACGCTGCACTGGCCTTCAAACCGAAAGATGGAGCCGTAAGCATTCGGCTTCCCGAGCAGCACGCAGGCATCGTTGACCAGGTAGCGGGTCTGGAAGTTGTCGGTGCCATCGGCGATCACGTCGTACTCGCGGAAGATTTCCAGGGCGTTCTCGCTGGTCAGCATCGCATTGTGCTTCACGATGTTGAGCGCGGGATTGAGCGCGTGGAGCTTGTTTGCGGCGGAATCGACCTTGAGGGCTCCCACGTCGGGGGTAGCATGGATAATCTGCCGCTGAAGATTGCTGAGGTCGACCGTGTCGAAATCGACCAGTCCGAGAGTGCCGACGCCGGCCGCCGCGAGATAAAGCGCTAAAGGCGCGCCGAGGCCGCCCGTTCCCACACACAGGACGCGCGCGGCCTTGAGCTTCCGCTGACCTTCCACGCCGACTTCAGGCAGGATAAGGTGGCGCGCATAGCGCTGGAGATCATCGGTCGAGAGCTCAGGGAGTGCCGGTACTTCTGTTGCGGTGGCTGCGGCCATACAGATCCTTGTCTTTCGAGCTTTCCATGTTCCGGGCTTCAAGCTACCGGGTTCCTGCGGCGCCGCCGGCGATGGAAGGAATGATGGACAGTGTATCGGTCGGGCCGGTCGGGCTTGCCTCGCCGCCCGGCAGATAGCGTACATCTTCATCATTCAGGTAAAGATTGACGAAAGAGCGCAGCTTACCTTCCTCTGTAAAGAGGTGGCGCTTGAGCTCCGGGTGCGCGGCGGTAAGTTGAGCCAGCGCGGCGCTGACGCTTTCGGCTTCCACGGTAACGGTAGCCTGTTGTGCGGTGTAGCTGCGCAGCGGCGTGGGGATGTGAACCTGCATGCTTGCTCCTCCGGTCCTGTCTTGACAGTAGATGTACGCCCGCGCCGCCGCGATGCGCTTCTAGCCTGTGACGCCTGAAGGCTGCTCGACCGTGATGCTTTCGTCCAGGAAATGCTTGTCATCCTCGGATGCGCCCTCTAGCCGGAAAGCATTGGTCGCCGCGGCGCGGCCTCCTTCGACAGCAGTAATGACATAGGAGCAGCCAAGCCAGTGCGCCTCGGCAAAGTCGGTCGCCGACCACTGTGCAGGGTGGTCCGGGTGCGAGTGGTAGAAACCTACAATATCGAGCGAGCACTCGCGCGCCTGCCGCTGGATCTTTACGAGCTCCGCCGGGGCAATGCCGTAGCGGTTGTGCGCGGAGTCGGTGCGGGTGTTGCCCGCGCGCACGGCCGAGTCTACCGCCGTGGTTTCACCCTCAAAGCGACCGAGCAGCACACCGCAGCACTCATACGGGTAGGTTTCCTCGCCGTGGGCGCGCAGGGCAGCCCAGACCGGCTGGGGCAGGGTCAGCATGGGCTTAATCTTCCTCCCAAAAGCGTTCGCTCAGGTACTTGTCCGCCGCATCGCACAGGATCGTCACGATGACCGCCCCACACCCCGCGGCAGCTTCTTCTTCCGCGACCTGGAGCGCGGCCGCGACATTGCCCGCCGCCGACACACCGACCAGAAGGCCTTCGGAGCGAGCCAGCTGTCGGGCCATGCAGTGGGCGCGCTCTGTTTCCATCTCTATGTTGCGGTCGGCAAGGGCCGGGTCGTAGATGCGCGGCACAATCGCCGTCGGCATGTGCTTGAGCCCTTCCAGGCCGTTAAAGGGTGAGTCCGGCTGCATGGAGTAGCAGCGGATCGCGGGGTTCAGCTCTCGAAGCCGGCGTGTTGTGCCCATAAACGTTCCGCTGGTGCCCAACCCGGCGACAAAGTGCGTCAGCCGGCCCCCGGTCTGTTCCCAGATTTCATTGGCGGTGGTGCGGTAGTGCGCCAGCCAATTGTTGTCGTTGCCGTACTGGTCGGCATAGAAGTAGCGTTCAGGCTCGGCGGCGGCCAGCACCACCAGCCGCGCGCCGGCCTCGTAGAGGGTG
>CAXTSG010000071.1:0-2781 GCA_964246825.1 uncultured Acidobacteriaceae bacterium | reverse complement strand
GCCCGGCGGATCGCGCCGTCCGAGCCGTCGGCCGGGTCGGTCCAAAGTACCTCGGCTCCATAAGCGGCAAGGATGCGCTTGCGCTCCGGTGAAACATTGGACGGCATGCACAAGGTAACCGGGAAGCCGAGCGCCGCGCCCAGCATGGCAAAGGCAATACCGGTGTTGCCGCTGGTAGCGTCGAGTAGGCGATCGCCGGAGCCGGGCAGCAGGCGCCCGGCGGCCTGCGCGGCGTGCACCATGGCGGTCGCGGCGCGGTCCTTTACGCTGCCGCCGGGGTTGGTCCACTCGGCCTTGCCGAGGACCTGGACGCCGGGCAGGTGCGCCGTGAGCTTTGCCAGGCGCAGCAGCGGGGTATTGCCGACGCGGGCATGCGGCAGAGTGCCCAGCGGGGTATCGGCGTCAAGCGCTCTCCACGTTTCAGGACGGGCAATGCCGGCAGCCACGGGTATGTTTGACTCCTGTCTTATGCCGGGCTGCTCGGAGCAGCGCGATCAGTTAAGTTTGAGTGTAGCTTTGAGAAAAGCAGAACGGAAAAGAGACCTGCCATGCCCCAAAAGAAAACCAAACAGCCGACCTTTGAGGAAACGCTTGCCGCCTTGCGCAATTACAAGTTTGATGTCGGCACTGCCGGAGCGGTCGCAAAGCCTGCCTGGGCCCCTGCGACTTCCATGCAGGTAGCTAAATACGGGCGAAGGGGGCGCGGCGACCGTGGTAAAGCCCGGCGTGGTCATCGCCGGCGAGATCGGTCATGTGCTCGACCGGGGCTACCAGAAGTTCATCAAAACGCCGCATGCCGAGCGGCCCGCTACCGCCGAGCACCTGAAACAGCTTCATCGCTTCCAGGAAGAGCTGCGGCAGGCTGTCGGCGGCATCTCGCTCTACAACGAAAGCATGGGCTCCGTGAGCGAGGAGTACATCTACGACCGCGTGAAGGGGCGCAACATGCCGGAAGCGGAGCGCCCGGCGCGGGCTTGGGAGCTGCCGGTAGCGCCCGGAACGCCGGGCGAGGTTGAGTAAGGGTTGATTTTCGGTATGAGTGCTGAACCCTTGGAGGAGCAATGGGGCCCCCGACACAGGTTCCTTTAGAGGTTTACCTGCATACCGAGTACGAACCACCCGCGGAGTACGTGGACGGAGTTCTTGAGGAGCTGCATGTGGGAAAAGGGAAGCATAGCGATTGGCAGGCGGCAATTACCGCTTGGTTCCTAAATCATAGGCATGAATGGAATATAGCGGCGCGCCCTGAATACTACACGCGGACGCAAGATCGGCACTACCGGCTGCCTGATGTTTCCGTTGTGGATCGTGCCTTCATGGAGGAGGAAATTGCCGTGCACCCGGCGCTTGCCGTGTTTGAAATCCTCAGCCCGGATGATACCTACAAGCGGCTCATGATAAAGCTGCGCGAGTACGCGCAGATGGGTGTTCCCGCGATCTATGTCGTCGACCCGGATACAGGTGTTTTTGAAAAGTTTGAGGACGGGCAGCTCCAGCGCCGCGAGGAGTTCCACCTGCCGGAGCGTGGCATCCGCTTCCCGTTCACGGAAATTGCCAAGCTCATCGCCTAAGCCGGCCCGGCTACTTCGCCGGGCGCGGCCGAGCGGAAGCGCGCTCCCGCTGGAGCTCGCGATATGCTTCGCTTTTGCCGATGCCGCGCTCCCGGGCCGCTCGTTTCAGTGCGTCCTTCTCGTCCAAACCTTCCGCGGCCTGTATCTCGGCGACGCGCGCGCCGAGTGAACTGCCGGAGGGCGCTTCAGCCGCCGGTGCAAGCTCCAGCAGCAAAACCATCTCGCCGCGTACCCGGTCCCGCCCGGCAAGCGTCTCGCGGATTTCCTCCGCCGTACCCCGCAGGAACTCCTCATGGAGCTTGGTCAGCTCGCGCGCCAGCACCACGCGGGCGCGCGCGCCGAAGGCGGCGTGAAAGTCCGCAAGCGTATTGAGAATGCGGTGCGGGGCCTCATGGAAGATGTGGGTTCCGTGCCCCGCGCCCGCTCCGAGGGCGTCCAAAGCCGTTCGGCGCGCGCCGGCTTTTTCCGGCAAAAAGCCGTGGAAGGCAAAGGCTTCGGTCCCGAGTCCGGAAGCTATCAAAGCGGACAGGGCAGCATTGGCACCCGGCACCGGGTAAACCGGAACCCCCGCCGCGGCCGCTGCCCGCACCAGGAGCGTGCCTGGGTCGGAAATGCCGGGGGTGCCGGCATCGGACACAACGGCAACGCGCCCGCCCGCCTGGAGCTCGGGCAGCAGCAGTTCTACCGTGCGGGCATGCTCATTATGCTCGTGGAAGCTCACCATCGGCGTCGCGATGCCGTAGTGTCCGAGCAGCTTGCCGGTTTGCCGTGTGTCTTCGCAGGCGATGCGGTCCGCTTCGCGCAGCACGCGCAGCGCGCGCAGGGTGATGTCCTGGAGATTGCCGATGGGCGTCGCCACCAGGTAAAGACCCGGCGCGAGAGGCGCTGAAGCTTCTTCGCTGATGGAAAGCCCCGTTTACAACTTAAAAGTGCCGTTCTGGATCGCGCGCAGCTTGCGCTGCTCCAACAGCGGCATCATGCTTTGGCGCAGGTTCTGGAGCGTCACCATGCCGAGCACCCGCCCGTCCTCACCCGCTACCGGGATCATGCCGACGCGGCCCTCCCGCATGCGGCGGATCGTGGTGCCGAGCGAGTCATCGGGCGCGGCAATCAGGAAGTTCTTAAACATGACGGACTGCACATAGCCGTTGCCCTCGGCCCGGAGCGACCCCATGATGGCATTGCGGGAACCCCCGCCGATGATCTGCTC
>CAXTSG010000070.1:7916-12649 GCA_964246825.1 uncultured Acidobacteriaceae bacterium | reverse complement strand
CCGCATCCAGAATGGCGATGTCCGGTATCCGGTACCGGCGCTCGCCGGTTTTGGTCCGCAGCTCGGGGCGTACACGGATGTTCCACTCCCGCCGGCGAATCTGAAAATATGTAGCCAGGGTCACCTGCCAAGCTGAATGTTCGTCCTCGCCCATAGGTCGCTCTTCAATGACGCCGTCAACATACTCGGCATCCGGCTCATACGTGCTGTGGAGATACTCCTCAACGGAAACAAGCGTCGTTGCCATGGTTACCTCGCTGGGCAAGTGTACTTCAAGTATGGATTGCGGAGGTCACGGGCTGGGCTTGCTCGTCGTGAGCCGCACACCTTGCATCGATGCAAACTCAGTCAAGTTCTGCCAGGATTTTAGCGAAAGGAATGGTGACCTCCCGAAGCACCACAGCATCGGTCACTTCCAGCCGACCCGCCTGAAAGCGAAGCAGGCTAGTGTCGGCAGGGTCGATGACATAGATGGCGGGCACGCCCATAGCTTCAAAATCCGTAAGCCGGACCACAAGCCGGGAGAGCCGGTCTTCGGGGCTGAGAATCTCGATAGCGATGAGCGGCGGGATTGTTGCGATCGGTTCGCGCGGCAGCGCCGCATCCAGAATGGCGATGTCCGGTATCCGGTACCGGCGCTCGCCGGTTTTGGTACGCAGCTCGGGGCGTACACGGATGTTCCATTCGCGCCTAGAAGCCCTGAAAAAGCCGATCAACGCCCCCTGCCAAGCTGAATGTTCGTCCTCACCCATGGGACGCTCCTCGATAATGCCGTCCACATACTCGGCATCCGGTTCGTAGGTGCTGCGCAGGTACTCTTCGATGGAAACCAGAGTCGTAGCCATAAGAACCTCGTCTTCTTGAACCTACTGTACCCGCCCCGAACTGGGCTTGCTCGCCGTCAGCCGCACCCCCATGCCGTTGAGCAGGCTTCTGGCCTGCGCTCCCTCGGGCGTAGTGGGATAGCGCTGCACCAGCGCCCGCAAGTCGCGCACGCCCGCGTCGCGCTGTGAGCTTGCCAGCTCGGCTTCACCCTTGCGCAACTGCGCTGCCGGAGCCTTCGAACTGCCGGCAAACTGCTCCAGCACGATGTCGTAGTTGCGGATGGCCGCCGGGTACAAGCCCTGCCGATAGGCTACCTCGCCCAGGTAGAACGAGGCATTACCGGCCAGGTCATTCTGCGGGTAATACTTCATGACATCGGCAAACTCGCTGGTCGCCAGATCGTACTTGGCACCGTTGTAGTCGCGCACCGCGCTTTGGTAGAGCTGGTCGGCGGGGGGTGCCTGCGGCTGGCTGCCCTGGGGGGCTGCCGCAGGTGCCGGGGGTAGCGCCTGGTCGCTGCCCGAAGGCGCAGCCGCCGTTGGTGCGGTCCCAACTGTGCCCGCTGCCGGCGCGGCTACGTTGCCCATCTGGCCCTGGATGGACGAGAGCGTCAAGTCGATGCGGCCCAGGCGCGTTTTCAGCTCGTCCACTGAGTCGTTCAGGCTTTGAATCTGCCCGGCAAGCTGATTGTTCTGACCTTCCGCATCCATTTTGGCCTGCATGGAAGTCATCTGCTGCGTGATTTTGTTGATGTTGTCGCTCGACTGCTCGATCAAGTGCTGTAGCACGCCGAGCTGCTCGGAGTTGGAGCGCTGCAAGGTTTGCAGCATATCCTGCAGGCCCTGAATCTGCGTTTGAAGCTGCACAATCTCCTTGGAAACCGCATGCGCGGGCATCGGCAGGCTCAGGAAAAGCCCGAGCAGGGCGGAGGCAGCAATCAGGGTTTTCCGCATGGCAATATTCTCCTTTGAAGCACGATCAAGGCGGCAGAAGGCCCGGCGCATCGGCAGCCGGGCCTTCCTGTCGCTTTCAGTTTAGACTCCGCGGTCAGCTTAGCGGTCCACCGTGAACTGTGCCCGGCGATTTTGCTGATAGCAGCTTTCGTCATGCTCGGCGCAGAACTGCTTTTCCTTGCCGTAGCTCACGGTGCGGATGCGGTCCGGCGAGACTCCGGCGGAAACCAGCGCCTGCTTGGTCGCATTGGCGCGATTTTCACCCAGCGCCAGGTTGTACTCGGTCGAGCCGCGGTCGTCGCAGTAGCCGCCCAGTACGATCTTCAAGGCCGTATATTTATTCAGATAAGCGGCATCGTTCGTGATGATCGGCTGCGACGCCTGATTGACATCATAGCTGTCGTAGTCGAAGAACACATCACGGACGTTCCGGTGGAAGGTCGCATCGTCCACGTCGCCCTCGTTCAGGCTGCTGCCGGTGTTTGCCGGCGCGGCTGAACCGCCGCCTACCGTCACGTGAGCGGTCGCGTCCGCCGTTCCGCCGTCGCCGCGCGCGATCAAGTGGTAGTTGGTAGTTTCCGTCGGTTTCACGGTCTGTGTTCCCGAAGTGGCCACCGCGCCCATGCCTTCAATCGACACGTCGGTCGCCCCGGTCGTGTGCCAGGTCAGCACGGCGCTGTCTCCGCTGTTCACGGTGGAAGGCGTCGCCGTGATGTCGGCGGTCGGCGCGGCCGAGCTTACCGTGGGCGGAGGCGGAGGCGGAGGCGAGGCTTTTTTATGGCAGCCGCCCATTGCTGCGAGCGCGATGAGGGAGAGCAGGGAAACGGACAGGGTGGAAGCACGGCGAACAGGTGTCGGCACAGCGGTCTCCTTGGCAGCGGTTTTGAGCGGCGGCTGCATGCACCGGCGATTCTATTTCATACTCCAGTTCGGCTGCGAAAAGCTGCCGCCGTGCGTCAGCGCCTGCTGCTCGGTTCCATCGGCCAGCATGGTCCATATCTGCATGCCGCCCGAGCCCTCCCGCTGGAAGGCAAGGTGCCGTCCATCGGGCGACCAGGTCGGGAAGTCATTGCGCCCGGCATCATGCGTCAGCTGGGTCCAGCGGCGGCTCGCCACATCCATGATGTAAATATCCTGCCCGCCGGGCGCACCCGGACCGTACCTGCGGTCCCAGGCAAAGGCCAGGAACTGCCCATTCGGCGACCACGAGGGCGAAGTGGCATAGCCGCTGTCGGTCATGCGCTGCACGTTCGCACCGTCCGAGTCCATGATGTAAATCTGCGGCAGGCCCGAGCGCCCGCTGACCCAGGCAATCTGCGCGTTGGTTTTCGGGTTCCAGCAGGGCGAAACATCCGGGCCATGGAAGCTGGTAAGCCGGCGCACGCCGTTGCCGCTTGCGTCCGCGACGTAAATCTCCGAGTCGCCCGCGGGGCGGTCCGAGGAAAACGCCAGCTGCGCGCCGTTGCTCGACCAAGCGGGAGAAAGCGTCGTGCCGGCAGGCGAGTTGAAGGCCACCGGACGGTTTAGCTCCAATGAATACAGGCGGATGGACCAGCCCTGCTTGCCTAGCGAGGAAAATGCCACGCGCGCGCCGTCAGGCGCAACATGCGGTGAAAGCGAAATCGTCCCGAGATGAGTCACCGAGCGCGGGTTTTCGCCGTCGTAATCCATCGCCATGATTTCCTTGTCGCCGGAATGAGCGGCGACATAGTAAATCGTGGTTTCAGCGATACCCGGCAGCCCGCCCAACCGCTCAATGATCTCGTCCGCGAACCGGTGCGCGATGTGCCGCGCACTGACGTCGGAGGCAGCGTCGGTGTACTGCTTGCCCAGCACCTGCGGGCTTTGCGGATTTTTGGTGTCATCCAGAAAGCCGGTCACGCCGATTTGTCCGTTGTTGACGGAAAAGGTGCCGAAGGCCAGCATCTCCGCGCTCGACGGCGCGGCGGCCCAGGCCGCCAGCTGCACATCGCCTTGCGAGCCGGGCATCAACGGCGGTGCCATCGACTTAGACACCATGTCGAAGATGCCGGCGTTTTGCAGATCGCTGAATAGAGTTTTGTCGAATTCCTGCTTGAGGGCACCGGTTTGAGGGTCGGCTGAGCCCAGCTTGAAGTTGGCGGCCGCGATGCGGATGCGCTGCGCGCCGAGATTGGTGCCGGTGCGCACCCAGTCCTGCGCGTGCGCGCCGGAAGGGAAGGCAAAAAGCAGTGCTGCGGATAGGGTGCTTGCGACAGATCGGTACATGGTATTCACTCGTATGGCTTCAAGCCCCGTAGGGGCCGCGCCTCTGTAACTCTACGCTGAAGTCCTGTGGGCAGATGTGGAGAAAAGGTCCGCGCGGTACCGTGGTGACCCAAAACGATCACGAGCCGCGACTACCGCCCGGCTTGCTCGCAATAGTACTGCACCAGCAGGGTCGATCCCGTGTACCCGCTCGGCAGCGGGCCGTAGCTGTCGGTGCGCTGCACGGCCCGCACGCAGGAGCTGTCCAGGGTCGGCGACCCGCTTCCCTGCTGCACGCTCACATTCGACGGCGACCCGTCGCGGTGCACGGTAAAGGTCAGGTACACGCGCGCGCCCTCGCGGGTGCTCGGGTCCACCTCCTGTTTGTACCAGTTTTGCGCCGTGCGCCGCTTGATCAGGTCCACATACCAGGGAAACATCGCACCAAAGTTGCCGCCCTGAATACTCACCTGCGCCGAGGGGGTGGCCTGCGCCATGGACCGCGGCACCGCGGCGGGCGCGGCCTCGCCGTAGGTCGCCCGGTTCGTCGGGTGCGCCTGTTGCATCTGCGATGGAGGCACCAGAGGCACATGCTGCACCGGGACCTTGACCGGCTTCGGCTGCTCGGCCTGTTTTTTAGTATCCAGCCTGGTTTTCTCCGGCTGCTTTACCGGAATCGGAATTAAATCCTGCGCTTCCGCGCGCTCGGCCTTGGGCGCGGGCGGGGCC
>CAXTSG010000070.1:0-7906 GCA_964246825.1 uncultured Acidobacteriaceae bacterium | reverse complement strand
TCGCCAGTACCTCCTTCGACGGCGTTTGATCGCGCGGCAGCGGGATTGCCGGGGCGGAGCTTACCATGGTCGCCAGAATCGCGCCCTGCATGTCGCTGCGATTGCCCCAGGCATTGCCGTGGATGTGCGCGACAATGACGGCGTACAGGATCAGCGAGCCGACTACGGCCGCGTGCAGGAGAAGCGAACCGAGAGCCGGCTTGCGAAAGGGGTCCTGGTCAAATTCGATTTCCGGCGTGTGCATGATCGTTATTTCTGCTCGATGGGTTGAGTCACAATGCTGATGTTCGTGATGCCCGCCTGTTTGACCGCGTCCATGACGGAAGCGAAAGCGCCGAACGGCACTTTCTCATCGGCGCGCAGATAAATCACCTGACTTGCCGCATCCGCGCCCGGCTTGCGCAGCTTCGCCGGCAGCTCCGACAGGTTGACCGGTGCATCACCCAGGAAGACCCGCTGCTGCCGGTCAATGGTCACAATCGCGCGCTGCTCTGTCACTTCCTTCACCGTGTGGGTCTTCGGTACGGCAACCTCAATGCCCGACTGCAGCACGGGCGCGGTCAGCATGAAGATGACGAGCAGCACCAGCACGACATCGACCAGCGGCACGATATTGATCTCGCCCAGCGCGGTTTGCGTGTGGCCCTCCCTACTGGTGTATGCCACGCGCGGGCTCCCGTTCCGTCAGCGGATCAGCGGCAGGCCGCACCTGCACCTCTTCCAGCGAGTTCAGCAGCTCGCGGGCAAAGTCATCGTTGCGTGCGCCGAACTCTCGGCACCGCGCCGTGAACTGGTTGTAGGCGACCACCGCGGGCACCGCGACCAGGAGGCCCGCCGCCGTTGTAATCAACGCCTCGGAAACGCCCGGAGCGACCGCCCGCAGCGTCGCCGCACCCGCCGTGCCCAGCCCGTGAAAGGCATCCACAATGCCCATGATGGTGCCGAATAGGCCGACATAGGTCGAGATGGAGCCGATGGTCGCGAGCCAGGTCAGCCGGTGCTCCAGCACGGTGAGCGACTCGCTCGAAGCCGTTTGCGCCGAGCGCTCCAGCGCCGTGACATTGCGCGCCGGGCCCGCGCCGCCGGTCTGCCTCCGGTAGGTCTCGTACACTTCGTCGAAAACAGCCACCAGCGGCGAAGGCTTGAACTGCTCGCTGACCGTGGCGATCTCCTGGAGGCGCTGCGCCTTGCGGAAGGCACGAAGGAAGCGGGTGCTTTGCGCGCGCGCCCGGCGAAACGTGCCGAGCTTGCCCAGGATAATGGCCCAGGAGTAGAGGCTGGCCGCAAGCAGCACGGCCAAAACCGCAAGCGCGACCGGGCCCGAGTTCGTGAGCATCTCCGTGAGGGCGGAGCCATGCTCGACCGGCGGAGGCGGTGTATCCGGGTCAGCCTGCAGCCAAAGCGCGGCGGCCGTAAGAAAAAGTGTCATAAGAGATGAGAATGCGCCCGCGTTCACGTTAGCAGACGCGCCCTTGCCGGTCCAAATCCTGCCGCGCGCCGGCGCGCGTGTTACGGAAGTGAGAGCGAGTCCGCTTTCCGGGCACTGCCCGACTGCTATCCTGCCCATAGGATCCGGTTATGCTGCTTGAACTGCGCGCTGAAAATTATGCTGTGATTGACCACGCGATCGCGACCTTCGGCCCGGGGCTCAACCTCCTTACGGGCGAAACGGGCGCGGGCAAGTCGATCCTGGTGGACGCGCTTGCCCTGCTGATGGGCGACAAGGCTTCGAGCGACATCGTGCGGCACGGCGCGGAGCGGGCCGTGGTGGCCTGTGTTTTTGAGTCGACCCCGGGCGCGGATGCCATTCTGGAAGAGAACGGGCTGGATTCGCAAGGCTCGGAGGTCATCCTGCGCCGCGAGGTGCTTGCCGGCGGCAAGGGGCGGGTGTTTGTCAATAACCAGCCGGCGACCGTCGGCGTCCTGCGGCAGCTCGCGCCCGAGCTTGCCCTGGTTCACGCTCAGTCCGACACCAGCGTCTCGTTTGATGAGGCGCAGCAGCGCGGTTTGCTCGACCGCTACGCCGGGCTTTCCGCCGAGCCGGTAGCGGCGGCCTACCGGCAGTGGCGTGCCTTGCAGGCACGCTTGCGCGCGCTGGAGCAGGAAGAACAGGACCGCCTGCGCGCGCTCGACCTATGGAGCTTCCAGCACAAGGAAATTTCCTCGGTTGCGCCGCAGGAGGAAGAAGATGCCCGTTTGGAAGCGGAGCGGCGCGTTCTTTCGAACTCGGAAAAGCTGCTTGTTGCTTCTCTCGGCGCCCATGAGCTGTTGTACGAAGGATCAACTTCAGCGGAATGCGCTTTGGCTGCCGCGCTGAAGCATGTGGAAGAGCTGGCGCGCTATGACGATCGTTTTCGGGAGCGCGTATCGCAGTTGATGGAAGCGCGCGCGGCTGTGGAGGATGTGTCGGCCGCGGCGCGGGACTACGCTGAAGGCATCCAGAGCTCGCCCGACCGGCTGGAGGAGATTGAGGACCGCCTGGCCGCGCTGGACCGGCTGAAGCGTAAGTACGGCGCGACGCTGGCCGAGGTACTGCGCTACGAAGCCGAGGTCGCGGGCAAGATCGCCGAAATTGAAAACCGGGACGAGATCGCGGCGAACCTGCGCCTGGAGCTTGGGGAAGCAGAAAAAAACTATGCGGCCGCGGCCCGGGCGCTTTCCGCGGAGCGTGCGGCCGCGGGGCTGCACCTGGGCAAGGTGGCCGAGCGGCAGATCAATGATTTGGCCATGCGCGTCCGTTTTGAAGTTGCGGTTTTGCCGCGGCAGGAGCCGTCCTGCTGGGCGGCCCACGGCTGGGACCTGGTGACCTGCCGCATCGCCACCAATGCGGGCGAACCGCTCAAGCCGTTGGACGAGGTAGCCTCGGGCGGTGAAATGTCGCGCGTGCTGCTGGCGTTGAAGGTTTCCGTGGAGGAAGGGGCAACCCCCCGCGGCCGCCGAAAAACCCCCGACCCCCGCACCCGGGTTTGCCCCCAGAGCGAAAGCGGGCCGGGCGCCCCCGCGGCCGAGGCGGTCGGGCAGAAGCTGAAGGCGTTGTCACGCTCGCAGCAGGTGCTTTGCGTCACGCATCTACCGCAGATTGCCGCCTTCGCGGACCAGCACTTCCTGATTGAAAAGCGCGAAAAGCAGGCCCGCACCGCAACCAGCGTGCGCCTGCTGGCACCTGTGGACCGCACGGAGGAGCTGGCAAGAATGATTTCAGGAGCCAAGGTAACAGATACCAGCCGGAAGCATGCGGAGCAGATGCTGGCGGCGAGTCGGTAAGGGCTCGGCGGAAGCGCATACGGAGCTTCCGTAGCTTGAAGCAGCGCTTTTCAGCGAATGTACTTGTGTTTATCCAGCCGCTCGAAAAGCGTAGGCACATCCAGATAAATGGGGGTCCCTTCGACTGTAAAACGCGTTACTTCCACCCAGCTTTCCTTTGTGCATGACTGTGCGGTTCGCGTTTCAGGATCAATCAGCCAAATGTTTTCAACGCCCATTTGCTCATACTCGCGTGCTCGCCGCCGCGTTTCCGTGTAAGTGTCACGCGGGGAAAGAACCTCAATAATGATGAAAGGTGCTTCCGTAATCGTGCTGCCTTCCGGCGCAGATCTTACGACCACCACGTCAGGGAGCCGATAGATGGAGGATGAAATCCTGGTACGAACCTCAACAGCAACAAGAACATTCCATTCATCCTCATGCCGATCAAACCACGAACCGATGAAGCACTGTAGCCTTCCATGAGCCCAGGCCACCAAAGGATTTTCCTCCAGCGTGCTGTTTCTTGGTATTAACTCACCATCGACATACTCAACATCGGGGCGATAGTGCGTTTTCAGGTAATCCTGCACCAAAACTTGCGTTGAAGTCGCCACGGTAGCCCTTTCCGCAATGCTCGGTTGAAGAGATGAGTCCGCTTTCAGCACAATCCTACCAGTGAAGGAAGTGCCGCTTCTTACCGCTTGGCTGATACCTCACGGTATACTCCTAGGGTGACCGCCACTGTCCAGATCAGCCTCGATCCCGTCCGCGCCCCCGGTGCCAAGCGCATTCTCCTGCTCAAGCCGCGCGGCTTTTGCGCGGGCGTGGTCCGCGCCATCGACATCGTCAACATTGCGCTGGAAACCTTCGGCGCGCCCATCTATGTACGAAAAGAGATTGTCCACAACAGCTTTGTCGTCAATGAGCTCGCGGCAAAGGGCGCGATCTTTGTCGAAGACATCTCCGAGGTGCCGGAAGGCGCGCGGGTCATCTACTCGGCCCATGGGGTTTCACCCGCGGTGCGCGACGACTCAAAGCAGCGCCGCCTGCGCGTGATCGATGCAACCTGCCCGCTCGTGACCAAGGTCCATGTGGAGGCCATCAAGTTCGCCAAGCAGGGCTACTCGCTAGTGCTGATCGGCCACCGCGACCACGACGAGATTGAAGGCACCCTCGGCGAAGCGCCGGATGTGACGCAGGTGGTTTCCACTGTGGAGGAGGTGCAGGCGCTCCAGGTGCCGAACCCGGAGCGGGTCGCTTATCTGACGCAGACCACGCTGTCTCTTGACGAAGCGCGCGACATCATCCAGGCACTCAAGGAGAAGTACCCGGCGATCGCCGGGCCGCACTCGCAGGACATCTGCTATGCGACGGAAAACCGCCAGGTCGCGGTCAAAAATGTCGCGCATCGGGCGGATCTGGTGCTGGTGGTCGGCTCTACCAATTCATCCAACTCGAACCGACTGGTCGAGGTGTCACAGAACCTGAGCACCAACAGCTACCTGATCGACAAGGCCGAAGACATTCGCCCGGAGTGGCTCCAAGGCGTCGGCACAGTCGCCGTTACCGCCGGGGCGTCCGCGCCGGAGGTGCTGGTTCAGGGCGTTATTGCTTTTCTCAGCACGCGCGGCTACGGCGATGCCGAAGAGGTGGAGGTCATGCCTGAAAACGTGCGCTTCGGGCTGCCGCCGGAAATCTCACAGGCCGCCGCCCGGTAGTTTCGAACCCGGACGAGGTTTGCCGGAATCAGATACACGGGAGCGGAAACACATCGAACGGATGAGCACAGCGGCACAGCAACCCGGAAAAAGCGGCACGACCCTCAAGTTCGGGCGGCTCGATGTATCGCTTGAAAGCGTCCGTGCGGCTGTAGCCCGGGTGCGCGACCATATTTTCGCCGCGCAGCATGGAGAGGGCTACTGGTGCGGCGAGCTTGAAGCCGATTCCATGCTGGAGGCCGACTACATCTTCGGCCATATGCTGCTGGGTACGGGCGAGCCGGGGCGTTTGCAGCGCGCGCTTACCGAGATGCTGCGCTACCAGAATGACAATGGCGGCTGGTCTATTTACCCGGGCGGCCCCTCGAACATCTCGCTTTCGGTCAAGTGCTACTTCGCCTGCAAGCTCATGGGCTGGACCGGCAGCGAGCCGGAGCTAACCAAGGCGCGCGAGTGGATTCTCGCGCACGGCGGCGTGGTCGAGTGCAATACCTTTACCAAAATCTATCTCTGCTTTATGGGTCAGTACGACTATGACGCGGTACCGGCAGTGCCGCCTGAGATCGTGCTGTTCCCGAACTGGTGCTACTTCAACATTTACGAAATCAGCTCCTGGTCGCGCGCCATTCTGGTGCCGCTTTCCATCGCCTACGCGAAAAAGCCTTTCAAGAAGATCGCGCCCGAGCAGGGCATAGACGAGCTTTTCGTGGGCGGCCGCGAGAAGGCCGATCTTCACCTGCGCTGGAATGCGAAGAAGCCCGTCTCCTGGCGCAACATCTTCCTGTTGTGCGATCGCATATTTCACTGGGCCGAGCGCATCCACATCCGTCCCTTGCGGAAGGTCGCGCTCAAGCGTGCCGAGAAGTGGATGCTGGCGCGGCTGGAGATGTCGGACGGTCTCGGAGCGATCTACCCGGCCATGCTGAATGCGATGATCGCTCTCCGATGGCTGGGCTACTCGCTCGATGACCCGCAGATGATTCGAGCCCTGGATGAGTTTGAAAAGCTCGGCATTGATGAGCCCAAGGGAACCGCGGACTACCCCGAGCCGACCTTCCGTATGCAGCCCTGCATGTCGCCTGTATGGGACACAGCGCAGGCCGTGTTTGCGCTGGGCGAGGCCGGCGTAGACCGCAACGATCCGCGCATGCTGAAGGCCGTGGACTGGATGCTGTCAAAGGAAGTTCGACACAAGGGCGACTGGGCCGAGAAGGTGCGCGGCGCCGAGCCGGGCGGCTGGTACTTCGAGTTCAACAATGAGTGGTACCCGGATGTCGACGACACGGCGCAGGTGCTGCTCGCGCTCAACAAGGTCGATAATCCGCGCGAGCGCTACCAGTACGACGTAAGCCGGCGCGCGCTGGACTGGATTTTTGCCATGCAGTGCCGCAGCGGCGGCTGGGCGTCCTTTGACAAGGACAATACCAAGATGATCTTCCAGTACATTCCCTTCGCCGACCATAACGCGATGCTCGATCCGCCGACGGTCGACATTACCGGGCGCGTGCTGGAAACGCTTTCCACCTACGGCTACACGCGCGCCGACAAGCGCGTCGAGCGGGCCATCCGCTTCATCTTCGACGAGCAGGAGCCGGACGGCTCCTGGTTTGGACGCTGGGGCGTCAACTACTTGTACGGCACGTTCCTGGTGCTGCGCGGGCTGGAAGCGATTGGGGTATGGAACCATGAGCCGCAAATCCAGCAGGCCGCTGAGTGGATCCGCATGGTGCAGAACGCCGACGGCGGCTGGGGCGAGAGCTGCCTGAGCTACGACGAGCCGAATGAGCGCGGAATCGGGGTAAGCACCCCCTCGCAAACGGCCTGGGCGGTGCTTGGCCTGCTGGCCGCGGGCGACAAGCGCTCGGACTCGGTGGCGAAAGGCATCCGCTGGCTGCTGGATCGGCAGACGAATGACGGCGGCTGGGACGAGTCCACCGGCACCGGGAAAGAAAAGCAGGCGGTGTATACCGGAACAGGCTTCCCCCGGGTCTTCTACCTTGCGTACCATCAATATCGGGATTATTTTCCGCTGCTTGCGCTCACGACTTATCAGAAATCCATGGAGCGTGGAGATGAGTAGAACGTTGACGATGAGTGAGATACTGGGCATGACGGAGAACGAGAGAAAGGGCTTGCTGAAACAGCTTATAGAGAAGAATCACGAGCTGGAAATGCATAGGTCAGAACTTCTCAGAAATAAATAGATGACCTCAACAAGTACACAGGTCAAAATACCGGAAGCCGGAGTCGAGCGCTTGAACAAGGCGTAAAAGCAGTTATCAAAAAGGCGGTAAATCTAAATGGCAGTACCCGTATCCCAGGCCTGGACCGTGGCCACCTACATCCTGAAGCAGAAGTGGTCCGGCCGGAAGCGGTTCCCGCTCGTCACCATGCTGGAGCCCCTGTTCCGCTGCAACCTGGCCTGCGCCGGCTGCGGCAAAATCCAGTACCCGGCGCACATCCTCAAGCAGGAGCTTTCGCCCGAGGAGTGCTTCCGCGCGGTTGAGGAAGCCGGAACGCCCATGGTTTCCATCCCGGGCGGCGAGCCGCTGCTGCACCCGCGGATCGCGGAGATTGTTGCCGGGCTGGCGGCACGCAAGAAGTACGTCTACATGTGTACCAACGCGCTGCTGCTCAAGGAGAAGCTGCACCTCTTCACGCCCTCCAAATACCTGAGCTTCTCGGTCCACGTGGACGGCGAAAAGGAGCACCACGACTTCGGTGTGTGCCGCGAAGGCGGCTGGGACATCGCCATGGAAGGCGTGCGCGCCGCCGTGGAAGCCGGCTTCCGCGTGACCACCAACACCACGCTGTTCGATGGCGCCGACCCCAATTCTGTCCGCCGCCACTTCGACCAGCTCACCGAGGCCGGCGTCGAGTCCATGATGGTTTCACCCGGCTACACCTACGACAAGGCGCCCGATCAGAACGACTTCCTGGGC
>CAXTSG010000069.1:10456-12651 GCA_964246825.1 uncultured Acidobacteriaceae bacterium | reverse complement strand
CGCCCGGGGCGGCCGCGGCCCCCCCCCCCCTCTTCCCTCCCGGCGGATGCTCCTTGAGGCGCATGAGGCAGGGCGTCGTTTGATCTCCCGAGTGGATGCACGGGTTATGCCGCGTCGGCTCGGTCCGCGGTCGAGCGGTGCGCCCCCGTGGATAAGGGTACTGGCGACTGCCCGACCAGGACGTCCAGCACCCAATCGCTCAGAACGCGGCCCTGTTGGGCAAAGTTCGGCATTTTGGCCAGGTACACGGCCCGCCACATGGCCCAGGCCAGCAGCCCGGAAAAGTTGAAGCCGTAGACCCGCGCCACGCCGGAGTGGTGGCCCACCAGCGCCAGCTCGCCCAAGGGAGTGAAGCGGAACGGCCGCGGCTCTTCGCCGCGCAGCACAGCGACGATGTTGCGGGCGACCAGGGCGCCTTCGCGGGTGGCGTTCTGCGCCGTGGGGGCGTAGGTGCCCTTGCCGTCCGGCTCGGGGATTTCGGCGCAGTCGCCCAGCGCCCACACCCCGGGGCGGCCACCGACGCGGCAGCAGCCGTCCACGGTAAGGCCGCGGTGCTTGCCCTTGGGGGCGTCGACTTTGTCGATCAAAGGGTTCGGCATCACGCCGCCCGCCCAGATGAGCATGCGCGTCGGGATCCGCTCGCCGCCCTGGATCTGAACATAGTCTGCCCCGGCCTCGCTGATGCCGGCGTTGAAAATGATCTCCACCCCATGCTTCCGCAGCTTTTCCGTGGCATAGTCGGAAAGCTCCGGCGAGATTTCCGGCATGAGCCGATCGCCGGGGTGCGCGAGCACCGTGCGCACCTCCCCTTCCTGCATGCCCGGGAACTTGCGGGCTGTTTGGCGAGCGAAATCGTTGATGGCCGCCATGCTTTCGACGCCGGTGTAGCCGCCGCCTCCCACCACAAAGGTCAGCAGTTCGCGCCGCTTTGTTTTGTTCTGCTCAATGGCCGCGTTTTCCAGGCAGGCGGAAACCCGCTCAAAGGCCGCGCTGGCATCGTCAAGCTGCTTCATGCCGATGGCGTGCTCGGCAACGCCGGGCGTGTCGCGATAGTTGACGACGGAGCCGAGCGCGATCACCAGGTGGTCGGCCGAGAGGCTCAGTGTTTGCACAGGCAGCCCGCGCCCGCCGGCTTCCACCTTGACTGTTTTAGCCGCGGCGTCGATATGCTTGATGGTGCCCTGGACGAACTTGACGCGGGGGTGGAGCGAGCGGAGGGGGCTGATGATGTGGCGCGGCTCGATGGCACCGCCCGCGGCTTCCGTGAGCATGGGGGTAAATAGGAGATAGTTGTCGGAGTCGACGAGCGTGATGTCCCCGTTGTCGGGACCGTGGAGAAGGCGGGCAAGCTCCTGCGCCACGGCCGCCCCGGCAAAGCCGCCGCCGAGCACCAGGAAGCGCTTGCCCCGCCCGATGCCGCGGTTCCGCTCCCGCTGTTCGGCGTTTTGGAGCAGCGCCCGGGTGAGGAAAACGCTTAGCAGTGCCCCGCCCGTGCGAAGAAGCGTACGTCCTGTTGATCCTTGAGCCATGGTCCGCGTTCCCTTCTTGTTGCCTTCATGGTGTGATGCATGCGCGGCTTGCCTGCCGCGCGTTTTCACCGCAGGTGTTCTTACCTTTTCGCCGAGGACTGCATCCCAGACTTTCGGGAGCGGACACATGGCAGAAGGTATCGATCACGAAAAGGTAAAAGCAACGCTGGGCAAGCTGATTGATGTGCTGCGCGACAGCCACCAGGGCTATCTGGAGCTGGAAAAGCACATCAAGGATCCGGCCGCGCGGACGTTTTTTCTTCAGGAGTCGCAGGTGCGCGCCAACTACTCCGGCGAGCTGGAAAATGAGCTGCACCGGCTGGGCGTCAAGGATGTGGAGCAGAGCGGGATGCTTTCCGGGCGGCTGCACCGCGCCTGGGGCGAGCTGAAGGCCAACCTGGGCGGCGGCGACCATGCCCTGCTGAACGCGGCGGACAAGGGCGAGATTGCCGCGAAAACGGCTTACGAGACGGCACTGAGCGAGCACCTGCCCGCGGATATTCGCGAGCTGCTTACCGCTCACCACACCCATGTGCTGGAAGCGCACGGCAGGATGCTGAGTTTTCGCGACGCAAAAGCCTGAGAAGCGGGGGGGGGGGGGGGGGGGGGGGGGGGGGGGCGCCGCCCCCCCCCGCGGGCGCACAACAACCCCCCCCCGGCCGCGAC
>CAXTSG010000069.1:6293-10446 GCA_964246825.1 uncultured Acidobacteriaceae bacterium | reverse complement strand
CCCACCCCCCCCCCCGGGCGGGGGGGGCGGTGTGGGGCGGCCCCCCCCCCCCCCCCCCCCCAGCCCGGCTTACATCCCTACCGCACCGCGTGTACCATTTAGAGAGTGCGCTCCCGTGAGCGCGGGAGGCGTGTGTGGCCGAAGATACCTCAGTGTCGCAGCAGGGTCGTCGTACTTTTCTCAAAACAGGCGGAGCCGTTGCCGCAGGCCTCCTGGCGCAGCCGGTGCTGTCAGAAGCACAAACCGCAGCCGCGCCCCTGCCGGCCGTGAACCGCGCCGCGATGCCGACCCGCAACCTGGGCCGTACCGGGCACAATGTGGGCGTGTTTTCACTCGGCGGCCAGGGCGCGATCGAGCTGCCGAACAACTTCGATGTGGCCGTGCCGATCATTGAGCGGGCGCTCGACCTGGGCGTGAACTATTGCGACACTTCCTCGATCTACGGCGGCCCGGAGCGCTGGAGCGAGCAGTACTTCGGCCGCGTGATGAAGGCGCGCCGCAAGGAAACGTTTCTCGCGACCAAGACCAAGGAGCGGACGCGCGACGGCTCCATGCGCATGATTGAGCGCTCGCTCCAGCTGCTCAATACCGATCATGTGGACCTATGGCAGCTCCACGACATCGGCACCATGACGGACGTGGATGCCTGCTTTGCCAAGGGCGGCGCGATGGAAGCGCTGATCGCCTGCAAGGAGCAGGGCATCGTCAAGAACCTCGGCATTACCGGCCACCACCGGCCCGAGTCGCTCATCGAGTGCATCCACCGCTACCCATTCGATACGGTGCTGATGGCTTTAAACGCCGCGGACACGCACCAGCACAGCTTCAGCAACGGGCTGCTGCCGCTCGCGGTGGAAAAGCAGATGGGCATTATCGCGATGAAGGTGCCGGCGCGCGGGCGCATCCTGAGCTCGTGGACGCCGCCGCCGGTCCCGGTGCAGCAGAAAATGTGGGAGGGCGGCGCGGAGATTTCCAGTCGCCCCGGCGTCCTGAACATGCGTGAAGCGATCTTCTATGTGCTGTCCCAGCCGGTGAGCACCATGATTATCGGCTGCGATACGGTGCCGCAGCTGGAAGAAAATGTGCAGCTGGCGCGGGAGTTTACCCCCTTGAGCGGCCCGCAGCAGGCGGAGCTTGTGACGCGGACCGAGCCGATTGCGAAGCAGGCGCTCTGGTTCAAGCATTTTGAGAGGGCGTAAGGGCAGGGGAAGCAGGGTAGAGGGTAATAGGAAGCAGGAAGCAGGGGGAACGGCTTGTCGCACTATGCGGCGAGCCGTTCCTGCTTTAGCCAAGCCACTTCGGGTTTTGGGCTGTGCCGTCGAAGTGCGGGGTGGTTTTGAAGAGCTCGTATTTGCCGTCGCTTGCGGCTACTTCTGTGCGGGACAAAAGCGCGGCCATCTGCGGCTCGGTCATGGGCTTGAAGTTTTTGACGGCGGCCATGGCCTGGTCAAGGATCGGCATGGAGTCGATGCCGGTGATAACGACGGACACCGGCTGCGACAGCCCGTACTGCAAAGCCTCAATCGGCTCGACTGTTTTGCTGTCGAGGATGAAGTGGTCGCCGAAGGTCTTCATCGCGAGCACGCCGATGCCTTGCCGGAGAGCGACCGGCATCACTTCCTTCGTGAAGGAGCGAAAGTGCGCGTCCATGACGTTGATCGGCATTTGCACGGTGTCAAAGTGAAAATTGTGCTTTTGCGCGGTCTCCAGCATGCGAAGGTGGACCGCAGGGTCTTTGTGGCCGGTAAAACCGATGTAGCGGATTTTGCCGGCCTGCCGCGCGGCCACGGCAGCTTCCATGGCACCGCCGGGCGCGAAGATGCGGTCCGGGTCTTCCATGCGGATGACCTCGTGGAACTGCACCAGGTCGATCATGTCGGTGTGGAGCCGCGAAAGCGATTCTTCCAGCTGCTTGTTGTATTCCTTGGCGGTGCGGCCGTCGATCTTGGTCATCTGGAACACTTTATTCCGGTAGCCGTCGCGCAGGGCCTGGCCCATGCGCACTTCGCTGATGCCGTCGTTATAGTCCCAGCAGTTGTCCATGAAGGTGATGCCGCGGTCAATGGCGGCGCGCACCAAGCGCACGCTTTCAGACGGGTCGGCCTGCTTGCCGACGTGGTAGCCGCCCATGCCGATGGCGGAGACTTTTTCGCCGGTGCGGCCGAGCTCGCGGTACTGCATGTCAGGCGACATGGGCCGCGCGACCGGGCCGGTGCCGGCTGTGGTTTGCGCGCCCGCGCCCGATGCCGCAACGCCGGCCATGCCTGCTACAGCTGCTGATTTCAGGAAATCTCTGCGTTCCATGTACGGCTCCTTATCGCGGTACGGTTCTTTTGTGGGATGCAGCCCTGCGCCTTGAATGAGTCAGCCGACGGGTGTGAGGCTGTGCGCGGCCATGGCGGCCTGCATCACGAGCTTGACCGGGACGCCGTGCCGGGCGGCGGCGGCGCGGCAGTCTTCAAACTCGGGGTTGGCGTTCCACTCTTCGCCGGCGCGCATGCCGAGCTTGACGCGGATGGGGCCGAACTCGGTTTCGACCGTGGCATGGTGCCGATGGAGGCAGGAGCGGTGCTCGCGGCGGCTGCGCACGCCGAGCGTGCTGGTTTCGCGCAGCAGCAGCCGCTCCATGGCGGGCGCGTCTCCGGGGTTGCACAGCACGGTCACGAGCGTGCCGGGGCGGCCCTTCTTCATGATGACCGGGGCCAGCATGACATCGAGCGCGCCCGCTGCCAGCGCCTGCTCGGCGACATGCGCCAACACTTGGGGCGTGGTGTCGTCGAGCGCTGTTTCCAACACGGAAACGGCTTCTTCCTCGTGGCGGCGGCCGGTATGCTTTTCATCAGCCGCCGGCACTGCCGCCTGCGCGCCCGCCGTGCCTAGGCTGAGCCGAAGCACGTTGGGAAAATCCTTCGGGTTGCGGCTGCCCGCGCCGTAGCCGATCTGCTCAACCGCCATGGCGGGCTGCGGACCGAACCGCGGCGCAAGGGCGCGCAGCAGCGCCGCTCCCGTGGGTGTTACCAGCTCTTTTTCGATGTGGGCCGAGTAGGTCGGCATGCCGCGGAGCAGGTCGGCGGTGGCCGGCGCGGGAACCGGGAAGGTGCCGTGCGTACACACCACCATGCCGCCGCCCACGTTCACGGGCGAAGCATGCCAGGCAAGCGGACCGCCTGCTTCCAGGTGCGCGATCCCGGCGCTCGCGGCCACGATATCGACGATGGCATCGACCGCGCCGACCTCGTGGAAGTGAATCTGCTCGACGGGGACGTTGTGGATTTTGGCTTCCGAGCGGCCCAACAGCTCGAAGGCTTTGACGGCAAACTGCTGCACGGCGGGCGCAAGCGGGGCGGCCTGGATGAGTTCTCGAATCTGTGTGAGCGAGCGCCCGTGAACGTGCGGCTTGCCGGGTGCGTGCTCGTGCGAGTGCGGTTCCGGGCTGTGCGAGTGCGTGTGCGGCTCGTGCGTATGAGAGTGTTCGTGCTCCGGCGCGGGCTCGTGCCGGTGGGTGTGGACGGGTGGCGCGGGCTCGTGCGGGTGGGGATGCTCGTGCTTGTGCGGCGCATGGGTATGGCTATGGCTGTGCGGGACGCTGCCTTCGGCGGGGCGGCCGTTTTCCAGTACGTGTACCTTGACCGACGAAATGCCGCTGCGATCCACGGTTTCCACGGTGAGCCCGGCCCCGAGCCCGAGCGAGGCGGCCGCTTCTTCAAGCACGCCGAGCGGCACGCCCGCACCCAGAAGAGCGCCCAGAAACATATCGCCGGAGATGCCGGCAAAGCAGTCAAGATAAGCAGTGCGCATGGAGTTTTCCTTGGGAGAGTTCAGTGTGAAGCAGGCGCGATCGCGGAGGCCGGCAGCACCGCGTTCATGGAGCCGGAGCGGTAGCCCTGCGTATCAAGCGCAACATACAGGAAGCCGGCCGCCTTGACCGCTTCCGTGACGCGGTCCAGAACATCGAGGTGCAGGGCCCGGGGCAGGTCGGCGCGGGCAATTTCGATGCGGGCCAGCTCGCCGTGGTGCCGCACCCGCACCTGCGGGAAGCCGAGCAGGTGGAGCGCTTCCTCGGCCTGCTCGACTTCCCGGAGATTTTTCGCGGTCACCGGGCGGCCGTACTCAATGCGCGAGGAAAGGCAGGCCGAGGCGGGCTTGTCCCAGA
>CAXTSG010000069.1:0-6283 GCA_964246825.1 uncultured Acidobacteriaceae bacterium | reverse complement strand
GCGCAGCCCGGCTTCGCGCGCGAGGGAGGGGATCTCGGCCTTGCCGAGCCCGGCCGTGACAAGCGGCGCGTGCGCGCTGTGCAGGGCGGCCGCCCGCTGGCCGGGGCGAAACTCGCCCCGGTCGTCGAGGTTCATGCCGTAGGCCAGGTGCCGGAAGCCGAGCCTGGCCCGCGCGGCCTCCATGACAGAAAACAGCTCGTCCTTGCAGTGGAAGCAGCGCTGCGCGTCGTTGCGGACGTATTCGGGCTTTTCCATTTCGGCGGTATGGAGCACGTGCGTGGGGATGCCGTGCTCGCCGGTAAAGGCGAGCGCGGCGGCCAACTCCGCGCGTGGCAGGGAAGGCGAGTCGGCGATGACGGCCAGCATCCGCTCGCCCAGTACCCGGTGGGCGGCGTAGGCCAGAAACGCCGAATCGGTGCCCCCGGAGTAAGCCACCATCACGCTGCCAAGCTCCTGGAGGGCGGCGGTAAGACGAGTCTGCTTTTCAAGCACAGGCATCTCCAAAATGGTAGCGCACTCGCCTAACGAACCAGCGGCGGCAGCCGGTCGGAAGCGCCGAAAGCAAAGATGAGCCCGATCGCGAGGCTGTAAGCGGCGGTCAACAGCGTGACCGCCGACCGCACACGCGGCCGATGGACCGCGCCCGCGAAGATGCCGGAGGCCGAGGCCGTCATGAGCGTGTTCATGAGCAGGAGGCCGCCGATAAAGCAAAGCAGCCCCAGGATGCCGCGGCTGGTGCCGCCCAGGTTGGCCGCAAGGAGGAAGAGGACCAGCTGCGAGGGGGTTTCGGCCCCGAGCCCATGAAGAATCCCGACGGTGAACACGGAACTTTGACCGTATTGAAATCGAAAGCCCTCCGGACGGGCCAGCGCCGGGTTGCCGAGGGAGCGGATGCGCCAGGAAAGGTGCCGCGCACCCGTGATGAGCAGGGCGATGCGGCTGGAAGGATGCGCGTGCGCGCCGGGGGCGCGGCGGAAAAATGTCAGCAGGATGTAAGCCGTGAGCACGAGCAGGGTCGCGCCGACGACGCGCTCGCCGACCGCATCAAGATGCACCGGCAGCGCCAGGCGAAACACCACCACCGCCGCGCCCAGCACGGCGATGGTGCAGCCGTGGCCGAGCGCGTACAGGAGGCCCAGGCGCATCCCTTCGCGCCAGCCTCGCTGCACGCTGGTGATGTCGGTGATCGCGGCAAGGTGGTCGTAGTCGAACCCGTGCCGCAGGCCCAGAAGGGCGCAGGATAAAAGCGCGAGATCGAGCTTGGAAGCCATTGCTACCACCATACGGGGTGCGGCGCATCTTCGGCCAGATGCCGCCGCACAGTCGGATGCATCCGCGCCGGTTTCCGTTTAGGCCAGCAGTTTGTCCGGCGTGATGGGCGCTTCGCGGATGCGCTTGCCGGTGGCGTTGTAGACGGCGTTGGCAATGGCCGCGGTCGCGCCGCAGATGCCGATCTCGCCGACGCCGCGCGCGCCCATGGGATTGAAGTTCTTGTCGGGGATGCCGACCACGGAAACGTCGATCGTGCCGATGTCGAGGTTGACCGGTACGTGGTACTCGGCGAGGTTGTTGTTGACCGGGCGGCCGGTTTTCGGGTCGATGTGGGTTTCCTCTTCGAGCACCAGCCCTACCGCCCACACCAGGCCGCCGATGAGCTGGCTTGCGGCGGTTTTCTCGTTCAGCAGGGTGCCTACGTCATAGACGCCGGTAAGCCGGCGCACGCGGGCCATGCCGAGGGTTTCATCGACGCCGACCTCGGCGAAGACCGCGCCCCAAGAGTGCTGCGAGTATTCTTCCACGTTCTGCGAGGGCTCGGCGGCCGCTTTGGCTTCCACGGCCGCGCCGCCGTTGCGGGCGAGCACTTCGGTAAAGGCGATGCCGCTTGCGGGCGCGGATTTGCGGAAGAGCTTGCCGTCCTTGAAGTCGAGCTCTTCCGGCTGCGCGTTGTAGAAAGGCGAAGCCTTGTTGCCGATTTCCAAAGTCACCAGCTTGAGCACGGCCTGCTGCGCGGCGGTCTGCACGGCCGGGCCGACGGAAGCCGCAGTCTGCGAGCCGCCCGAGACCGGGCCCTGCGGCTGCCTGGTGTCGCCGAGCTTCGCGTCAAACAGGCCGATCGGCATGCCGAGGGTCGCGGCGGCGGTCTGCGCCATGATGGTGTAGGTGCCGGTGCCGAGGTCCTGGGTGCCGCTTGTGACGGTGACGCGGCCGTTCGGCTCGAAGCGGACGGCGGCTTGCGCTTCCGAGCGGTTGGCCGGGTAGGTCGCGGTGGCCATGCCGTAGCCGATGAGCGTGCTGCCCTCGCGGTGCGAGCGCGGCGCAGCGACGCGCTTGGTCCAGCCGAAGCGCTCTGAACCCCGGGCGTAGCACTCCCGCAGGTGCTTGCCGGAGAAAGGCTTGCGGCTGGTGGGGTCGACTTCGGCGTAGTTCTTGAGGCGCAGCTCAATCGGATCCATCCTGAGCTGTTCGGCGAGTTCGTCGAGCGCGACTTCCAGAGCGAACAGGCCGGTGGCCTCGCCCGGCGCGCGCTGAAAGGTCGGGATGCCGACCGTGAGCGGAACAAGAAGCTGCGAAGTCGAGATGACGGGCGCGTTGTAGAGCATGCGCGTCGCCGATGAGGAAGATTCGACGAAGTCCTCGATCATGGAGGTGTGCGAATAGCAGTCGTGCTTGATGGCGGTGAGTGTGCCGTCGCGCTTGGCACCGATGCGGAGGTGCTGGTGGGTTTGCGGACGGCCGCCGACGGGGCCGAACATCTGCGGGCGCGCTACCACGAGCTTGACCGGGCGCTTGGCGACCTTGGCGGCCATGGCCGTGAGCACGACGTGCGACCAGGTGGAGCCCTTGGAACCGAAGCCGCCGCCTGTGAACGGGCAGATGACGCGCACGTTGTCTTCCGGAATGCCGAAGGTCTTCGCCACCGTGCGCTTGACGCCGAAGACGTACTGGGTCGAGTCGTGGAGCGTCAGCAGCTCGTCCTTCCACTCGGCGACGGTGGCGTGCATTTCCAGGGGATTGTGGTTTTCCTTGGGCGTCGTGTAGACCTGGTCGACGGTGACCTCGGCTTCTTCAAAGCCGGTTTTCTCGTTGCCCTCGCTCAGCTGCGGCGGCACTTTGTTTTTGCCGGAGTGCGCTTGATCAAAGCCCGCGCGGAAGTCGAGCTTGGGCGGGTTTTCCTGGTAGCGCACGTCGAGCAGCGAGGCGATGGCATAGGCCTCATTCAGGGACTCGGCCACTACCACGGCGATGGGCTGGTTGTTGTAGTAGACATTCGCGTCCTGGAGGAGCTGCATGTGGCGGCCCGCGGGCGGGTTGACGGCGGCCTGGCCGTAGTTGGGCAGGCGGGGCGCGTTTGCGGGCGTCAGCACGGCCACAAAGCCGGGCGCGCGCTCGGCGGCACCGGTGTCGATGCGGGTGATTTTGCCGTTGGCGATCGTGCTGGTCACCATGACGGCATAGCCCAGGCGCGGCGCGTCGAACTCGGCCGCGTATTTGGCCGCGCCCGTGACTTTCGCGCGGCCGTCGAGACGGGTGACCGGGTCGCCGATCTTTGTCGGCAAGGATGTAGGGGCCGCGCTCATGCCTGTTCTCCTGCGACGATGGTGAGTGCCCGCACAATCGCCTCCTTGGCCATGGGCACCTTGAAGGCGTTGTCCGGAAAGGTTTGGGCGTGAGCCACGGCAAGCTCCGCCGCGGCCCGGTAGCTTTCAGCGGTCGCGGGCTTGGCGGCGAGCGCCGTTTAGGCCGCCACAGCCCCCCCGGGCTTTTGCGCGCCCCCCCCCACGGCGCGCCCGGCGCGCGTGATCGTGCCCCCGTCAAGCTCGACCGCCGCCGCGACCGAAACCAGCGCGAAAGCATAGGAAGCGCGGTCGCGCACCTTGAGATAGTGCGAGCGGTTCGCGTAGGGCGAGCGCGGCAGGTCGATGGAGAGGATCAGTTCGTCCGGCCGCAACGTGGTGTCATACTGCGGCATTTTGCCGGGCAGCCGGTGAAACTCGGTAAAGGGGATGCGGCGCTCGCCCTTGGGCCCGCGCACCCGTACCGTGGGCTCCAGCGCGGCCAGGGCGACGCACATATCGGATGGGTTGGTGGCGATGCACTCGGGGCCGGCACCCGGGCGCAGCCCTTCTGTGGCCCCCAGGATCCCGTGAACTCGGTTGTAGCCGCCGATGGCCGCGCAGCCCGAGCCGGGCACGCGCTTGTTGCAGGCCGCGTAGGCGGGGTCATAGAAGTAGTAGCAGCGCGTGCGCTGGAGGAGATTGCCGCCGTTGGTGGCCATGTTGCGCAGCTGCGCGGAGGCCCCGGCCAGGATGGCCTGCGCCAGCATGGGGTACTGCTCCCGCACCAGCGGGTGCGCCGCGGTGTCGCTGTTGCGCGCGGTCGCGCCCAGGCGAAGGCCGCCGTCCGGCAGAGGGGTGATCTCGGCCAGCGGCAGCCGGTTGATATCGATCAGCTCCGTGGGCTGCTCGACGTTCTGCTTCATCAGGTCGATGAGGTTAGTGCCGCCGCCCAGCAGCTTGGCTGCGCGATTCGCGGCAAGCGCGTTTACGGCGGCGTCGGGCGCGCTTACGCTTTGAAAATCAAATGGATTCACTCGTGCTCCTTAGCTTTGCTGCCGGTAAGCCTGCCGCACCGCGGCTACGATGCCCGGGTAGGCGCCGCAGCGGCACAGATTGCCGCTCATGCGCTCCTTGATTTCTTCTTCCGTCAGATCAATCGGCCCGGTGCGGCGCAGGTCCGGCGTCATGGAACTCGGTTCACCTTTTTTCACCTCGTCGAGCAGCGCCACGGCGGAAATGACCTGCCCCGGCGTGCAATAGCCGCACTGGTAGCCGTCATGGTCCAGAAATGCCTGCTGCACCGGGTGCAGTTCTTCGCCGTGCGCGATGCCTTCAATCGTTGTTACCGAGCCGCCGTTGTAGACGAGCGCGAGCGACAGGCATGCGTTCACGCGGCGGCCGTCGGCCAGCACCGTGCAGGAGCCGCACTGCCCGTGGTCGCAGCCCTTTTTTGTTCCCGTAAGGCCGATCTGCTCGCGCAGAAGGTCGAGCAGGCTGAGGCGCGAGTCTACCTGGAGCTCGCGCCGCTCGCCGTTGATCGTGATGGAAAGCGGCATCGTCCGCACCAGGGCCGAAGCGCGCTTTTGCTGTTCAGCTTGTGTATCAGCTACCGGGACAGCGACCGCCGCCGCGCCGGCCAACAGGGTCGCGCCCTGGAGAAAGCCGCGCCGCGAGATCGGCTCCGTGCCGATGCTGTTGCCGAGGGCTGCTTCCCAGGGTCCACGGGCCTCCGGCTCTTCTGTGTCGCAGGGTGCGCCCGTACTTCGGCGGCCCTGCCGCGCGCGTTCAAACTCGTCTGTCATGCTTTTTGAGAGGCGGTTTTAAAGGTGGAAACAGCGTGATGCGTGCCTTGCCGGTGAAGCGCAAGCAGTTTCCCAAACAGGCTTTCAGACTCGATTCAAAGTGCATGGAATCATCTTGATCCGCTTTATGGTAAGTTTTGTTGTACCAAAACCTGATGATTGAGCTTCGAGAGTACATCAGTCAATCGGGCCGTAATCTTTTTGAACAGTGGTTTACAGAGCTCGACGGTGTCACACAGGCGCGCGTTCTTAGGGCTCTCGACCGGCTGGAGCAGGGTAACTTCTCCTCGGTAAAGGGCGAGGGCAAAAGCGTCTTTGCGGCGCGGCTGGATTTCAGGCCCGGCTACCGGGTGTATTTCGGCAAGGATGGTGAGCTACTAATCATTCTGCTGGCGGGTGGAAGCAAAAAGCGGCAGCAGGCCGATATCAAGGCAGCGCAAGCACTCTGGCAGGAGTACAAGAAGAGAAAGCGGGATGAGTAATGCCATTGACGAAGAGCTTCAACGAAACGGTAAAGAGCGAACTTAGAAACAAGCCGGAGTTTCGACGAGCACTTCTTCGGGAGGCCGTTAGCTGCATGATTGCGGGCAAGACAGAAGAAGGAAAGTCGCTGCTGCGGCGTTACATCAACGGTACCATCGGCTTTATCGAGCTCGGCAAGGCAGTGGGGCGCTCCTCCAAGACGCTGATGCAGATGCTTGGCCCGAAGGGCAATCCTCACATTCGCAGTTTTTTTAAGGTTGTTGCTTATCTCCAGAAGATCGAGGGCTCCGTGCTTGAAGTAACGGAGAGAACAGCGGCCTAGGGCATGGCGTTCAGCGGCGCCGAATTCGGCGCCGCTGGGTTTGCGTGCTACGCGGCCTGAAGGGTTGGTCGCGGCTGCGCCGGTTGCGCCGTCCGCCCCGGCCGGCCGGGGCAGGGGGG
>CAXTSG010000068.1:11106-12718 GCA_964246825.1 uncultured Acidobacteriaceae bacterium | reverse complement strand
CGTCCAACTCGGCTGCCTCAAAATCCTGCTGAGGTATTTATGAGACCGCCTCTAGCGCAAAGAAGAGAATAAAGAAGCCAAATATGAAAGCCCATGTTATGTGACCGGTCCGCGTATCCATCTGGCGGTGCAATCTTAAAAGGAACCAAAAGACTAACGTTAAAACGAAAGTTAACCAGAACGAGGCAGGAGCAAAAACCGTAAGTCTATCACCTGCTGCTCGCCAGTGAACTGCAAACCCGATGACATCAAACATACATCACCCGAATGGGCTATTGAGGTTAGCCGCTATGCCTGAGCAAAGGTTCGCGCCGATGGATTTCAAATGCAGGGAAGCCGCCTTGAGCTTCAATGCTTTGATCTCGGTAAGTGCTCCTCCGAAATGCATTCCCAGGTCCAAGTCTTTTATAGCAAAAGATTCTTTCTTGGCAACAAATGCTTTCATCTCGACACTGATGCTCCTGTGAGAGGCATCAAGCACTGTCATAGAGGTAGACGTGCCCCTAGCGCTAAAATCGCTACCAACCGCGCTGAAAGCAAGCGAATTTCCTCGAAAGCTTATGTGAGTTTTATCGAATATGGACGTCGGCTGGCTTATAGCCGTTTTTTCATGATGGTTCTGCGTCAGCGTATGAGTGTAAATCTCAAAGCGCGGGGAAACGTTCTGCTGGTGATGTACGCCGACGCGGGTGTCGTTGGTGGTGCCGACAACCTTGTTTGTGAGGTTCCCCTGCACCTTGCGTGTTTCATTCTGCGTAATCGTCGTTTTAAGGGTCTTCAGGATGTTGACCATTTCATTGGCTTCATGCTGACGCCACACATCGCCATGGATCAACGCCACATCGAAGCCGTCGGTCCCGGCAAGCGCCTTCGGGGAGGTCATCGCTTTCGCATTCAGGTTGCCAAACTCAGGCTGCTGCGCGTCTTGAGCAGCCGCGTTCGGCCGCGTCGGAGTTTCTACTTTGCCGTCAAATACTCTTCAAAACCTCCAACACGGCCTCGACCGTCGGCCGGCGGTCCAAGTACATACCGGTTTTCGCCCGCCGAGACAACCTATACAGAACAGATGCAACCGGAGCGAACCGCAGCCGCCTTTTGCCATGCCCCATCCATCGGGCATCCTAGCAATCATCACCGTTCATGGGCCGCACCCTTCACTTTTCCCGGGAGAATTAATTCATGAAAGCAGTTGTTTTCCATGGCATCGGCGATATTCGCCTCGATAAGGTTTCCGACCCCAAGATTAAGGACCCGAACGATGCCGTCGTCCGCATCACGGCCTCCGCTATCTGCGGCACCGATCTTCACTTTATTCGCGGCACTTTTACCGGCATGAAGAAAGGCCGCATCCTTGGGCATGAGGCCATCGGCATGGTGGAGGAGGTCGGCAAGGCGGTTCGCAATTTTCGCCCCGGCGACCGCGTGATTATCCCTTCGACCATCGGCTGCGGCAGCTGCAACTACTGCCGGGCGGGGTTTTACTCGCAATGCAACAAGGTGAATGCCGCCGGGCCGCTCGGGGGCACGGTGTTTTTCGGAGGGCCGGAGGCCGCGGGCGGTTTAGACGGCCTCCAGGCTGAGTACGCGCGGGTGCCTTACGCCGCTGTCAACC
>CAXTSG010000068.1:4184-11096 GCA_964246825.1 uncultured Acidobacteriaceae bacterium | reverse complement strand
ATCATGATGAGCGACATCCTGCCGACGTCGTTCCAGGCGGCGGAGATGGCCGGCATCCATCCCGGGGACACGGTCGCGATCTTCGGCGCGGGTCCGGTCGGCATGCTTGCCGTTGCCTGCGCCCAGCACCTGAATGCGGGCCGCGTGTTTGTGATCGACCAGGTAGAGTCACGGCTTGCGGTTGCCCGCAGGCACGGCGCGGAAACGATTAACTTCCGCGACGAAAACCCCGTGGCTGTGCTTCATGAGCTGACGGCGGGCTCCGGGCCGGACCGCGTGATTGATGCCGTCGGCGTGGATGCCACCTGCGCGCACCCCAGCCCGAGCCAGAAGAAGCAGTTCGCGCAGGAGATGGCGACGATCGCGCCGGATGCCTCGACCGGGGCCATGAAGAAGTGGTGGATCGGCGGCGCGCCGACGCAGGCCTTGGAGGGGGCGGTCGAGTCGGTCGCGAAGGCCGGCACCGTGTCCATCATCGGCGTGTACCCGCCGACGCTCAAGAGCTTCCCGGTCGGCATGATGATGAACAAGAACCTGACCGTGCGCGCCGGCAACTGCAACCACCGCAAGTACCTGCCGCGGCTGATCGAGCTGGTGCGCTCGGGCGTGATGCACACGGAGCAGTTCTTTACGGAAAAGGTGCCGGTCGCCTCGGCGATTGACGCCTATCGCCACTTCGACCGGCATGAGCACGGCTGGCTCAAGGTCAAGCTCGAACCTTAGCCACCTGCGGTGGGGCTGAAGCGGGCCTTCGGCCGGTACGTGATAAGAAGGGATAAGCGGCGAGACCTGCCGCCCGTCCTCGCCGGGCTGCTGCTCTGTATGCTGCGTCGTATGGAACGAAGTAAGGAATCTGCTTTAGTCCTCCTGCATACGCCGCCGGCCGCATGGGCAGTTTCACCCCAGAGCCTTTGCGGCCGCCTGTGCGAAGTACGTCACGATAAACCCGGCCCCGGCACGGCGCAGGCTCACGAGCGACTCCAGCATGGCGCGCTCGGGGTCGAGCCAGCCGCGCTCGAACGCGGCCTGGAGCATGGCATACTCGCCGCTGACCTGGTACGCGCCCAGCGGTATGTCAAAGCGGTCGCGCGCGGCGCGAATCACATCGGCATACGGCATGGCGGGCTTCATCAGGATCATGTCCGCGCCTTCGGCGAGGTCGCCCTCGATTTCCCGCATGGCTTCGCGCAGGTTGGCGCCGTCCATCTGGTAGGCGCGGCGGTCGCCGAATTGCGGGGCGGAGTCGGCTGCTTCGCGGAACGGTCCGTAAAAGGCCGAGGCGAACTTGGCCGCGTAGCTTAGGATCGGCGTTTGATCGAGTGCTTCGGCGTCGAGCGCGCGCCGGATCGCCGCGACGCGGCCGTCCATCATGTCGCTCGGCGCGACCACATCGGCCCCGGCCTTAGCTAAAGACACGGCTGTTCGCGCCAGAGGAACGAGCGAGCGGTCGTTGTGAACGTGCTGTTCGCCGTCTACCGAGTGCAGCACGCCGCAATGGCCGTGCGTGGTGTACTCGCACAAGCACACGTCGGCGATTATGACCAGCCCGCGCAGGGTACGGTTGCGCTTGAACCGGCGCAGTCCCTGCTGCACGATGCCGTCCTCGGCCCAGGCACCGGAACCTTCTTCATCCTTCGCTTCCGGCAGCCCGAACAGGAGCAGGCCGCCCAGCCCCAAGGCTGCCGCGTGCTCCGCTTCCCGCTCCGCTTCATCGAGCGACAGGTTGAACACGCCCGGCATGGAAGCAATGGGCCGCCGGATACCTTCGCCGGGGCAGAGAAACAGCGGCAGGATGAGCTGTTCCGGCTCCAGGTGCGTTTCCCGCACCAGCGAACGGAGCGCCGGGGTTTGCCGCAGGCGGCGCATGCGAAGGAAAGGGGTGTCCATGGCTTCATTCTAGGTCCGCCTCCTCTACAAAGGCACCGCGGAGCACGGATACCATGCGGTCGACAGGAAGGTGCAAGTTTGCACGAAAGAGTATGCAGGCATTACTTGGGAACCACGTAGGCTCCTCGCAAGGGAGATATTCATGCCATCCTCAGCTGCTGTGCAGGCCATGGCCGCGCCTATCCGAAGCGCGCAATCGAGTGCCGGGTTTCGGCTTAGGGTCAATCTGTGGTTTGCTTTTATTGCTCTTGTCACGCTTGTGTACGGCTTGCTTCTCCAGCGCTGGTCGAAACAGTGGATTATTGCGGACTGGCTCATCAACTACCAGTCGGGCTTTGTGCGCCGCGGCCTGCCCGGGGAGCTGCTTTATCGTTTCAGCCATCTCCTGCACCTTCCGCTGATGCCGCTTGTTCCCGCGCTTACCCTGGTGCTTTATGCCGTCCTGATGCTCGGGCTCCGGGCGCTTGTGCTCGCGGGCCGCAGTCGGCTTCTTGTGTGGGCCTTGCTGCTTTCCCCTGCCGCGCTTTCCTTTCCCGTGCTCGATGCCACGGGCGGGTTCCACAAGGAACTGATCTACCTGGCCGCGCTCCTTGGGTTTGTGCTGCTACTCCGCCGAGGCCTTTCGGGCTTGGGGGCCTCGCTGTATCTCGCTGCCGCCTTGACGGTTGCCGTGCTCTCGCATGAGTCGCTTATCTGCTATGCGCCTTACTTCACAGCGGCGCTTCTGCTGGCCGGCCGCCCCCTGCCGCGGGCGCTGGCGCAGTGCGCCGTTCCGTTTGCCCTTGCGCTTGCGGCAGCCGTAGTCTGCGGCCGCCACTTCGGCGATCTCCACACCGCCAAGGGTATCTGCTCCTCGCTCGGCTACACACTTACGAGCAACGAGGGAGGTTCGCAGGTGTGCGACGGCGGCGCTATCGCTTACCTCGCCAACACCCGCGCCATGGCCCGGCAGGAGGTTTTGACCACCATGCGCGAGAACCATTACCTGCCGCTTTTTTCCGGCCTCGGCGCGCTGGCCCTGCTGCCGCTTGTGCTTGGGAGCCTACAGCTTAGGCGCGAAGGCTTTCGACGTCAGATTACCCTGCTTTGGATTTGTGCCGGCGTATCTTTTGCCGGGTCGCTGCTTTTGTTCTTTTTTGCTATCGACTGGGGGCGGTGGATTTATATCCATGCGTTTAGCCTTACCATTCTTCTGCTTCTGCTCTACTCGCGCGCTCCCGCGCCGGCACACTCCTCTGAACCGTTCCCGCGTCAACGGCCGCTTGCCTGGCTCGCGCTTGCTCTTTACGCCACGACCTGGAGCCTGCCCCACTATCAGCAGACTAACTTCCCTTATCGGTTCGGTTATTTGGGCTTTATCCACCATGCTTTTGAGCGCCACCATAACTTGTAAGCATCCTTAAATCGCGCCGGAAAGCATGCCGAACTCAGGGCAGGGTCGGCGGAGCTGCTCCAAAGGTTTCCCGAAGCGAGATGCGGCCTTCACGAGTGATGGAAGCGATAAAAGGCCGTCGTTGCTGTGCAAACATGCGCTGCATCGCCGGAAGAGCGGCAGCAAGGGCGGCACCCATGTCGGCACCGCCCATATTGTTCCTGGAGAAATAGAACATCGCGATTTCATGTCTTTCCACCGCCTGCTTTTCAAGGGTGTGATACCGGATGCGGCCGTCGCTGGTGAGCAATGCCCAACCGCGCTGCCCCACTGTCGGCAGCCATTCCGTGTCAGGCGTCCCCGGGGCGAAATGGCCGGCATGCCGCTCGTGCCGCACGCCCTCGGCCCGCAGCACGGTAAGCAGATGACGATTGTTGCAGTGGTTCTCGTCGAGAAAGAGGCAGAACTCAGGCGGCATGCATCAGCTTGGGCAGTTCCCAGCGAATAGCTTCCTCAATCTGCATGGGCGAAACCCCGTACTCGTCCGCTAATTCCTGCATGGAGTCCCGCGCCATGAATCTACCCGCAATCACTTCTGTTGTAATTCCGGTTCCGGCCAGAACCGGCTTGCCGAAAGCAAGCTCGGGTGAGATCAAGACACTTTTAGGCTCGTTCATGTCGTCGTTCTTGATAAAGGGATAGAAATCAATTTTGTCGGTGCGGCGACGCAGTCTACTGAGATAGGCGGCGATGACGGCGGCCAGGGCGAGCTGGCCGGACTTGCTCAAGTTAACGTAACTTCCATCCTCGTTGAGTATGAGTGAGAAACCGTCAGTTTCCAGTCTAGGGTCGAGGAGAGGATGAGCGCTCTCATACAGCTCCTCATACTTATCGAGACCTCGGCGGATGCGCTGCATGGAAAGGCTGTGATGCCTACGCAGACCTTTTAGAACATGCAGCTCCAACAGGTTGAAATAGGAGAGCAGGTTCTTTTGCTCGACGCGTACAAGTTTCTGAACCTGCGTCCACTCCCGTACTACGGAGTACGGCAGGCGCAGGAAGGCAGCAGCTTCCGGCAGGCCGTAAGTAGGTATCTCGCTAAGATTAGGAAGCTGCACTTTCATAGGGTTAGGATAATGCACTTGTCCGCTCCTAACCGCGGAATCGAAAGCAGCGTCCTAACAAGCATGAGCCTGCCCTTGTTCCGGGAGGAAGAGTCCGCCGCCGTGGAGGCGGAGCGCGCCGCGGGCGAGGAGAAGCTCGCTTCGATTGAGGCGCGCCTGCTGACGCGGGACGGGCCGCCGCGGCCGCGCGCTTTCTGGAGCCCGCTGAAGGAGCTGATTTATGTCCTGCTTTCCGCGCGCACCCGCACGGAGGTTTCGCTCGCGGTGCTTGCGGAGCTGGAACTGCGCTACGGGGCCGCGCTGGGCGACTGGCGCGGGCTGCGCGATGCGCCGCCGGCCGAGGTGCTGCACCTGCTGGCGCCGGTGACTTTTTCGGAGCGGAAAGCGCCCGCGCTCCAGGCCGCGCTGCGCCGCATTACCCGGCAGAACCGCGGCGAGCTTTCGCTGGCCTTCTTCGAGGGGCAGCCGGTGGAGCGTGTGCGCCGCTGGCTGGAGACTTTTGAGGGCGTGGGCGCGCGCGGCTCGGCGGCGGTCGCGAACCACTCGTCGCTGCGCCTGCGCGCGCTGGCCGTGGACAGCCACCACCATCGCATTGCGCAGCGGCTCGGCTTTGTTCCAAGGCAAGCCTCAGCCGGGGAAACCGAGCGAACCCTGCTGCGCCTGCTGCCCGAGGAGCGCTGGCCCCCGGGCCGCCTGACCGAGCTGCACGACCTGCTGAAGGTGCATGGGCAGGTACGCTGCACCACCAACGACTGGCAGCCGCACTGCCCCGGCTGCCCGCTGCTGCCGCTGTGCCCTACCGGGACACAGCTTCCCGCTGGAGAGGGCGCGGACGAAACAGCGGCGCAAAGCTCGCACGCACGCTGAAGAACACCACAAGCCATAGGGCAAACGCGACAAGCCCGTTGAGGATGCCCTTGGGGGCCATGGCGGCGTGGAACATCAGGATGTTCGCGATGACCGGCCCCAGCAGCACGAGCGCCAGCGGCACAAACAAGCCGGACAGCAGCAGAAGCCCGGTCAGGAGCTGCGTCGCAAAGGCTGCCTGCAGCATATGCGACTGCGCGATGGCACCCATGTACTGCATGGCGAGCGGCGACATGGGTTCGCCTTTCATATGGAGGAAGTGCAGAAAGCCGTTCAACCCGAAGACCGTGAACATGAGCCCCAGCAGGAGCCGCGCCCCGACAAAAACAATTCTCATTTAGAAAGCCTCCCACTCCACCCACTATGGAACAGAATCCCGCACCGGTGGAAAGAGATTTGTTCCGGCGCGCCGGTGTGCCATACTTCTGCTTCCGCGGTTCACCCCCATCGCGGCAAAGGAGCTTGCCCCGATGCCCCTTGATCGCCGGTCCTTTCTTGCTGCGGCCGGGCAGTTCGGCTTTAGCTCCACGCTGTTTCCCGGCATCCTGTACGGGCTGGCGGCGGAGCCCGCGCAGAACGGGCCCTCGGCCGAGCCGAAGCTGAAGCCGATTACCCCGGCCATGGTCGCCGAAGCCGCCGCGCTTGCCGGGGTTCCCATTGCCCCGGAGCAGGTGAAGATGATGCTGGAAGGCCTGGGCGAGCAGCGCGAGGGGTACAGCGCCATACGCGCGCTGCCCCTGCCCAACTCGATCGCGCCCGCCTTTGTGTTTGATCCGCTGCCGCCGGGCACGCGCTTGGATACTACTCGGCAGCCTCCGCATTATGGGAAAGCGCCCACCGTCGCTTCCGCGCCTGCTAACTTGGAGGACCTGGCATTTGCTTCCGTCCTGGAACTGGCCGAGCTTGTTCGCCGCAAAAAGGTCAGCTCGGTCGCGCTGACGGAAATGTACCTGACACGGCTGAAGCGCTACGACCCGCTGCTGCACTTCACCGTGACGCTGACGGAAGAGCGCGCCCTGGCGCACGCGCGCGAGGCCGATGCCGACCTACGCCGGGGCAAGTACCGCGGCCCGCTGCACGGCCTGCCCTGGGGCGCGAAGGACCTCCTGGCGGTGAAGGGCTACCCGACCACCTGGGGCGCGGGCGGCTTTGAGCACCAGGTGATCGACGAGGATGCCACCGTGGTGCAGCGGCTGGATGCCGCGGGCGCGGTGCTAACGGCGAAGCTCACTTTAGGGGCGCTCGCTTTGGGCGATGTGTGGTTCGGAGGCCGCACCCGCAACCCCTGGAACCCGCGCCAGGGCTCAAGCGGCTCCTCCGCCGGCCCGGCTTCGGCCACGGCGGCCGGCTGCGTTGCTTTCTCGATCGGCTCGGAAACGCTGGGCTCCATCTCCTCGCCTTCGACGCGCTGCGGCACCGCCGGGCTGCGCCCCACTTTCGGCTTTGTGCCGCGCACCGGAGCCATGGCCCTGAGCTGGACCATGGACAAGCTGGGCCCGATTTGCCGCTATGCGGAGGACTGCGCCGCTGTTCTGAGCGCAATTTACGGCCCGGACGGGCAGGACGCTACCGTGCGAGACGCTGCCTTTACCTGGAACGCCGAGGCGGACTGGCGCGCGCTGCGCGTGGGCTACCTGGCCGAGGCTTTTGCCGAGCCGAAAC
>CAXTSG010000068.1:0-4174 GCA_964246825.1 uncultured Acidobacteriaceae bacterium | reverse complement strand
GACTGCAACTACTGAAGCGGAAAAGAAAGAAGCAGCCCGCCGCGCGGCCGAGCGCACCCTGTTTGATGCGCGGCGCCGCTACGACCATCGCTACGACACGGCGGCGCTCGACAGGCTGCGCGGCATGGGCGTAAAGCTACAGCCGCTGGAGCTGCCGAAGCTGCCCTACGGGGCCATGGTGCCGCTGCTGACCGCGGAAGCCGCTGCCGCTTTTGACGATCTGACGATGACGGGGCGCGACCGGCTGCTGACCGCGCAGGGGCAGTACGATTGGCCCAACAGCTTCCGCATCGCCCGGCTTTACCCGGCGGTTGAGTACATCCAGGCCAATCGCGCTCGTACGCTCGCCATCGCGCAGGTGTCAAAGCTCTTTGAGCAGGTGGACGTGATTGTCGCGCCCTCGGGCGGCGAGCAGCTGCTGGCCACGAACCTGACGGGCCATCCGGCCGTGATTGTGCCGAACGGCCTGCGCGGGCCGGATGCGCCGCGCGGCGCAAGCTCGCTCGGCGAGGATTCGGGCGACGACGACTCGATCGGCGGCCCCGGCACGCCGGTCAGCCTGACGTTTCTGGCGGGGCACTACCGGGACGCGAACGCGCTGCTGCTGGCCCGCGCTTACGAGCAGGCCGCGGGCTTCGCGCGGCTGCACCCGAAGCTGCCGGGTTGATGTGTTAGGGGCACTCCCGGGAGTGCCCCTAACTGCTCTAGGCTGCGGAAACGATCACCCGGTACCCCAAGCGGCACGGGTTGGCCGCGATGACGCCCAGCAGGTACCAGCCGGTTGCGCCGATGTGGAGCGACGGCCCGTAGGTGTAGCCGAAGCCGGTATCGAGCACGCTGCTGGCCGCGACCAGGCCCAGTCCGGTTGGGATGGCCTTGCCGCCGACCTTTTTGCCAAGCCCGAAGTTTTGCTGCGCGTAGACGGCCTGCTGGATCAGCCCGAACGCCGCCTCAAGGTCGCTGAGCACCCCGTAAGGGTAAGCCGCGTTGCCGGAAAGCACCCGCGCCAGCAGCGCCGCGATGGTGTGCGACGTGCCTTCGAGCCAGACCGCATCGGGGTCTGCCGTGGCGGTGACCGCGCCCGCCGAGCTGAACGCCAGCCCGCTGATGCTTTGGCTGCCGGTTAGGGAGGTGCGCGGTGCCGAGGCGGAGTCGCTGACCGACAGGTTGGCGAGCGCGTAGTCGATCGTGCCCTTGGAAACCGGGTTGAGCGAGGCCAGGAAGGACCAGGTCTGGCAGTCTTCCGGGATGGGGAAGGTGTTGATCGTTTTGAGGTCGGGTAGTGTGCCCGTATAGAAGAACGGCCCGGACGGGGAGTACATCGCGAGGACAAAGGCCGCGGCATGCGCGGCCAGCGCGCTCCAGCTCATGCCGTTCGCGGCGCTGCCGCCGCCGGTGAGTGTGTCGAGCATGGTGAAAAAGGCAAAGGTGTCGATGTTGTGCTCGGTCGATTTGCCGTTGGTCGACGGAACGGACTGGTTGTACTGGTTGATGTTGGTGCCGAAGCGGAAGCCGCCCGGGCCCGTGGTGTCGAAGGTGTTGTTGACGATCCAGTTCCCGAGCAGGAGCGCCCCGGCGAGATATTTGTTGTCGCCGGTTACGCTTGCCAGCTGCGCCAAAGCCATGCCGGCCCAGGCCTGGTCGCCTACCGCGCTGGTGTAGAAGTAGTAGGGCGCGGCCGCCGGTGTGATGAACGCGCCGCTGCCGTCAGAGGCCGGCACGTTGACGTAGTACGCCTGCGCGAGCCGCCCGTCGGCGATGGGGAAGTTATTAGCCTGCGCGTAGAGGAGGCCCTGGCCCAAGATTTGGGCGCGCGCGATGTCGTCGCGGTCGCCGACCACGTCGCCCGCCGCCAGGTAGGCGTGGATGGCGACCGCATTGTCATAGGTGAAGGCGGTGGGACCCACGGCCTCGTCGCTGTAGCTTTGCGTCAGCCGCACGGTGGAGCCCGCGGCGTAGGCATCCATCATGAAGTTCTGAAAGTCGAAGCCGCTGTTGATGGAGCCTAGAAGAGTTTCCGCGGTGGCGGTGGCGATCGGGGGCAGCGATTGTGCCCGGGCGGCGCGGCCTCCGAGCATGGGCGGCAGGGCCGCGGTCAGGGCGGCAGCCGAGCCGAGTCCAAGCAGGTTGCGGCGTGAAAGTTCCAAACGGGACATAACTGTTCCTCCGTGTAAGTAGGCAGCGCCGCCACTGTATCCCGGCCCGCATAGCCCATGCAAGATACCTTTTTTGACAGGAGTAATTTCATCGGCGGGCTTGCGGCCGCGGCAGCCCGGTGCCGCCTTGCTTTGCGGCAAATCTCCGTCCGGCCGGTGGAGAGTTGTGGGGCGGAAAGACCGCCTGTACGCTTAGGGCGTGGCCCCCATGATCGAGGTCGAGCACGTCAGCAAGCGCTACGGCCCCGCGGGCGGCGGGCGCGCCGGCACGGGGGATCTGGCCGTGGATGACGTTTGCTTCACGGTAGAGCGCGGGGAAACGCTGGGCCTTGTCGGCGAGTCGGGCTCCGGCAAGTCGACGCTCGCCCGCATGATTCTCGGCCTCACCCCGCCCAGCGCCGGCACGATCCGCTTCGACGGCATGCCGCTGGCCGGGGCTTCCCGCGGCGCCATGCGCGAGCTGCGCCGGAGGATGCAGCCTGTTTTCCAGGACCCTTATGCCGCGCTGAACCCGCGCATGCGCGTGGCCGACATCCTCGCGGAACCGTTTCAGATCCATCGCCACCCGGCCGCGCGCGGCAAGGCGGCGCTGCGGGCAGCCGCGGGCGAGCTGCTTGCTTCGGTCGGGCTCGACGGCACCGCGCTTGGGCGCTACCCGCACCAATTCTCGGGCGGCCAGCGCCAGCGCATCAATATCGCCCGCGCCCTGGCGCTGCGGCCGGAGGTGCTGGTGCTGGACGAGCCCGTTTCAGCGCTCGACGTGAGCGTCGGCGCGCAGGTCATCAACCTCCTGCGCTCGCTCCAGCGGGAGTTCTCGCTGACCTACCTGTTTATTACCCACTCCATGCCGCTGGCGCGGTACCTGGCGACGAATATGGCGGTGATGCGCCACGGCAAGCTGCTGGAGCAGGGGCCCACGGCGGAGGTGCTGGCGCACCCAAGCGACCCGTACACACGGGCGTTGATCGCAGCTACGCCGGTAATGCCCTTCACGACTTAACTGAGTCAGATCATTCTTGAGCATATGGGGTCGAAGCGGTATGGGGGAGTGCGCTTTCAGTGCTATGCGCACGATCACTTACCGCCGCATGTGCATGCCTTCTACGCGGGACATCGGATCATCGAGTTCCTGTCGGCTGGCACAGCGCGGCGATGCTGTTTCACGCGGTGCCGGCGCAAGCAACGTGCGCTACGTGCCGGATCTCGCGTTCCGCAACGTCGCGGAGCTGAATGCTCTTTGGAGGGTGATACATGGCTGATGAGGTCGACGCACAAACCGCCGGGAGGCATGATGCGGATGTTGAAGCCTAGTTCGCAAAATACGGCAGCGCGCCGGAGAGTCCGCATGTCGAACGGGTTGAGGTCGATGATCGGAGCCGCCTCCTGATCCTGTCCATGTCGAACGGCCGCCGTATTGCGCTGCCGCTTGAAGATATTCAGGGCCTCGCCTTTGCTTCCCCCGCGCAGCTGCGTGAGTTTGAGCTTCTGGGCCGCGGATGGGGCCTGGACTGGCCCGCGCTCGGCGTTTCCTTCGACATACACGAGCTTATCGGCGGCTCCTATGGCAATCAGTTGTGGATGGAAGCGCTTCGGCG
Source organism: uncultured Acidobacteriaceae bacterium (assembly GCA_964246825.1). GTDB lineage: Bacteria > Acidobacteriota > Terriglobia > Terriglobales > Acidobacteriaceae > EB88. The sequence continues at coordinate 423 of CAXTSG010000068.1, read as the reverse complement.
TAAAGGCGCTGCCCGCACCGAGCGCAAGCAAGCCGCCTCCCGCACCCACGGTGCCAAGGGCGGGCGCTCCCGCAAACCGAAGCCGAGCGCGGCGTAAATACAAGCCGCGCAGCCGCGGGCATAAACTGAAAATATGAGCCACGAAGGATTCCGGCTGGTTACGGAAGAGCAGGCCCGGCGCGCGGACCGCGAAAATGCGCCCCTGCCGCGCGAGGCTGTCGAGCCCGTGAAGGTGCGCGTGCTCAAGACCGAAGGCACGGGCATGGAGATCATCTGGCGCGACGGGCACCGGAGCCACTGGAGCTTCGGCTGGCTGCGCCACGGCTGCCCCTGCGCCACCTGCCACGAGGAGCGCGAAGCCGACGGCCGCGCCCCCGGCGAGCCGAAGCCCGCGCCGGCCGCGCTGCTGCCCATGTTCAAGCC
>CAXTSG010000067.1:10874-12855 GCA_964246825.1 uncultured Acidobacteriaceae bacterium | reverse complement strand
TCATGATGCAGCTCCGAGAAACAAGAGGCCGACCGTCATCCATCGTCGGCAGCGGCAAGCTCATCATACCGCGCGGCTGTGTTGTTCCCCGGCAAAGAGTCGCGGGAAGCAGCACAGCTTCCGTCTCAGCGTATCAGGCGGCTTTAGGAGCGGCAGCCGCGCGGCGCACCGCAACCGTGGGCCGCATCTCGGGTTCAGGGAGAACGAAACGGCTTTCCAGGCCGTATTTCACGGGAGAACCAAATGCTGAGTTCCAAGCGGAAACCAAGCTGGAAGACAAGTTGCATGCTTCTGCTGAACATGGCCCTGCCGGCGGCAGCCGCTCATGCGCAGTATGTTCGCGTGGGGCCGCCGCCTCCCGCGGTGGAACGGCCTTACGCCGCGCCGGGACGAGGCTACGTGTGGGTGCCGGGCTACCAGCGATGGGACGGACGGCGCTACCTTTGGGAAAGCGGCCGGTGGGTCCATCCGCCTCGGCCGGCAGCTGTGTGGGTGCCGGGCCACTGGGATCGCAGCCCATACGGCTGGCGGTGGGTCTCCGGCTTTTGGCGGGGCTAGGCTGTTTCTGCCTTGAGGGCGGCGGCCTATATTCGCCGCTTCAGGGCTCGTTCCGCGAGGCTGCCAGGCGCACGGGCCCCACGGCAGCCTCGTGCGAGTGCCGCCGGTAGCCGTTTGCGCGCTGCCGCAGCAGAAACACCCTGCGGCACATGCCGCACTCCCAGGGAAACAGCCCGAACCGGGGCAGCACCACGCGCTGCAAAAATCCGACGCGGCCCTGACGACGCAGCTCAATGCCTTCGCACTGAGGGCAGCGGGGCTTTTCCCCCGAAAACGCTCGATTGTGTCGCGCTGCCATCATTTCCGCTCCTCAGATACCATGCCTGCCTTATCGGCAGCATCCGCCGAAACATGAGAATTGTTCCGGCAATGTTTATCCTTTCCCGTCAATAAAGAATGCAGCGAAGCCCTGCCTCTTTCCATAAAGTGTTTTAATGACTTTCCCTAAAAGATGCGACTGTCGATTCAAGAGCCTGTTACAGGCTGCCTGCCCTTCACAACTATGCGTGGGTGCCGGAGCAGACAAGGCCGCCGGAAGGTCGTCTTTTAGAAGACGAATGAAACTCGGTTTAAGATTCCCTACCAGCCTGCATCAAGCCGTGCGCAGAGTCTGTTCGTTGAGCATCAGTTTTACCAGCCGAATCAGCTCTGTCGGAGGAAACGGCTTGAGCCGGAACAGCACCTGTCCGGGCTCATAGTCGCTTTCGGCGTCCGGCAGACCGCTCAGTACCAGAATCGGCAGCGTGGGCAGCATCTGCCGTACCTGCCGAACCAGCTCGGGACCGTTCATTTCAGGCATCAGATGATCGGTCACCAACAGCCCGATCGCCCCTTGCAGGAGCGGGTCTCCCAGTATGGCGAGCGCTTCCCGGGCTCCGGAAGCAGTCAGCACGGAAGCCCCCGAACGCACTAGAATCGCCTGCCGTGCGGCACCCTGAAGCGGGTTGTCATCTACAAGAAGGATCTTTGCTGCGTCGATTTGCATGCGTGATAGGTTCCAGTCGGCCTCAGGAAAGCCCTGTGGAAAGATGTACGCCGGAAAGGGGAGGTTGCACCCGGGGCTGTCCCAGGAGATCAGCATCTACTCTCGGCCGCACCGTACCCGCTGACTTCCAAAAAGGATTCAGGCTGTTTTCCAACCTGCTTTGCCGGGAGCAATCACGCTTCGGCTCAGGACCGCTGCGGCGGTTGGCGCACCCTTCCCACTCTGCGACAATAAGAGCTGGAAGCCGGCCCCGCGGCCGCCCAGGGTGACAGGAAACCATGATGCCGGCATTTGGCAGTTACGCTCTTTTGCTCGCCTTCGCGCTCAGCGCTTACACGCTGCTGGCGGGCGGCATCGCCCTGCGGCAGATTGCCCTCGGCTCTGCCGGCAGCGGGCGGGCGCGCGGAGGGGGCGCCCCCACCCCCCCCCCCCTGCGCC
>CAXTSG010000067.1:0-10864 GCA_964246825.1 uncultured Acidobacteriaceae bacterium | reverse complement strand
GTCGGGGCAGCTCAGCGTGATGACGTAGCGGCGCTCACCGGTCGGATCCACGTCCGCCATGGTTGCATCGTCAGGTGACCTCGCAGGACCGGCGGCGTGCCGTCGCGGCCATGACCTTCGCCACTGGCGTCATCATCGCCAACAACTACTACGCGCAGCCGCTCGAGGCGGCGATCGCGAGCGCGTTCCACGCGTCCACGGCGGCGGTCGGCGCCGTGCTGACGCCCATCCAGCTGTCCTACGCCGTGGGTCTCGCCCTCCTGGTGCCGCGGGGCGGCCGGGGGGGGCGCCACCCGCGCCCGGGGCGGCCATGGCCAGCTTTGTTGCCGTTTCCTGTGCCGGGTTCGCCCTTATTTGGGCCGCGTTCACCAACGACTTTTCCGTTTCCTATATTCTTCACCACTCCAACCGTGACCTGCCCGGCGCCTATAAGTTCGCCGCTTTGTGGAGCGGGCAGGAAGGCTCCCTGCTGCTGTGGGCCTGGCTGCTCGCGGGCTACGGCTTTGTGCTGCGCCTCCGGCACCGCACCGATGTCAAGCTCTTCGCCTACGCCTCGACCATCCTGGCCGCGATCCAGCTTTTCTTTCTCCTGCTCATCAACTTTGTAGCCACTCCTTTTGCCCTGGTAAGCGGCACGATCCCGTCGGACGGTTTCGGACTCAATCCCCTGCTGCAATACCCGGAGATGGTGATCAATCCGCCGATGCTGTACCTCGGCTATGTCGGCTTTTCCGTCCCGTTCGCCTTTGCGCTGGGCGCGCTCATGATGCGCTACCCGGGCGAGAAATGGATCAGCATCACGCGCCGCTGGACCATGGTGACCTGGGGCTTTCTGACCTTCGGCATCTTTCTCGGGGCGCACTGGGCCTACTCGGTGCTGGGCTGGGGCGGCTACTGGGGCTGGGACCCGGTCGAGAACGCCTCCCTGCTGCCCTGGCTCACGGGCACCGCTTTTCTTCATTCCGTCATGATGCAGGAAAAGCGCGGCATGATGAAGAAATGGAATGTGTGGCTGATCTTCGGCACCTTCCTGCTCACGCTGCTCGGCACCGACCTCACCCGTTCAGGCCTGGTTTCCTCCGTCCATGCCTTCGCGCAAAGCTCCATCGGCAGCTGGTTCCACGGCTTCATGCTCATCACCTTCGTGGTCTGCGCCGTAACGTTCGCGCGGCAGCGCGGCCACCTCACCCCGGAGCACGAGATCGAGTCGCTCCTGTCGCGCGAGTCTAGCTTCCTGTTCAACAACATCATCCTCCTGGCGGCCTGCTTCACCGTGCTGTGGGGCACGCTGTTCCCCATCCTGTCCGAGTACGTCCAGGGCAACCGGGTCACGGTCGGGCCGCCCTTCTACAACCGCGTCGCCGTGCCGATCGGCGTCTTCCTGATGCTGCTTACCGGCGTGGGCCCGCTGCTTGCCTGGCGCACAGGCTCGCTTCACTCGCTCCGCCGCAATGTTGTGCGGCCGTCGTTCGCGGCCATGGCTGCCGCCGCGCTGCTGCTCCTCACGGGCGAGCGGCCCTGGTCCGGCGAGGGCGCGTTCTACTCTTACACTGTGTGGGTCTTCGCAACCTTCGTCGTCACGGCGGTCCTGTCCGAGTTCGGACGCGGAGCCCGGGTGCTCGCCGCGCAGACCGGCCGCGGCCTGCTCCGCTCGGCCGTACTGCTCACCCAGCGCAATACCCGCCGCTACGGCGGCTACATCATCCATCTCGGCGTCGCCGTTATCTTTATCGGTTTTGCGGGCTCGGCCTTTAATCAGAGCCGCGAGCAGGAGCTGCACTTTCACGACCGGATGCAGGTCGGCCCGTACACCCTCGTGGCGGGAAGTTTCACGCAGGACTCCAACCCGAACTACGACGCCGAATACGCGCTGCTCGATGTGTATGAACACGGCAAGCTGATCACCACGCTTACCCCGGCAAAGCGCTTTTACCCGGCGAGCCAGCAAACCGAGACCATTGTGGCGAACCACTCCACGCTCGCCGCCGACCTGTATACCGTATACGCCGGCAAAAATCCCGATACCGGCAACCCCGTCATCAAGATCTTCCTCAACCCGCTGGTCGCCTGGATCTGGATCGGCGTCCTGCTGGTCGTGGCGGGCACCGGCATCGCGCTTGCGCCCAACCGCACGGCCGCCCTGGCGGCAGCAGCCAGGCCGGTAAGCCGCGAGGTGCCTAAAGGCCTGGTCGCGGCCGGAGGCGGCGACTGATGCGCGCCCCGAAAGCTGTCCATGCCGCCGGAAACCTCCTTTTGGCGCTCGGGCTTGTGATTGGCACAAGCGGAGCGGCGGACATGGGCGGCCGCTACAACGCGCTGAGCCACCAGATGATGTGTACCTGCGGCTGCGCGCAGCTGCTGGGCGAGTGCAACCATGTTGGCTGCCCCAACTCGCCCGGCATGCTGAAAACGCTGCAAGGCAACCTCGACAGCGGCATGGGCGACCATGCCATCCTGGTGGCCTTTGAGCAGATTTACGGGCCCACCGCGCTAGCCTCGCCCATGCTCACCCGCTTCAATCGCGCCTCCTGGTTTGTGCCGCCCGTCGTGCTCATCCTGGGTCTGCTCGGCGCGATACTGCTGCTGCGCCGCTGGAAAGGCCGGAGCACAGCCGCGCCGGTCGTCGCGGAAAGCGCCCTGCCTCCGGAACAGGCTGAGGCGCTGCGGCGCGTCCGGCAGGAAACAGGCGAAGCATGACCGCGCTTCTGGCTTCCGTCCTGCTGACGCTCGGCCTCGCTGTATGGGTCTTCTACCCGGAAAAGCGCGTCGCCGCCCAGCGCGAAAAAAGCCGCCTGGAGCTGCTCCGGGAGCGCAAGGCCGTGCTGTACGAGAACCTGCGCGACCTCCACTTTGAGCATCGCGCGGGCAAGTACCGCGACGAAGAATACACGGTCGAGCGCGACACCCTCGAAGGCGAGGCCGCGGCGATCGTGGCGGAAATTGAGCAGTTGGAACGGCTGGAGCCTGCCGCGGCCGGCCCGCGGCGGTCGGGGGCATGAGGCGGCTCCTCATGGCGCTTCTCGCCGCGGCGGCTGTGCCCGTCGCGGGCCGCGCTGCTACCCCGATCTCCGGCGTCGTCATGGACCGGACCACCGGCAAGCCCGCCGCGGGCGACCGCGTGGCGCTCATTGCCTTCAACGCCGGCATGCAGGTCGCGTCCGACACAACCACCGACGCGCACGGACGCTACGCGCTCACCATCCCGGATACCGCTCCACACCTGCTGCGCGTCACGCACCAGAAAGCCACTTACTTCCAGCCCATCCCGCAGGAGCCGTCCACGGTCGACGTCGACGTCTACGACGTAGCGCCGTCGGTGGAAGGCATCGCGACCGAAGCCGACGTCCTGAGCATGCAAACCGCCCCCGGCACGGGCGGCGAAGCCGGCGGGCTCAAGGTGACCGAGGACTTCTTTGTCCGCAACGAGTCAAAGCCGGCACGCACCCAGTTGAGCGATCACGCTTATGAGTTTTTCCTGCCTGAAGGGGTGCGGCTTCAGGGCTCTGCCGCCGAAGGCCCGGGCGGCATGCCCGTACAAAGCTCCCCGACTCCACTGCCCGGCAGGGGCCACTATGCCTTTGTCTTTCCCATCCGTCCCGGGCAAACGCGCTTCCAGGTGAGCTACACCGTGCCATACAGCGGCAAAACGCTCGGGTGGACGCAGCGCGAATCGCTCCCCACTGAAAATTTGGTGGTGCTGCTGCCCAAGAGCATGCGCTTCAAGCCGGACGGCACCGAGTGGCAGACCGTACAGGCCAACCCCGACGCGCAAACCTACGTGCGCAAGGGAGTCGCGCCCGCGACGGAGGCTCACTTCAGCATCGACGGGCAGGGCGAGCTGCCGCGCGAAACGCAAGCCTCCACGCCGAACGGCGAGGGCGGCAATCCGCCGGTCGCTACCAGCGGCAGCATGGCGGCCGACACCCGGCCCGGCGGCGGCCTGGGGCCGCCCGTGGACTCGCCCGACCCGCTCAACCGCTACAAAGGCTGGCTGCTCGGCGGCCTGGGGGTGCTGCTTGTGGGGGGTGCCGCATTTCTGCTGCGCGGTAAACCGGCCGCCGCGCCCGAGCCTCAAAGGCAGGAAGCAGAGCGCGCCCTGCGTCCGGCGCTGGAGCAGGCCCTGCTAGCCCTGGAGCGTGAACACGCCCTGGGCATCGTAGCCGAACAGGAATACCTGGAAAGCCGCGCCGCGCTGCAAAGGGCCCTGCACCGGGCTCTGGCGCGCGAAGCCGCCGACTCCATACCGGTGGCCGCTGCCCGCGGCTGACTGTTGATGCCACCGCATTGCGATGCGCTGGAACGGGATGGGGTTGGCGTCTCCTTGCCGTTCTCCCATCGCGGCACTTAGAATAGGGCAGCCCGCAGGAGTTGCCGCATGATGCTGTTTCGTTCTTCCTCGTTCCTTGCTCCGCGTCTGCTTGCCGCCGCCGCGCTTACTCTTGCCATTGCCGCCCCGGCTCAGCAGACCCCGCAGACCGCCAATGCACAGGCCGTGCCCGTCAGCACCGACCAAAGCACAACCGGTGCCCAGGCCAACGCGAAAGCAGCGCAGGCCCTGCTCGACGTGGAGCGCAGCACGACCGACCCGGGCGGCAAAAACGACCCCAACAGCCCCCTGAACCGCAAGCTCTCCGACAAAGAGCGCATGAGCCAGCAGAAGGAGCTGCGGCAGGAGTTGAAAGGCCCCTATAAAAAATGGGCCACCGAGGACGTGCGCTGGATCATTACCGACCAGGAAATGAAGGCGTTTAAATCGCTCTCCAACGATGAAGAGCGCGACGCCTTTATCGAGCAGTTCTGGCAGCGCCGCAACCCGGACCCGGAATCGCCCGAGAACACCTTCCGCGATGAGCACTACCGCCGCATTGCCTATGCCAACGAGCACTTCGCCGCGGGCAAGCCCGGCTGGCTGACTGACCGCGGCCATATGTACATCGCCTACGGCAAGGCCGACTCGATCGACGCGCATCCTTCCGGCGGCTCCTATGACCGGCCCATGGAAGAAGGCGGCGGGCAAACCTCGACCTACCCGTTTGAGACGTGGCACTACCGCTACCTGGAAGGCATCGGCGACAACATCGACATCGAGTTTGTGGACACCTGCATGTGCGGCGACTACCACATGACCATCGACCGCTCGGAGAAAGACGCGCTGCTGCATGTGCCGGGCGCGGGCGCGACCATGTATGAGCAGATGGGTCAGGCCAAGCAGGCGGACCGCTTCAAGGGCGGCCTGGAAAACCTGGGCACCGGCCCCATGAGCAGCATGCAGCAATCCAAGGAGTTTGACCGTCTGGAGCGCTACGCCAAGCTGCAGGCACCGCCCGTCATCAAGTTCCAGGATTTGAAGCTCGAAGAGTTTCTCTCGACGCACAAGGTGCTGAACGGGCCGTTCTTCCCTTTTGACGTGCGTACCGACTACGTCAAGGTCACCGACGACACCGTGCTGATGCCGATTACGCTTCAGATCAAGAACCGCAGCATCACCTTCCAGACCAAGGACGGCGTTTCCAAGGGCGAGGTTCACATCATTGGCCGCGTTTCCACGATCACGGACAAAATCGTGCAGACCTTTGAGGACACGGTCGAGGTGGAGCAGCCGAGCGAACTGCTGCCGAAGCAGCTCGACAACTCCCAGCTCTACTGGAAGGCGCTCCCGCTGCGCCCCGGCCGCTACCGCGTCGATATCGCCATCAAGGACGTGAACAATCCGGACCATATCGGCACCTGGGCGCAGGGCGTCATTGTGCCCCGCTACGACGATGACCGGCTTTCGGCCTCTTCGCTCATCCTTGCCGGCAAAATGGAAAAGGTGCCGTCCAAGGAAATCGGCGGCGGCAACTTCATTATCGGCAATACCAAGCTGCTGCCCCGCGTGACCGCCGGGCTCCAGCAGCCGGCCGTCTTCCATCGCGACCAGAACCTCAACTTCTGGATGCAGGTGTACAACCTGGGCATCAACCAGGATTCCAAGAAGAATGGCGCGATGATCAACTACCAGATCATCAACCTGGCCGACGGCAAGCCGATTTTCTCGACTGATGAAAGCTCGGCGACTCTGGGCGCAAGCTCTGACCAGCTAACCGTGGCCAAAACCGTGCCGCTGGCCTCCGTGCCGGTGGGCAAGTACAGCGTCAAGGTCAGCGTCAACGACGGCGTCAGCAAGCAGGAGATCGCGCAAACCGCGCCGTTTACAGTCGAATAACATAGTTGGACGCAGCGTGCGGCATGTTTTCCCATTCTGCGTTACACTTCGGTCACGTCTTCGGGAAAACCGCGAGAACAGCAACAAGGAGTGGAGGCGATCGGCCATGGAAGAGCCGAAGCCGGCAAGACCTTTCAGGGAGCAGGCGCAAAGAAACAGGTTCTCGATTTCCGAGTGATTCCAAAAACTTCCAGATTCGTCGGTCTTTTCACAGCCGTTGCCGCCGCCTCGCCCCTTGCCGGTGCTCAGGCGGGGGTACGGCGCGCGGCCCCGGCCGACATCGCGCTTCGCTCGGCGGTCTCCGGCATCGTCCGGGACGCGGACGGACGGCCCCAGGTCGGTGCCCTGGTCGAGCTGCTTAACGCGCAATATGCCCTGGTCGCGCGGACCTTTACCGACGACCGTGGGCGCTATGCTCTACCTCGTGTAGGGGGCGGCACCTACCAGGTTAAAGCAATAAGTTCGCTTTACCTCCCGACGCTTCATCCCGGCCTGCGCCTCCTGCCGGACTCGCGCGTCATCGTCAACCTGACCCTCAGCACCCTGTACCAGGCCCTCCAATGGCTGCCGGCCGAGCCGCGCCGCCCGGACAGCACCCCCGATGACTGGAACTGGACGCTGCGGCTTTCCGCGAACCGGCCCCTCCTGCGCGCGCTCGAGCCGGGAACAGCCCGCCGCGCTTCCGCCAACGGCGTTACCGGCCTGAATGGGCCGCTTCTGGTCGAGCAGCCGCCCGCCGCGGCCGAGCGCTCCCAAAAAGTTCTCCTCCGCACCGGCTCCACCCGCTTCGGCGAGGGCGCGCCCTCGGCGCAGGCAGTGTGGACAGGCGGCGACGGAGACCGCGCCCTGCTGTTTGCCGCGGAAACCGCCCTTGCGCCGGGAGAAACAGCCCGGCTCTCTACTACGGGCGCGTATCGTCGGCAGCTTACGGCCGACCGCTCGGTCGTCACCATGGCGACGCTGACAGATCGCCCCTCCATCGAGGCAGGCGGACGCGACAACGGCCTTGTCACCCTGCGCCTTCGCTCCGGAACAACGGTACAGCTGGGCGACTTAGCGGAAGTAAGCGCCGGCACGGAGCTGGCCTATGCCCGGCTTGCGGGCGGCGGCGCCGCCGCGGGCAGCCACCCGTATGCGCAGCTTGCGGTCCGCGCCGGCGCAGCCACGACCGTGCGGTGCAGCGTCGCCACGGCGCGGTCCATGGGCGACGGCGGCCGGCGTGAAGCGGAAGCAGCCGAAGCCGCCCCGCGGCGTTCAGAGGTCGGCGGCACGCTGCGCATGGAGCAGGGACTGCACCAGGAGCTCCTCCTGTCCCGCAAGGTCCGAAGCTGGACGGGCGAGCTGAGCGTGTTTGAGGATGCGGTCGCGCATCCCGTTCTGGAGGGCGCGGTGCGCGGGGACGAAGCGGCGCTCGACCCCAAGGATGTTCTCTTCGACCCCGGCACCGGGACCATCGCCGTTTCCGGGCAGGGCTACCGCGGCGGCGGCGTTATGGGGCTCTTGCGGGACCAGTTGAGCCCGGGCACATGGCTGTCCTTCCGCTACGCTCTCGGCGAAGCGGCTTCCCTGCCCTCTTCCATACCGCCCGCTTCCCCTTCCGCCGCCATCGCCGAAGCGGTCCACGCCATGACTGTGAAGAACACCTCCATGCTGGCCGTCGCCGGCGAAACCCGCGTCGCCGCCACCGGCACCCTTCTGCGGGGCTCCTACCGCTGGCAGCCGGTAAGCACGCTCACCGGCGTCGATCCCTTTGCGGCGGGCATTCCGGATGCCTATCTCGGCTTCTCGGTCCGGCAGCCCCTGCATATTCACCGCGCCGACTCCGGACGAGTGGAAGCCGTGCTCGACGTTCGCAACCTCTTGGCGCAGGGCTATCGCCCGTTCCTCTCGCAGGACGGCACCACGGTCTACTTCACGCAGGAACAGCGCTGCATCGCGGGCGGGGTCAGCTTTTCGTTCTAGCCCGCTCCTACCACTCCGTATACGCGCGCCCATCGGACCCGGTCTGGGCCGACCCGCTGTGGACGTTGGTAATGCCGCCCTGGGTCTGGTCGACGCTTTGGAGTGACTCGTCCTGGTCGGGCACCCAGGTGCTGCTGCTGTGCGTCATCGGGTCCACGGGCAGCTCGCGCAGGTAGCCGGTCGTCACCAGGTCGTCAAGCGACTGCGGGGCTTTCTCCTTATCCATCGTGTAGGAGTCGATCGCCTGCCGCATTACATGCAGGTCTTCCCGAAACACGGCCTCGCGCGCGTTCCGCAGCGAAGAAACATAGCTGGGAATGGCGATGGCGGCCAGCACGCCGATGATCAGCATGACGATCATCAGCTCCACCAGCGTAAAGCCCTGCTCCCCCGGGTTGTTGCGCTTCCGTCGCATGCTCCCTACCACGTCGAATATTTGGTGCCGTCGAGCGCTGTATCAGTCGACTTGCTGTACACATCGAACAGGTTCTGCCCGCCGAAGGAGTCGGAATCCGGGTCGTCCTGCATGGAGCGCTGCCCCCACTCGTCCTTGCCCGTCATTGGGTCCACGGGGATGCGCCGCAGGAACTTGACCTTTTTTCCCTGCACATCCACCCCGTTCACCAGCGTTTGCAGGTCCGGCGGATAGCCCTGGCTGTCCACCTTGGTTTGAAAAGCGTTCTTGTCGGCCGCGTCCTTGTAGTTGTCGATGGCCCGGCGCATGGTCCACAGATCGTAGTGCAGCTCGCGCTCTTTTTCCCGCTTCTTTTCAAAGCGCGTAATCGGCACGGCGGCCGAGGCCAGGATGGCAAGGATCGCGACAGTGACAATCAGCTCGACCAGCGTTACGCCGGCCTCGCCGCGCGAGAAGCCGGTGCCGGCCTCGCGGGAGCTTTGCTCAAAAGGCGAGCGCATCCTCATCACCGAATATGCACAACGCTCTGCGAGCCGTTGGCAGCCATGGGCTGCTGTTTGCTGTCGCGGACCATGGGCCGGGTAATCGCGACCGTCGCATCCCCGGCGGCCTTGGCGCGGAAGGTCAGAGTGCAGACCGTGCCCGAGCCGCTGACGCCCGCTACCCCCGGCGGCCGCGAGGTAGATACGGTCAGCGCCCCGGTGGTGTTGTCGTCGCGGTGCACCAGCGCAACCGCCTGCCCGTCCTTGCCGAGCAGGTCGCCCACGTCCACGTTGATCAGCTCCAGACGGGCCTGGTCATACTGCAGCTGCATCGGTACGGAATACACGTCGGTACCGCCTGAAAGCGTGACCTGCTCCTGAAACGTAGCCCCGACCGCCTGGGCTGCACTGGGAGGCACTACCTGCAAAGTGACCGGGCCGCCCGCCGGGATGCCCGGAAGCGGCTTGCCGCCGAGCGATGCCTGCGGCGGCACACCGGCGGCCGCGCCCTGCACCTGCGCGGGAGACACATTCTGCCCCGGAATGGTGCCGTTCATCTGCGCCGGGTTGGTCCCGGAAGGGATTTGCGGCCGGGGAGCCCCGATGTTCGGGATCGTCGAAGGACCCGGAGCACCCTTCGGAGCGGTGTCATCCGTGTCGGCCGTGCCGAGGCGCCGCAGCGCCACGTCATTCGCCGTGCCGCTGTCAAGCTGCCGCAGGTTCAAGGGCGAAACATCGGCCGCGCGCACAATACGCGGCGTCAAAAGAAAAACGATCTCATCGTCGGTATCATTGATATTGGTTTGCGAAAAGATGTACTTGAGCAGCGGCAGCTGGCTGAGCCCGGGGTAGCCGGAGATGGATTTGCTGAGCTGCTTTTGCAGGATGCCGCTCAGGATGGTGGTCTCCCCTTCGCGCACGCGGATGTTCTGCTCGCTGATCTGCTGGTTGATGATCGGCTCGTTCAGGCCGCTGGCCACGCCCGAGTTCGCGCCCTCGGAGGAAATCTCAATCCTCAGCTTCATCGACACATCGCGGTCAAAGTGAATCACCGGCTTGACGTCGATGTTGACGCCGATATCCAGGTACTGAAACTGCGTATTGACGAGCGAGGAGGTAATGGCGGTCGCCACACCGGCCTGGTAGGACCCGGTCGCCACCGGCAGGCGTTCGCCGATCTTGACCTGCGACTCCTGCCCGTCGGTTGCGCGCAGGCGCGGGTTCTGGATCGTCTTGGTGGTCGAATCGTTCAGCAGAAGGTTGAGCGAAGCCTGGCCGATCGTCACCGCGAAGTTAGTCGAGTTGATATGCGCCAGCTGGTTCAACTGGAGAGCGCTGGAGGATGACGATGTGGTCGTTGCAGTCGTGGTGGAGCTGCTGGTTGTTGTCCCGGTGATCGCATTGCTTTGCTGGAAGTTGATGGAAGCCGTCTGCGGAAGCAGAATGCCGAACTCCCGCATCTTGGCTTTGCTGACCTCCAGCACCGCGATGTCCAGCACGACCTCGGAGTGGGCTTTGTCCAGGTCGTTGATGACCTTGCCCGCGAGCAGCAGCTCATCCGGCGTCCCGCGCATCACAATCGCGTTCTGGCTCGGCACGCCGAACAGCTTCGCGGTCGGGAACAGGTTGCGGATCGACGTTTGAATATCGTTCAGATCGTTCTGCTGGGCGACGTTGGTCAGGTAAAACGTCTGAACCGCCTGCTCATCCAGCTCCGTGTGCTTGCCGCGGGTATTCTGCGCCACAAAGATGGTGTTCGGCGTCACCGCCCGCCAAAACGTGCCGGAAACGGTGCAGACA
>CAXTSG010000066.1:0-12860 GCA_964246825.1 uncultured Acidobacteriaceae bacterium | reverse complement strand
CACGGAAGTTAAGCCTCGCTGGGCCGATGGTACTGCGCGCGTAGGTGCGTGGGAGATTAGGAGATCGCCGGTAATAAGTTGAAACAGCCCACTTACCCAAGTGGGCTGTTTGTTTTTGCACTGAGCCGAGAGAAGTTTATGTTTAACCTTCACTCTTGTAACCGGCCTGCTCTCGCCGGACTTCTGTGGCTCCTGGCCGGCACACAAACTCCGGCAAGCCGGCCTGCTCACTCACGGGAGCTAAAGCCCTTCTCTATTCTTCAATGTACGGATGTCACCCTGCATGCTGTTTACCTTGCGGAAGAGCGTCCGGGTACAGGACCGGGCTTCCTGCTCACCATCCACAACGCAACAAGCCTGCCGATCACTCTTCCCAGAGCAATCCCCCTCAGCATCCATTGGTACGCCTTGAGCAACGGCCACTGGCTTTGGCGTTCTTCCAGCGGAGACGGCGGCGCGCTTGTCAATGCGCTTCGAAAATACGGTCCGGTTTTTGCCGCGACCAAAAAACCGAGCGAAATTATAGAGACCATAGCCATCGCTCCGAAACAGGGCTATACCTGGTCTACCCCCATCAGCACCAACGCAGTCCTGCGCTATCGACCGGGGTGCGAGCACTGTACGTTTCTGAACGAGCATAGGTTTCGGGCAGTCCTGGCGTATACTTACGTGCCTGCACAGGAACCCGACGGGATGCTTCAGTGCGGGCTGCGCAGCGAACCTGTTGAAATGCCTCCCTTGGAGAATCGCTAAAAGCTCACAACTCTAATGACGGCTGAGGGTTTCCAACAAAAGGAGGAGTACACCATGCAGATCTTTCGCACCCTTGCTCTCGGCAGCGCTCTATGTATCAGCCTCACCGGCGCTTCATTCGCTCAGGACACCGCAGCTCCGGTAGGCCAGGGTCCTCAGGGCGGACACTACGGCAATCACGGCCCCATGTCCCCGGACCAGGAACTGGAGCACATGACGAAATCTCTAAACCTGACAAGCGACCAGCAGACACAGCTTAAGCCCATTTTGCAGGACCGGCACGATCAGCAGATGCAGATTCGCCAGGATGGAAGCCTTTCGCGCGACAGTCAGCATAGCAAGATGCAGGCTCTGGATGAGAGCTCCAACAGCAAGGTAGAAGCTGTTTTGAACCCCGACCAGAAGGCGAAATACGAGAAGATGATTGCCGACCGGAAGGCGCGGATGCAGGAGATGCGTGCCCAGCACAGCGGTTCCGGCGACACTCAACCGCAGTAGTGCGAATGGCATAGGCAAGGAAGGCGCCTCAAGCCTTTCGCTCTTGCGAAAGAAGCCGCGCCGGCGAGGCTCAGGGTCTTGCCGGCGCAGCGTCCTGCTGGTCCGCGCTTGCGTGGAAGCGTTTGTACTGGTCATCCGTGATCTGAATTTGCAGGTGGTAGCCGAGAAAAAGCGCGGCCTTTGCTTCAATATGAGCTTCGGCACTCGTCGGCAGCCAAACTTCATTGTTGATTAATTTCTGATCAAAGCTGAAGTTTGACCCTTGCGCCAGGGAGAGAAGTCCCAGCTCGAAGTGCATAGGGCTATCCAAACGAGCCTGCACACGCCGTACCTGTCGATCTTTTTCATCAATCCACAGCGTGCCGGTCAGGTGTTTGGAGGCGTCTTCGGCAATGCCATGCGTCGGCACCTTGGTATCCCCGGTAAAGTCGACGGAGATCATCGGCCGGTTATCCATAGTGACGCGATGCTCATTGGAAAAGTGCTCAATCGTCAAAAGCCTGCTGATGTCCACCTGGTGCCGGTTGTTCAAGGGCTCGCCGGGAGCGGTTTGCTCCGCAAGCTCCACCTTATGCTTGATGTGCTCCGTTTCCTTGGCATCGTCGCCGGCGCTCAGTACCGCGCCGTTGCGCCGTTGGAGCCGCTCGATCTGGTGCCCATGAACAAAAAACACATTATATTCGCGAGATTCTTCTTTCTTTACCCCGCCGTGCTTGTCCAGCTCATGCAATACCTGAACTTCACGAAAGGTATAAGCCTCCCGAGTTTTATCAAGCTGCATCTGGTTGGCGCGCACCTGCTGCATCAGCGTCAAGAGGTCGGGAAGCGCCTGTGCCTCCGCGGGAGACAAAGCAAAAAGCAGGAAAGGAAGCAGAAAGAGTGCGGCCATACTTCAAGGTTCCCACAGGTAACCCGCGGAGGGAACCTCCGCTTGTTTAAACGGTCGCAAAACGGGGGAGCTTGCGCTATGATTCAGCGGAACACACGTCCCTTATGATCCTGACTCTTTTCTCTTTTGGCTTGAATTGGGCGATTTTAGCCTTCACTTTCTTCGGCATGGCCAGCATCCTGCCCGGCTTTCACAGCCCGTATGTGCAGTCCACTTTTACGATTGCGTTTCTCATCGGCTTTCTGGACGCGCTCATCATCAAGGCCGCGCGCGTCATGGCGTTTGAGGTGCCGACCGGGCTGCTCTACTTCATCATCTTTGTAGCGGATTATCTTTTGATCCAAGCCACAAGCAACGGGCCGATCGGCTACTACGTCACGGGACACAAGAGCGCGACCATTGCCGCCGCCGTTCTTGCCGTGGTGGCGTTTCTCACAGAGTTTGTGAAGGAAAAGTTCCGGGCTGACGTGCGCTAGCCGGATAGAGAAAGCCTGCCGCAGGAGATTCTCTCAGCTTGGAACTACTTTCCGTTCAGCTTTTGCGCCGCGATCTGCCCTGCCGCCGTTGTTTTGTCTGTGTCTTTGACCTTGGCGTACAACTCACGCGCTTCCTGTGGGTTTGCGGTTTCCTCTGACTCGGCGAGCGCCAACCGTGCCGCGTTGGATGAAACAGTAAGCGTTGGATGATCAATCAGTTCGCGGTAAAGCGCGGCGGCATCCTTAGGACGGCCGCTGTTGCTGTACAAACCGGCCAAAGCCATCCTTGCCAGCGCCGCAAGCCCCCCATCGCTGCTGCCGGATGCTTTTTTCAGCTCGGCTTCGGCATCCGTTGTCCTGCCCATGTCTTCATCCGTAAGCCCGGCGAAGTACTCGGCATTGACTCCGGCCTTGAAAAAGCCATATTTGCCGGCAGCATCACGAAACAGGGGGTTGGCGTCCTTGGCGCGCGCCGCGGCTGACGGGTACACCTTGACGTTCGGAGTAGGAGGCTGTCCAGGCTGCGTCAACGGGGAATCATAAACATCCATTGCATTGCTGAAAGCATTCTTCGCTTTCTCGGATTCATTAGAAGCCCAGACGGCAGCGGCAATGCCCAGGAAAAGAACGGCAACCCCGGCGGTAGAGGCGCGAATCACCGTGCTGCGATGGCTGCCCAGCCAACTGGGTGCCGGGGCGCTGATTTGTGCGAAAGTACCGGTCGGTCTTGTTTGAATGTCCACGAAAATGCTTTCCTGCGCTTCCACTTGGAAGCACGGCCTTGCTACGCCGCGCTTCCAAGATTCTAGCAGTGCCCGGCCGACGCAATGAGCTTCCGTGCCGGCCTAGGCGGCACGAACCGGATCGGCAATCTCGCCGTTTTCAATTTTCTCCTGACAGGCGATACAGTGCGGGGTCCACGGCACGGCTTCCAGCCGCTTTTCTCCAATGGTGTTGCCGCATTGCAGGCACTCTCCAAAAGTACCTTCCTCCAGGCGGTCCAGCGCCGCACGCACTAGGGCCAGTTGGTTATGGCCCTGGGTTCCCTGGAGAAACAGCAGCTCCTTTTGGTACGACTGCACGGCATGGTCGGCCGCATCCTGAAGATCGTCCGTGCTGCTTTGGCGACCCTCCTTGACTGCCGAAAGCATGCTGCGTTCAAGCAGAGCCTGTTGGGCGCGAAGCTTTTCTTCAAAGCGATGGAGGGACTCAGGGGAACGGGTCGTCACGGAAAACTCCTGGGGAAACACGGGGGTCGTGGTATTGGTTTTCTGTTGGACGCACGTTCCTCCAAAAGATATGTTCCACCTGCCGCCGTATTTTTTAGCTGTGCCCATAGAGCTTGCCTGCCGGCGTCACGGGCGTTACCCTAGCCCATATGTATGAAGATTTCCATGTTGCCGACCACTGGACCGGCGAAGACCTTCACTGCCGCTGGAAGGCGGTCATGGTCGCCATTGCCACCCGCCATGCCGATGCGGTGGATGTCCGATTTGATGTAAACGGGCGGCCCGTTTGGATTGCCATGCCGTGCGATGCCTGGGTACAGCACAAGCAGAAAACCGGTTTTGTGATTACCGATCAGATGGCGGCGCAGATTGCCGGCCGCTACCTCAAGCAATCTGTGGAGAACGGCTACGATAACGGCCGTGAAATGTACACGATGGGCGTGGAGGAAATCCTGAGCGGGCTTGAGGCCGTGTTGAAAGAGGCAGGCAGCACAGACGGGCTGCCGCCGCTGCCGAGCACGGGCGATGCCGTGGCGATGACCTACTGGGGGCAGCAGTCCGCGCCCGGCGCGTCCTAGCTTTTACCGCAGGGAAAGTGTATACCGCACCCCTTCGGCATAGCCGGTTTTCTTGAGTCCGCCCAGGACCGCGGACAGCCGGCTGTCGTCCAGAAGCAGGGTCTGCTCCTGGAGGTATTGCATTTCGCGCATTTCCCGGATGTAGGGGTTCATCGCGCGAACAAAGCGCATCATCAGGCTGCCTGGGACCACGTACTTCGGCGGCTTTCCTTCGGTCTTGAAGATAAGCTCCGCCATCTCGCGGATGCTGGTCACCCCCGCGCCGCCCAGGTTCCATGCCTGCCCCGCATCCAGCGCCCAAGCTCCCTCGGCCTGGAGAAGCGCCGCGATCGTTGCGGCCGCGTCCGGAACAAAAACAAATTCGTGCGGCGCATCGATCGGACCCAGCACCTGCGCTTCCGTGCCTTTCTTTGCCGCCTGAAAAAGGCTCCACAGGTGGCTTGCCTCCACGCGCGGCCCATACAGGTCGGCCATGCGCAGCACCCCCGTGGCAAAGCCCGCGCGATGCGCATGGAGCACGCGGTCTTCCTGCTCCTTGCGGATTTTGCCCTTTTCTGTCTGCAGGTTACGCGGGTGCTCTTCGCTAACGCGCTCTCCCTGCGGCACCCCGTAGCTCCAGTTGGAGCTGACCAGCAGGAAACGCCGCGCCCCGGCTTCCTGCGCCGAGCGTAGAGCTTCGTCAATCAATGGCAAATGGTCCTTGAACTTCCAAAGCGCCGCGCCGATCAGGTAGACCACCGTTCCCGCACCGTCGCAGGCCGCCGCGAACGGGTGTTTGTCCGCCGCATCGATCTGGAGGTGCTCCGGGATCGGCTCCTCATGAAAGCGCACCTGCAAGGCCAGCAGCGAGCGCCCGACCACGCGGTACGGCACGCCGCCCGCGCCGAGAAGCGGTCCAAGAGTTCTGCCAATGGCACCGTTTGCGCCCAAGAGGACGATTTTTAGGGGAGTGTCCATTGGTTGTACGCTACCTGTGCGCTTGTTCAGAAACAAGCGCTTCCTGTGCTTCCGGTTTCACCGGCAGCTGGGCACCGAAAGGGAAAATGTTTGCCCGCAGACTTCAGGTGCGATACCGCGCGGGAGCGCAGCCGGTTCCCCTGGCCTGGCTTGACAACTTCGCCATGCGGAACTTTACCAATGACGCTTGTTTCGACGATCTGCTGCCGACGGCCGACGGCGAGATGGAGGCCGGCTTTCGGGTACCGCTCCCTGAGTTGGAGGCCGCGATGACCAACTCCTGTCGCCGCAAAGGCCGGCTCCTTGCAGGGGACGCAATTACCATTGTCGAAATGACGCCGAACCCGTTCGCATCCTAAAAGCGATGGCCGCCTGGCGGCTTTTCAAGGGAGAACACCCGCATGCAGCTCACCACACTGCGCCGCCTTTTTCTCGATGAAGTGCAGGAAATCTACATTTCGAAGCTTCTGATTGAGGAAGCGGTCCATCGTTTGATCAGCGGCGTCGACGCCAAGGATTTACGAAAGGCGCTGGAGCAGCATGGCGAGCAGGGCCCGGGTCAGCTCAAGCGCCTGGAGCAGATCTGCGAGCAAATGGAGGCCAGCCCCCGCGGAGGCCACGGTCGCAGCGTGCGCGCCCTGCTCACGGAAGCCGAAGACCGCATGGGCGAGGGCGGCGATGCACACGTAGTGGATGCAAGCCTCATCACGGCGGCAAAGCGCATTACGCATTGGCAGATTGCCACCTACAGTGTGCTGGTGACCTACGCCGAGGCCATGCATCGGCCCGAAATCGCTGCTCTCCTGAAGCAAACCCTGACCGAAGAGCTTGCCATGGACCAACGGCTTTCGGACATCGCGCGCGAGGTCAACACAGAGTC
Source organism: uncultured Acidobacteriaceae bacterium (assembly GCA_964246825.1). Classification (GTDB taxonomy): domain Bacteria; phylum Acidobacteriota; class Terriglobia; order Terriglobales; family Acidobacteriaceae; genus EB88. The sequence goes on along the minus strand of CAXTSG010000066.1, from coordinate 6,600 downwards.
GCAGGATTTGGAACAAGCGCATAGTCCGAGATAGCCGCCGTTCCCATACACGCGCATAGCGGTGCGAGACTCGCCCTTCCGGCAACGGAATCCTTTCCGTGCCCATTATTCCCACCATCGCCCATCGGAATGGCCGGAACGGAAAACCTTTTCACGGCATTCACATCCGATTGGGAGCATGGCATCGGCGGCACGGCTTTTCCAAGCCGCAATGCAAGGAGAATAGATGTTTCTGATCATCGCACTGGTTCTGCTGCTTGCCTGGGTGGGCGGCTTTGTGGTGTTCCACACGGCCGGCTTTTTTATTCACCTGCTGCTTATCTTCGCGGTTATTTCCGTTATTCTTCACTTCGTTCGCGGAGCCCGCGCTTAAAGCATTTCGCTGAAAGTGTATGGTCCCGCACTCCCGTGGGCGGACTACGCAACTTCCAGCATCAGTGAAAATGCTTTGACCGCAAAGGCCGTGCCCAGGCGCGGCCTTTTCTACTTCAGCTGCTGTAGTGCAGCAGGCTGAAGACGTCATACTCCCCTAAGCGCTCGCGGCCTTTCAGGAAGTCGAGCTCGACCGCGAAGCTCAACCCGGCGATCTCGCCGCCTTGCTGCTTCACGAGCTCAACCACGGCACCCATGGTGCCGCCGGTCGCTAAAAGGTCGTCCACCAGCAAAACCCTCTGCCCCGGCGCGATCGCGTCCTTGTGGATTTCCAGCGAGTCCGACCCGTATTCCAGGTCATAGGAAACCCGCAGCACCTCCGCCGGCAGCTTTTTCGGCTTGCGCACCGGTACAAATCCCGCGTTCAAGCGGTAGGCAAGCGCCGGGCCGAAGATAAACCCGCGGGCTTCTACCCCAAGAACCAAATCGACCTTGTCATGAATCGAGTGGGAGGCGAGCCCGTCGATCAGATCGGCAAAGCCCTTTTTGTCCTTCAGCAGAGTCGTGATGTCGTAGAAAAGAATGCCGGGTTTGGGAAAGTCGGGTACGGTGCGTACCAGGCTTTTTAGGAAATTAGTGTCCGGGCCGGACGGGAAATCGGTCATGCTGTTTACCAGGCTCCTTCAATCGTGAATGCACGGAGGACTTCCGCTTCTCCGGGCGCAAGCTCTTCTTCTTTCAGGCGGTCCACGCGGCTGCCGCGCGGGCCGCGTTCCAGCGCCGCGCGCAGCTGCGCCATGGCTTCCGCCGGCCCTGCCGCCGACAACTCCACCGTGCCGTGCTCCGTATTGCGTACGGAGCCCCGCAGGCCGAGCCGCGCCGCCTCGCGGTGAACAAACCAGCGAAAACCCACGCCCTGCACCCGGCCTTCCACTGAGTAGCGGCGCGCGATGAGGTCGTCAGGGAGCATGGGCTGTCCTTTCACTGCGGCCGCTTCAGTCTTCCAGAGTTGCGTTGCCGCTGCAAGCCCGCTAGGTGGTCCCCAGTTCGGAAAGCGCCAGCGTGAGCAGCCGCACGGTATTGGCATCGGCGCTAGCACCGAAGCTCTGCACCTGCGCCAGTGCCGAACGCAGCGCCGTGGCGAGAGCCGCTCCTTCTGACGCTCCAAATCGTCGGGCCGTGTTGAGCAGGGCCACCGAAGCATGAAAAAATACGAATGGCTGCTCCTGCCGCATGCGCTCTAAAAGCCACGGCACGGCGCGCATCTCCGGCTTGAGCTGAAGGATGCAGATCGCGGCCAGCCGGCGGCCGGGCGAGCTTGACGCGGCCATCAGTTCATCGAGGAACAGGTCAGCGGCCAACGCCAGCGCCCGCATCTTGGCTACCACCGCGTTCATGGCGCGGGTGCGCTCCGCGCCTGCATGCATGGAGGCGCGCGTGGTTTCATACTCCTGCGCGAAGCCGAGCATGCGCGTCCTGATCGCTTCCTCCGCCGCTTTCCGCAGGGTAGAGGTGGGCGCGGCTTCCAGCAGCGACCGCACACCCGTGGCTGCGGAAACCTCGGTGCTGGAGATAGAAGCCGCGGCCTGTGCGGCTTCGCTCGGGCCTGGAGGGGGAGTGCCGAGGACAATTCTGGAACCCGGCGATGCCGGGGTTTCCGGCGGCGTGCTTAGGGCCGCGGACTCGCTGCGCGCAATCTGCTGCTGTACGTCGCGGTCAAACTCAATCTGCCAGATCTTGAAGCGGGTCGCGCCTCCGGCAACGCCGACCGCCGCCTGGAGCAGCTCGCGGGCCTCCACGCGGAACAGCACAAGAACAAACCCGATAAGCACCGGCCATGCCAGTGCGGTGCAGATAGAAGCGATGCCCGCGAGCACCGCGGCAGCCCGCCCGGCCGGTACCTCGGCAACAAGGGCGGCAACAAGCACCGGAGTAGGCATGACGCAGCTCGCAAAACTCCGGAAATCAGCGATCAAAGCGCGCCCGTACCGGCACCTGCTCGCTGCCGTCCGGCAGAAAGCCCGAAAGGATCCACACCATAACCCACAGCAGCGCGCCCAGTACCAGGAGCATAAGCCCGAGCGGCCAGAAAGCAGTGTAAAACTGCGCAAAGGCCGGGTCGGGCGCATAGCCGAGCGACTGCGTCAGCACAACAGAAAGCAGCAGGACGACGCCTGAAACAAGCGCGATAATGCTGACTAGGCGAATGCGTTTGAACCCTCGTTGCCACTTCATGATCGATGCCATGGTAGCCCGGACGTGTGGAGCAGGCAAGATTACGCGAAATCAACGGTTGCGAAACGGCTTCCGGCATGGAACCGAGCTGCCATCGTTCAGCGGCCGGCTTCCAGGTCGCTGATGCGGCGTTCATGCATGCGGGCTACAGTGATGAGGTCTGCTACGGCTCCCAAGACTTTGCTGACATCCTGGCTCAGTTTTTCAAGATTCTGGCCTTGCTGGCGCACCTCCTCACTGAACTGGCGCACTTCCGCACCTATTAACTCCACAGTCTGAGCCAATGCTTCGTGCCGCTCCGTCAACTTCTCGATTCGTTCATCAACGTTCATCTTTTGATTCCCCTCTAACGTCCAATTTAGGGAGCAGTTTACGCCCGTGACAGGTATGTACCCTCAGCCGTATCCACGCGAATCTTCTCGCCTTCGTTGATAAACGGCGGCACGTTGACCATCAGCCCGGTCTCCAGCCGCGCCGGCTTGGTGACCGAAGAAGCAGTTGCCGACTTCAGCCCCGGCTCCGTCTGAACTACCGTAAGCTCCACCGTCTGCGGCAGGTCGATGCCGACCGGCACGCCGTCAAAGATGGACACGGTAATTTGAAGGTTGGCCGTCAGATATTCCACCGCGTCGCCGAGGGTGTCGCGCTTCAGATTCAGCTGCTCATAGCTGGTGGTGTCCATAAAGTAGTAATCGTCGCCGTCGTTATAAAGGAACTCCATCGGCACTTCGTCGACGATGACGCGGTCAATGGGGTCGGGCGAGCGAAAGCGGTGCTCAAACATGGAGCCGGTACGCAGGTTGCGCAGCTTGGCCTGGATAAATGCGCGCAAATTGCCGGGGGTTCGATGCTCGACGGCAAACACGGTGTGCAGCTCGTTGTTGAACTTAATAATCATGCCGGGGCGCATCTGGGTGGCGGGAATCGCCATAAGGGAACTCCTTGGAGGTAAAAGCACACGCCTCCGTGGTTTGCGGCGTGAAGCTGCACCATTCTAACGCGAAGCCCTCCCTTTGCCCTGCCGCTACTCAGCGCCGAAGAGCTTGGCGAAGAAGCGCTTCAAAGCGTGGAAGAATCCATGCGACTCCGGAGCGGCGACAGGCTTCGCCCCGGCGGCTTCGGGTGGCGGCGGCCCCGGCGGCGCGCTGGAAGAAAAGGTCGCGCCGACCTGGGCATGCACCCGGCCCGAAGGCACCGCGGGGCTGGAGGCCGATCCCGGCAATGGCGCAAGCCCCTCGCTGACCGCGGTAGGGAAGGCTGTATCGGCTGGCGTGGAGGAAGGACCGCCGGACTTCGTGTCCCCCGCGGCACTCGCAAGTGCGTTCGCCGCGGGAGTCGGGCAGCCGCAGGACTCCCGCTCATTGTCCACCACCTTGCCCAGCGAGCCGCCCACAAACAGCACGCGCTGCCCCGGACGCACCCGGTACGCACCGCCGTCCATCACGCTGCTGGCCACCACATACGGCGCATTGTCGCCTGCATTGTCAATGCAGGTATCGCCCAGCTCATCCACGCGCACTTTCAGGTTGGCCCGGCCCGGGCCGGAAACCAGGAGGCGCAGGTCCGGCGTCAGCAGCACATCGGAGTAGCTGCCCGGGGTGTAGTTCGCCTCAAACGCGCCCCGGCTGAGCGAAAGCATCAACCCTGCTTCGGCCGGCTTCACCGAGGACCCCACCCCGGTATCCCGCGACAGGTGAACCGTAGTGCTGGCGCACACGGCCAGCGAGCCGCCGCGCGCCAGGGTGACCTCGGCGGTTTTCTCGCCTGCTGTTACCTCGCCGTTGTTCGCGATGGCAGCGCGGCCGTCGGCGCCGCGGAGCGCGCCCTGCAAAATAACGCCGTTCGTGGAAACCGAGGCGATCGGCTGGGCTGCCGGTTCCTGCGCCGCGCCCGCGCGCGCCCAGGCCGTCAAGCAAAAGAGTACGGCGGAGTAAGCAAGCATCCGAGGCGCGGCATGCCTTGCTTCGGTGCTTTCGGAACAAAAATCCATAGCCTTCTATGCTCTCACCATCGCGGATGCTCCCGTCAATCCCGCAAAAGGCACGAAGAGGGCACCGGAAGTTATAGCTTGAGGAAGTTACCCACCAACTGCTTACCGTCTTCGGTCAGCGCGCTTTCCGGGTGAAACTGCACCCCTTCCACCGGAAACTCGCGGTGCCGAAGGCCCATGATGATGCCGTCCGCCGTGCGTGCCGAGATTTGGAGCTCCGGCGGCAGCCCCTCTTCGGCGACAATCAGCGAGTGGTACCGGGTGCAGGTCATGGGGCTGGCAATTCCCGCGAAGATGGTCCTGCCGTCATGCTCCACCACGCTGGTCTTGCCGTGCATCAGCCGCGGCGCGCGCACCACCTGCCCGCCGAACGCCGCGCCCAGTGCCTGGTGCCCCAGGCACACGCCCAGAATAGGGACTTTTCCTTCAAAGTGCCGAATCAATTTCATCGAAATCACGGCTTCCTGCGGCGTACAAGGCCCGGGCGACAGCAGAATCCGCTCCGGCCCGAGCGCTTCCACCTCCTCCACCGAAAGCTCATCGTTGCGGCGAATCACCATCTCCGCCCCCAGCTCGCCCATGTACTGCACCAGGTTGTAGGTGAAAGAGTCGTAGTTGTCGAGGACGAAGACCATAGGTTTATAAAGTTTAGATCGGGCGGCGCTGTGTGTACGCTTACTTTATGCCGGAAAAGACGCGACTTTCCATTCGCAACGTGGGCCCACTTGTAGAAGCCGATATTGAGTTCGGCGACTTGACCGTTTTTGTCGGACCTCAAGCAAGCGGTAAAAGCATTGCTTTTCAGTGGCTTAAGTTGCTCACCGACACCAGCGCCGTGAAAGCTCAACTTGCCGATCACGGGACAGATTGGGCGGGGGATGATAAGGATTTCATGACGCTGTACTTCGGGGAGGGAATGAGCTCCTTGTGGAATTCATCCAACAGCAAGGTGGAATGGGACGGCAAAGCTGTTGATCTTGAAAGGCTTATCAAAAGAAAAGCAAGCTCCGGAAAAGAAAAAACCTTTTTGGTTCCTGCTCAACGAGTTTTGACCTTACGAGATGGCTGGCCTCGACCCTTCAGTGATTATGGTGCCGGCGATCCTTATTCCGTCCGCGCTTTCAGTGAGAAATTACGTTTGCTAATGGAGGACGATTTCAAGGTTGGTACGGCCTTGTTCCCGCAAGCCAGTCGTTTGAAGGCTGAGTACCGGAAAGCATTGAACGATAGTATCTTCGGCGGTTTCAGCCTAAGCATGGTGCGTACAAACTCGCAGAAGAGACTCGTCCTACAGAGCGAAGAAAATAATTTGGCATACATGGTTTGGTCAGCGGGCCAGCGTGAATTTGTGCCGCTTCTGCTTGGTCTGTATTGGCTTATGCCTCCTAGTAAGATCCCTATGCGAGGTGAAATCAAGTGGGTCATTATTGAAGAACTGGAGATGGGTTTACATCCGAAAGCCATAAGCGCCGTTCTGCTGCTGATTCTTGAACTGCTTGTGCGCGGCTACAAGGTCTGTCTTTCCAGTCATTCGCCACAGCTTCTGGAATTTATTTGGGCGTGGCAAACCCTGAAAGGCATTTCAGGCATAAAAGCAGCCGCATTTCTCGATCTGCTTACCGCTAAAAAATCCAAGCCTCTCATGGATATGGCGGCAAAAGCTCTGCCGAAAAATTGCCGCGTTTTCTACTTTGAGCGGGATAGGAAAACTGTAGACATAACCAGCCTTGATCTGGCGTCCGTGCAGCATGCGGAATCAACATGGGGCGGTCTTCTTGAGTTCTCAGGCAAGGCAAACGAAGCGGTGGCAAAAGCGGTCGCAAACTCTATGGACGAATTACGAGGCGGTCGCCGCTGATGCCGTTTAAAGCCGATGTCAAGAATACAAGCGGTTTAACTGCTGCATGGATGCAAGGATTGCAGGCCCTTGAGCAAGCTGATCGGGATCGATTGGAGGTAGAAAACACTCGCGATTTATGCGGCAGTGTAGCTCTTGATTCGGC
>CAXTSG010000065.1:0-12869 GCA_964246825.1 uncultured Acidobacteriaceae bacterium | reverse complement strand
CCGTGCCTTGCAGCAGCGCCGTCACAAACAGCGTCCCCGTGCCGCCGAGAAGCACCGGCAGCAGGCCCGCGGCAATACCGCGAATCGGCGGATACAGCCGCTGGGCAAACCACAAACGCACCAGGAGGTCCCCAAGACAGCGCAGCGCCGAGGCAACGGCCGCGCCTTCAATACCGTAGGAGCGTACCAGCACCGCCAATAGCGGAATATAGAGCACAAGCTCCGCGAGAGAAAACTTGGCGTTTACGCTTGCCTTGCCGATACCGTCCAGCAGCCCGCCCACCACGCTGTCCACGCAGGACAGGAGGATGCCGACCCCCAGCCAGCGCAGGACCACCGTGGCATGAGCGGCAAAGTCGGCCCCAAGCCAGACCTGCAGCACGAAGTGGCTCAACGCAACGCAAAAAAGGCAGGGAAGAAACAGCGTCGCTGCCACCGTAAGCAGGCTGCGCCGAAACAGGGACGCCGCATGCGCGGGTTCCGTGCGGTAGGAGGCCGCGATCGCCGGGTATGCCGTGTTCATGATTGCTACCGGGATGATCGTGAACCGCATCACGAGGTCGAACGGCGTGGAATAGTAGCCGGTCGCGGCCGCCGAAAGCACGGACGCGATGATGAAGCGGTCCACATAGGTCAGGATCGGGAAGGTCACGTTCGAGGCTGTCATCCAGCCGCCCATGCGCAGCACGGGCCCTAGCTTTGCGGGGGCGATCCGGGCTGTTTTGAGCTCCGGCAGCACCCGGAGACAGATGCGCCAGTAGGCTGTCACCATCACGATGCGGCACAGCACCAGAACCCCGAGCACCGGCACCAAGCTGTCCTTGAAGTGAAGCACCAGCAGCGGGCCCAGGTAATAGGCCGCCATAATCGGCACATTGATCAGATTGGCCGAGCGGAACTCCTGGAACGCCGCGATCACGCCCCAAAGCGCGGCGCTCACAATGACCAGCGGTGCCGCCAGGCACAGCACGTAGAAAGCGTCGATGACCTGCCTTTGAAGCGATGGGGGAATGTGCAGCCCGTGGAGCACCCAGGTCTTGGCCAGGGCTGCGATGAGGAGGCCGCCCACGCAGCCCAGGGCAGCCAGGGTGGCGATGCCGGTCCGGGCCAGCGTCGCTGCCTCTACCCTTTGGTGGTCGACCAGCAGCTCGGCAATGGTGCGGGTCAGCGCCCGGCCGATGCCGAAGTCGAAAATTGCGAAGATCCCGACAAAACTAAGCGCGATGGTGAAAACGCCCCAGCGGTCCGGGCCGAGACCGCGCACCAGGTACGGCGTCGCCAGCACAGCAACGATCAGCGGTCCGGCGCGGCCTATGAGGTTCCACATGGCGCTTGTGGCCACGGTACGGGTACTGCTCAAGGAGCGGACGGCGGCTGCTCCCTCTTCTGACACAGGCTTCTCCCCTGTTACCGGCATTTGACGGAGTCCTCAAGGCTAAAACAGCATGCTGGCGAGCCCTTCTACGGGCCGCAGCCACAAAAAAAGAGATGGCGCAAGTAGGTACAGCCCTCCTACCTTCGCACTTTCGTGCTGTAGCTGCCAAGAAAACTTGCACTCCCGTCATTTCTTTTTTCCCCGGCCGATGGGAAGATCGTTGGGTAGGGCGTCGGCGCTGCATGGCCGAGCTCATCGACCGATCCGGCTCGGGTTGAATCGGCGCAAGGGAGGGGGTTGCTCACCCATCCGGCGCGCTGTCGCAGGTCCACCGCGAATCGGCATTTAGGACGTGCTTGTGACTGTTTCACCTGCCATGCTGCCTCTTGCTGTACCGGCCGCCGATGCCGCCGTCCGTCCTTTGTCGATCGCGATCGGCATTGCCACGCGCGGCCGTCCCGCCATCCTTTGCCAAACTCTTGCCGACCTTACCGAACAGCGCTATCCGGCTGCCGCCATCCTGATTGCCTATTGCGAGCCGTCCGACATCGGGGACGCGCCGGCCTTGTTTCCTCATGTGCGGTTCTTCCAAGCCGTCAGCGGCTCCTGCGCGCAGCGCAACCACCTGCTTCGCGAGGCCGGCACCCGTTGGGACCTCATCTTCTTCATGGACGACGACTTCTATCTGCACCCGGACTACCTTCTTCAGATGGAAGAGGTCTTCCGGCGCTTTCCGGAGGTGCAGGGCGCCACCGGCAAGGTGGTTGCCGATGGCGCTGTCGGCCCGGGACTCACCGTGGAGCATGCCCGCAAAACGATCCGAGCCATTGCCGCGGTTCCCCCGGTAGGCGAACGGGTGCCCAGGGACGCCTGGAACACCTACGGGTGCAACATGATCTTCCGGCTTTCCACCGTGCATGGGCATGGGCTGCGCTTTGATGAAAACCTGCCTGCCTACGCCTGGTACGAGGACATTGATTTTTCCCGCAGCTTTCTCCCTTACGGCACGCTGGTTGAGGTCGGGGGCGCTCAGGGAGTCCATCTCGGCGTCAAGGTCGGCCGTACTTCCGGCAAGCGCCTGGGCTATTCACAGGTCGCCAACCCCATCTATCTGGCTCAAAAAGGAACGTTCACCTGGCCGGCGGCCATGCGCAGCATTTCACGCAGGCTCCTCAGCAACATCCTCCACAGCATCGCGCCCGAATCCTATATTGACCGCCGCGGCCGCATGCAGGGCAACTTCCTCGCGCTTTGGGAACTGATGGCCGGCCGACTCCGCCCTGACCGCATTTTGCGGATGCACTGACCGGCTCGGCTGACCCGGGGACCGGGCGGGGTGCGGCCCAGACGCGTCTTCGTAAGAGGAGGGTGGTTCCTATTAGAGGAGGAGCTTGCTGCGATTCTCTTTAAGAAAGCGGACGGCTCCCCGGCGCTCCTTCATGGACAAAGCAGCAAAGGAGGTGAGTTCCATTCGGCCAAATTGATTTTATTTTTCACTCATCGTGTAAAGATCGCTCCCTTTTTCTCCCGTTTAAGAAAAAAGTTCTTTCTTTTCACGATTCTCCTGCAATGCAAAAGCTGCGCGATGGTACTATCGCGTAACCAACCCCTTAGGATGCTTTGCGAACAGTGGAGTCAGACTGGATTCATAGGGCTGCAACTTTTTTTTACGATTGCCAGAAGGGCCTTTTACCCCCTTTTGGGTGATTACCCTTGTAGTGACTTTTTACATTTGCAGTGACCCAAGATTGCTTGAGTTACCGGATGGTGCCGATGTTAGAGTCCGGATAGGTCGTGCGGGGCTGGTGGAAATTACCTGGTAGTTCAGGCCGGCGGCATCTGGAAAGCAACGAACAGCACGGCGGTCCTATCGCGGGGCTGCACCCAACCACCCGGTCAGGAATCGCATCCGAGCGGCTCCCGACTCACCGCACCAACGGATGCTACACATGACTGATTCTTCAGTACCACTGCACCCAATGCTTCCCTGCACGACTCGAGACTTTCGCGCACGTACACCCTATACCAAGCGCTCCACGTCTTTCTGCACCCTTGCTTTTGCTGCCATGGTTCTCCCTGCTTTTTTGCTCCCCGGATCGCTTGCCGCGCAGGACGCGGCCGAGCCGAATGCCGCGCAAAGCGGCACGGCAAGCGCCGTACCTGCGCCGCTTGCCACCAATGATGTTCTTCCTTCTCAGGCGCTCGGGGCCGATGATCTTTTACAGATCATGGTGCCCTACTGCCCGGAGCTTTCCCGCTCGTTCCGCGTCGGCGCGGACGGCAGCCTGGTGCTGCCGTTGTTGAAGCAGCGGATCTCGGTAGCCGGCCTCCAGCCCTCGCAGGTAGAAAAGAAGATTGCCGACGCCCTGATTTCCGAGCAGGTTCTCACCGAGCCGGTCGTCAGCATCTCGGTTCTGGAATACCGCTCCAAGCCTGTCAGCGTTCTCGGCGCCGTGAATCACCCGCTTACCTTCCAGGCCACGGGCGATACGACGCTGCTGGATGCCCTGGCCAAGGCCGGCGGCCTTGCGCCGACCGTCGGGCCCACTATTTCAGTAACGCACCGCGAGCAGATCGCGGACGGCACCATGCACGTCACGGTGCAATCCATCCCGGTGCGCGGCTTGATGGAATCGGCTGACCCAAAGTACAACGTAAAGCTCCACGGCGACGAGGAGGTCCGCGTACCGGAAGCGGGGCGGATTTTTGTGGCCGGCAATGTAAGAAAGCCGGGCAGCTTTGCCATGCAGGACGATTCGGAAACCACGGTGGTCAAGGCGCTCGCCATGAGTGAGGGACTCCAGCAGTACTCCGGCAAAAACGCCTATATCTACCGCGAACACACCCCCGGCGCACCCCGCGAGGAAATCTCCGTGCCTTTGTCGGCTATTATGGCGCGCAAAGCACCGGACGTAACGCTTCAGCCGGACGACATCCTGTACGTGCCTGACAACAACGGCAAACGCATCACCGCCAAGGTTTTGGCGCAGGTAGCCGGCTTCGGTACGGCGACCGCGACAGGCATGCTGATTTACCGATAAACCGGCCTTGCCGCTTTTAGGCCGCTGTAGCCCTGTTGCCGGCAAAGTTTTTGCCGATAGAGTTCATAAGCGCTGTACCGGGTTTTACTGATGGATTTTGGGAGCGGGTCTTTTGCCCGCCCCTTGTCTCCAACTGCATGGAAACAGAAAAGTGTTTTTGCGAGGATTGCGATGCCTTCTCCTTACAGCAACAAACCGCGGATTCTGCCGGCGGCCGGCAATAGCCAGCAGCTTACCTATACGGCACCGCCCCTACGTTCGTCTACGGAGCCGGAAGAGCTCCTGCCGATGCACCACTATCTCTGGCTCCTGCGCCGGGCCGGCTGGAAGATCGCGGCGGCCGTTTTCTGCGTCACCGCGCTTACCGCGCTGCTCTGCTACATGGTCACCCCGGTCTATGAAGCCACGGCCCGCATCACGGTGGATAACAAAGTGCCGACCACGGCGCTCGGCGGGGAAGGCAACCCGGAAAGCACGAGCGATGTGGAAGAGTTCCTGACGACCGAAATGGACCTCATGCAGTCCGACGCGGTGCTGCGTCCGGTTGCCGAGCAGTTCCACCTGCTGCCGCAGCCCAAGCCCGGCCACCCCGCCAACACGGCGGGCTCGGTTACGCTGCCGGGGCTCACGATTACGCACCCGGCCAACAGCCTCCTGCTTCGCATCTCCTACCGCTCCAAGAACGCGCAGCAGGCGGCCGATATTGCGAACGCGGTCGCGCACCGCTACATCGATCAGGTGTATGAGATGCGCATGCACAATTCCATGAGCGTTTCAAGCTATATGGTGGGGCAGCTCGACGACCTGAAGCTCAGGATGAATAAGAGCGATGAAGCGCTCGCAAACTACCAGCGCCAGCTCGGCGTCATCAACCCTGAAGACCAGACCAGCATCCTGGCCGCGCGCGTTTACTCGCCTAGCACAGCCCTGACAGAGGCGCAAAACGACCGCATCCGCAAGGAAACCGCCTACAAGGGCGTTCAAAGCGGCAATCCGGCTGCGCTGGAAATCTCCTCGCAGGCCGATGAGCTCACCAAGCTGCAAGGGCGGCTTGAAGAAGCGCAGCAGAAAATGGCCACCGTAAAGACCACTTACGGCGTCAACAACATGAACTACAAGCTTGCCAGCAATGATCTGGCCGAGGTTACCCGCGAGTACAACGCGGCGCGCGCGGAGATCGGGCAGCGCATCAAGGCGGACTATTCCCAGTCCGCTACGCATGAAACCATGCTGCGCGACGCGCTGGACGCGGCCAAGGGCGAGGCCGACAGGCTTACGGGAAGCTCGCTCCAGTATGCCCAGCTAAAGCGGGATGCCGAAGCAAACAAGACGCTCTATAACGAGCTTTTCCAGAAAATCAAGGAAGCCGGCATCAACTCGGGCTTCCAGAACAGTGCCATCCGGATCGCCGATGAGGCCCGCCCCGAAAGCTCGCCGGTGTTCCCGAAGAAGAGCATCTTTATCTTCCTCGGCTTCTTCCTTTCCGCCGTCGTCTCGGCCGCGGTCGTGCTTATTGCCGACATGCTCGACAAGAGCGTCCGCGACCCCGAGCAGGCCCGCCGCAGTCTCAACATCGAGGTGCTGGGCGTGCTGCCGGACGTTCACCAGCTAAAGCCCGCCGGGCGCCAGTTGATGCTGGAAAGCGGCGACGGCCAGGCTTCGGCTGCCGCTAAGGAACCGATCGACTGGAGCCGCACCCAGGATGCTTATACGGAAGCGATCCGCACCATGCGCTCCCTGGTGCTGCAGGAGCGCACCCGCGAGCCGCTCCGCTCGCTGCTCATTACAAGCGCCCTGGCCGGTGAAGGAAAAAGCACCTGCACGGCGCATCTTGCGATTGCGCATGCCCTCCAGGGCCGCAAAACGCTGCTGATTGACGCCGACCTCCGCCGCCCTTCGCAGCACAGCCACTTTGCCGTGAGCCACACCGATGCGGGCCTCGCCGAGGTCATCCTGGAAGGCCGTACGATCCACGACGTGCGCCATGAGATTTCCGGCCTCGACAATCTCCATGTCGTGACAGCCGGGCATCTTTTCCAGAAAGCCTCGCACCTGGTCGGCACGCGCATGCCCACGCTGCTGGAAGAAGCCGCGGAGGACTATGACCTGGTCGTGATCGACGCGCCGCCCATGCTGGGGCTGGCCGAGCCGATCCAGATTGCCTGCGCCGCTGATGGGGTCATCCTGCTGGCGCAGGCCGGGCAAACCAACCATGAAGCCGTGGCTGCCGCGCTCGGCACGCTCAACCGTCTCGATGTCAATATCCTTGGGCTCGTGCTGAACAAAGTTCGCCGCGAGATGAGCTCGACCTACCAGCACTACGGCGTGTACTCGCGGTACGACAACACGCATGTGCTGAGCGCGAGCTAAGGGGAAGGGAACATGCTGACAGCCATGCCTGCTCCCGCCTTGATCCCGGCCGAGGAAGCGACCCTGCCCGTCGGCAGCGATTTCGCGGTGCCGACCGCCGGGCCTGACCTTTCTTCCGGCGTCTACACTGTCAACGCCCGCTTTCTTCATCACCGCGTCACTGGCGTCCAGCGCTATGCCCGCGAAATCGTTCGCCGCCTGCCCGGCTCGCCCGCGCTTCTGACTCCGGCGAGCGGTAAAGTCGGCAAAAGCGCACTCGGCCACCTGTGGGAGCAGACCGTGCTGCCCAGGCTTGCCGGGGGACGGCTTTTATGGAGCCCTTGCGCGGCCGGCCCGATCGGCTACCGCCGCCAGGTCGTTACTTTTCACGACCTGTTTGCCCTCGAAAACCCGGAATGGTTTGGAGGCGCCTACGGCAGGTGGTATAGCTACATGACCCGCCGCATTGCCCGCCGGGCCGTACACCTGATCGCTGTTTCGGCCTACACCAAGGAGCGTATGGTGCGGCTGCTCGGCCGGCCGCCTGAAGAAATCACGGTGGTTCACAATGGGCCGTCCGACACAACACGGCTCTGCTCCACGCTGGAAGCCGCAAAGACCGCCGCCGCGCTGGCACTGCCCTCGCGCCGCTACGTGCTCTCGCTTTCCTCGCTGGAAGCACGCAAAAATCTTGCCACGATCCTTGCGGCTTGGCGCATCGCGCAGCGATCACTCCCGGACAATGTTTGGCTTGTACTCGCGGGCAAGCAGGCCGAGGCTTCCGTCTTCGGCAAGCAGAAGCTGCCGCCCATTCCGGCCCGGGTCCACTTTACCGGGTATGTTCCGGAGGAGCATCTGGCCGGGCTGTACTCGGGCGCTTCGCTTTTTCTTTTTCCCTCCCTGGCCGAGGGTTTCGGCCTTCCGCTGCTGGAAGCCATGAGCTGCGGGCTCAAGTGCGTCACCTCCGGCACCACCTCGCTGCCCGAGGTCGGCGGCACGGCCGCCTTTTACGTCAACCCATCCGATGTGCGCGAGGTGGCTGCCGCCGTCCTTCGCCACCTTGCCAAAGAGCAGGCCGCGGCTGCTCCGTATGAGCCGTCCCTTGCGCAGGCTGCCCGATTCTCCTGGGATGAAGCTGCCCGCCGCACGGAAGCCGTGCTCCGGCAGGCAGCAGCGGCCGAACCGGCCGCCGCACGGCGCTGGAGCCTGGCATGAGCCGCCGCGTCGATCAGGCTTTGCTGCCCGGCGTGCGCGTCGGCCTCGTGCATGACTGGCTTACCGGCATGCGCGGCGGGGAAAAAGTTCTTGAGGTGCTCTGCAAACTCTTCCCCGGAGCGCCGCTCTGGACGCTGCTCCACAACCGGGGTTCCGTGTCCGAAATCATTACGGACCGGCCCATCTATCCGAGTCTGCTCCAGCGGCTCCCTTTGGCCGCAAAGCGCTACCGCTCCTACCTGCCGCTGTTTCCGCTCCTTGCGGAAGCAAACCGGGCCGGAGGCGTGGATGTCGTCATTTCCACCTCGCACGCCGTGGCCAAAAGCATGGTGCGCCGGTCCAAAACCGCTTCCGGAAGCAGTCCGGCTCCTTTTCACATCTGCTATATCCACACCCCCATGCGCTATGTGTGGGACCTATTTGATGAGTACTTCGGCCCGGAGCGGGTCGGCTCCTTCCTGTCCCGCTTCGTATACGGTCCGATCGCCGCCCTTCTGCGCCAGTACGACCGCCGCACCGTGGACCGCGTCGACCTTTTCATCGCGAACTCGACCTATGTGGCCGAACGGGTGCGCCGCATTTACGGCCGCGATGCCCTGGTGCTGCCGCCGCCGGTTGACGTGGAGCGTTTTGCCGCCTCCGAGCGCGTGCCCGAAGAAGCGTACTTGGTAGTGTCGGCGCTGGTGCCGTACAAGCGCGTGGATCATGCCATCCGCGCCTGCGCCAGGCTCGGCAGGCGGCTCACGATCGTAGGCCGCGGCCCGGAGGAGGCCAATCTTCGCGCGCTTGCCGCCGAGCTTGGTGCCGGGGTCGAGTTTACCGGCTTTGCCTCGGACGCGGCCCTGGCCGACTACTACCGGAAAGCCCGCGCGCTTCTCTTCCCGGGGGTGGAAGATTTCGGCATTGTGCCGGTCGAAGCCATTGCCTGCGGCTGCCCGGTGATCGCGCTTGCCGAGGGCGGCGTGCTCGATTCCATGACCGCCGACACCGCTGTTTTCTTCTCGGAACCCACCCCGGAAGCCCTCCAACGCGCCATGCTCCACTTTGAAGCGCGCTCCGAGGAGTTTTTGCCCCAAACCCTGAAGGCCCATGCCGCGGCTTTTTCAGAAGCGCGCTTTGTCGCGCGTTTTACCGAGATAGTCGAGCATGCCGTCAGCAGCTTACCCTTCGCCCGCCGTATTGCTGAAGCCTCCATCGGGAGCGCAAAGATGCAAATGAGCGGCGAAGACAATCATGCGCAAACACCGGTTGCGCTCTTGCCGTAACTGCCGTACTTCCCGGCGCGGGAAACGATGCCCGCGTCGGATTGCCCCTGGCTAGACCCAGGCGCTCGCAGCAAGGATGCCGCAAGGCAAAAGGACGAGCACCATGAGCAGCGCATCAACTTTCTCTTCTCCCTACACGGCCGCCGCCGAAGTTCCGGCGGTCGGCTGCAGCCGCACCCTCACAATCACTGCCCTGGTGGCGGCCGACCTCGCCGCGGTCCTATTCTCGGGCGCGGTTGCCGTGTCGCTCCGCTTCGTGTTTCACGGGCAGTTCCGGCCGTCCGAGTATGCCACCCTGCTTCCCGGACTTCCGCTTTTTTTTCTGGTCTTCCTGGCGCTTGATCTTTACCCCGGCATCGCCGCCAACGCCATTGAAGAGTTCCGCAAGATGATCCATGCCGTTACGCTGAGCTACCTGCTCCTGATTGTTTCCACCTTCTTCGTCAAGGTGGGCGGGCAGTACTCGCGCATTGCCTTTGTGCTGGCCTGGCTGCTGACCCTTGCGCTGGTGCCGATAAGCCGCCGCACGGTGCGCGCCGTGGGCGCACGGCAAAGCTGGTGGGGTGTGCCGACCGTTATCTTCGGCGCGGGGCAGGCGGGGAAGGCCATGCTCAAGGTCCTGTCGGAACAGCCGACCCTGGGCCTGCGTCCGATTGCCATGCTTGAGGAAAACTCCAGAGCCTGTGCCGAGCAGATCGACGGCCTCTTCGTCGGCGAGTTTCGCCACGCGGCCGACCTGGCCGAGCGCAATCGCGGCTGCTATGCCATTCTCGCGCTGCCCCAGGCTCCGGCCGCCGAACTTGAAGAAATCCTCAACCGGTACTCGCAGCACTTCCACCACGTTCTTGTGCTGCCGGATGTTGCCGGTATGTCAAGCCTTTGGGTATCCGCCAAAGACCTCGGCGGCATCCTCGGTCTGGAAATTGAACAGCGCCTTTCGCAAACGATTCCACGGCTGCTGAAGCGCTCCTTTGACCTCCTGGTTGCTTCCTTTGTCTCCCTGTTCTTTCTACCCTTGTTCCTCACGCTGATCGCCGGCGTCCGCCTCAGCTCCCGCGGACCTATCTTCTACGGGCAGCGACGCATCGGCCGCGGCCACAAGATGTTTACCGCCTGGAAGTTCCGCTCCATGGTCACGGACGCCGACCATGTTCTGGAGCAGCACCTGGCAGCCGATCCCGCGCTGCGTGCCGAGTGGGAGCGCGACCGCAAGCTGAAGCGCGATCCTCGCGTCACGGGTATCGGCCGCATTATGCGGAAAACTTCGCTCGACGAGCTCCCGCAGCTTTGGAATGTGCTGTGCGGCCAGATGAGCCTGGTCGGCCCCCGCCCTATCGTAATGGCCGAGGTCGACCGCTACGGCCGCCGCTACCAGCATTACCGCCGCGTCACCCCGGGCATTACAGGCCTTTGGCAAATCTCGGGCCGCAACAACACCACTTATGAACGCCGCACGGAGATCGACGAATACTACGTTCGTAACTGGTCAGTCGCGATGGATCTTTATATCCTGTATCGCACAGTGAAAACGGTGCTCTTTACCGAGGGGGCGTACTAGGAAGCAGGAAAGCAGGAAGCAGAAAAGGCACGGTCATGGATCGAGTTTAAGCAGCGTCTGGTGAACGAGCCTGGAAGCAAAGGCTGCCCGCCGGTATTCACCATACTTAAAGCGTCGCCGCCCTTTCTACCCTTGACCCTCCACCCTTGACCCTGCTTCCTGCCCCAACTGCTTTCCTTGCTTCCCTGCCCCACTGCTGAAAAGGCGCGCGATGACTGCTTCCACCATTCCCGTACTGCTCCTGATCGCTCTGCTCTGGTGGCGCGCCAAAGGCGAACTCCTGCCGATTGTGCTGTTCTGCTCCGCTTTTGACGCGGCGTCCGCCCTGAACGTCGGCGGCGCGCCAATTTCTCCCTGGGTATTCGCGCTTGCCATTTGCCTGCCCATCCAGGCATTTACCGGCAAGCTGCGCTGGAAGCCGATTCCCGGCCTCAATCGTCCTGCGTTCTATGCCCTGCTGCTCTTCATGGGGTACGCCCTGTTCTCCTCCGCCGCATTCCCCTTTCTGTTCCACGGCATCTTTGTTTCCAATGCCCGCAACGGGCTGAACGGCCATCTCGCCTGGACCTTCTCCAACTTCGCCCAGCCCTGCTACCTTATCTCCGCGTACACCGTATTTCTCATTGCTATTCACAGCACGCGCGAACAGCTGCGCAACGCGCTCAACTGGTATGTCTACTCCTGCGTCTGCCTTTCGCTCTTTTCCATGTACCAGCTTCTCAACGCAGTCGCGCATGTTCCTTATCCGACAGCCATCCTGTATACTAATACGACGCACATGATCTACAGTGCGTACAAGATCGGCGGTCTGTGGCGGCTCAACTCCACCCTGTCGGAAGCTTCATCAGTCGCCTTCTATCTCGGCATGGGCATCGCCCTCCAGGGCTGGCACCTTGCCACGCATCGCATTCGCTTCAAGTCGGCCGCCGCCTTCCTGCTCATGCTTACCGCCATGATCCTTACCGTTTCCACGCTCGGCTATGCCTGCCTGGCAACCGTCATCTGCCTCGGCGGCTTCATGTACGGCCGCTACAGCTTCCGACGGCAAGGCATGGCCCCGGTTAAGATGATCCTGTTCCTTATCCTGCTGGCGGCGGTTGTTCCCGCCCTGCTGCTTACCGATCTCGGCCCGGGCATCGCCAAGGTCTTTCGCAATGTGTTCATCGACAAAGTAGGCAGCGACTCCTACCGGGAGCGCTCCCTGTGGAACGCGCTTGCCCTCCAAACCTCGCATGACTCCTACTACTTCGGCGCCGGCTGGGGCAGCGTTCGCGCTTCTTCCTTTGCCTGCTCGCTGATGGGCAACGTCGGCATTCCGGGTACGCTGCTGTTTGTTACCTTTCTGCTGCAGTTGGCGCGGCCGCTCTTCCGGCCTCGGCGCTACGCCCGCTTTGAAATGTTTGAGCGCTCGCTCTTTGCCCTATTCGTCATGCTGGTCGGCCTCGTGGTTGCCGGCTCGGACCCCATTTCACCGATGAGCTGGGTTTTGTTCGCCGTAGCCACCGCCTCGAAGCCGCTTGCCAAGCGCACAATCCCGCTCCGGAGGCAGCGCATGCGGAGCAGTGAGAGCGGCTTCGAGGCGGAGTCCGCCTTCCCGGCATCGGCGCTTGTTTCCCGCCCGCAGCAATAATTTCAGAAAAATATCAGGCATCTCCGGCCCGGAGCTGCCGACGGCAACTTCTACCCTGGAGCGGCAAGCCGGAAAGCTCTATCGGTAATACCTTCCTTGTCGATTTACAACTTACATGGCATATGGAAGATATTTCCGTGAAGATATTTCCCACTTACTTGCACTAACTCTTAAGTGTAAGGGACTGAAGTAACTCGGAAGCGGCCGGGAGCTCTCGGCATAAGCCATTCTTCAGGTTAGGATGCGAGTAAGTCATCCAATCCGCGCAGGGAAAGCACAGCTGCTTTCCCCGGTGCTCTGAAGGAATCCATGTTGCGCATTTCTCACTGGAAAGTTTTATGTTCCGCTGCTGCTGCCTGCCTTATGAGCTCGCCCGGTTCCGGCTTCGCTCAAACACTTCAAACGGTCCCGTCTCTTCCGCTCGCCGCTTTTCAGG
>CAXTSG010000064.1:10699-12982 GCA_964246825.1 uncultured Acidobacteriaceae bacterium | reverse complement strand
GAGCTACCTAGGGCAGGCGCTCGGGCTGGGGCCCGATGCCAAAACGCCCGCAAAGCCGTTCATCGCGATCCTGGGCGGGGCCAAGGTTTCCGACAAGATCGGCGTCATCGAAAATCTTCTCGGCAAGGTAGACGCCGTTTTGATCGGCGGCGGTATGGCTTACACATTTCTAAAGGCGAAAGGCCAGGGTGTCGGCAAGTCGCTGGTGGAAGCGGACAAAGTGGAGTTGGCCGGCTCGGTGCTGAAAAAGGCGGAGCAGGCGGGCGTGCGCTTTCTGCTGCCCACCGATCACATCCTTGCCGACAAGTTTGCACCCGACGCGGCTTCGCAGCTGTTCTCGGGCCCGGGCGACTTTCCCGCCGAGTGGATGGCGCTCGACATCGGCCCGGAAACCGTAAAGCAGTTTACGGCCGAGATTGCCGGTGCGGCCACGATCGCCTGGAACGGGCCGATGGGCGTTTTTGAACTGCCGCCGTTTGCCCAAGGCACGACCGAGATTGCTCGCGCGGTTGCCGCTAACTCATCGGCTCTTACAGTGGTCGGCGGCGGAGATTCCGTCGCGGCGCTGGAGCAGAGCGGTGTTTCGGCGGGCATCAGCCATATTTCCACGGGCGGCGGCGCTTCGCTCGAATTCTTGGAAGGTAAGAAGCTGCCCGGCGTTGAAGCATTGACGGAAAAGTAAATTTTACGCCGGGATGCGCGATGCCCGGGGTGCGGGCGGCGCGCATGGTTGAGGGCGCACCCGCAGCAAAGAGGAGGAACGATCGCTAGTCCGCGCAAGCCGCTGATCGCAGCCAACTGGAAGATGTTCAAGACGCCGGTGGAGGCTTGCGCATATGCGGATGAGTTTTTGCCGCTCGTCGCCGGACACACGCGCGACGAGATTGCGATTTGTCCTCCGTTTCTCGCGCTGCCGTCTTTTGCGGGACGCGTTGCCGGCTCCAACGTCGCGGTCGGCGCGCAGGACATGCACTCTGAAAAAGAAGGTGCGTACACGGGCGAGATTTCCGCGCCCATGCTCAAAGCAGTCGGCGTTTCGCATGTGATTCTGGGCCACTCGGAGCGGCGCCACTACAACTACGAAAGCGATTGGGATGTAAACAGAAAGCTTCTGGCGGCGTTGAAGGAGCATGTAACGCCGATCATGTGCATCGGCGAGGTGCAGGAGGAGCGCGAAGAAGGGCGCACCAACGACGTGCTGCTTCGCCAAATCAAGCTGGGGCTGGAAGGGATAAAGCCGGCGGAAGCCGCGCCGATTGTAATTGCCTACGAGCCGATATGGGCTATCGGCTCCGGGCAGTCCGCTTCGCCCGAGATCGCGGATGAAACCCATGCCTTTATTCGAGGGGCTGTGCGGGAGCGCCTGGGGGATGAGGTGGCGGGCGGCATGCGCATCCTGTACGGCGGCAGCGTCAAGCCGGAAACCGCGGCGGCGCTGCTCGGCAAGGATGAAATCGACGGAGCCCTGGTCGGCGGAGCAAGCCTGAACCCGCACTCGTTCGCCCGGATTGTGAAGTACTAGAAAGTGGTCTCCACGAGAGTCCCGCGGCAGGATAGTTGCGGGTAGAGGAGATCGTTTCTAGCCGCTTACAGGTGCGAGCAGATGTCCCATCTTGTCGCGCTTCACCTCAAGGTAGTGCTCAAAACTTTGTTCCACCGGTACAACTGCGGAAATCCGCTCGACGACCCGGATGCCGGCACGCTCCAGTGCCGCGACTTTTTCCGGGTTGTTGGTCAGCAGCCGTACCGCGGGTACCTTGAGCTCCTTCAGCATGGCGGCCTGGAGCTCAAACTCCCGGCAGTCGGCGCGGTAGCCGAGCTCCACGTTTGCTTCCACGGTGTCGCGGCCGCGCTCCTGCAATTCATATGCCTTGAGCTTGGCCATCAGACCGATACCGCGGCCTTCCTGCTGGTCATACAGGATGATGCCCGCGCCCAGCTCGGCGATCGAGCGCAGGGCCAGCTCCAGCTGAAGGCGGCAGTCGCAGCGCAGCGAATGAAACACGTCGCCGGTAAGGCATTGCGAGTGGATGCGGACCAGCGGCGGCACCGCGTGGATGTCACCCATGACAAGGGCGACGGCTTCTTCCTGCTCCAGCATGCGCGCGGGTTGTTTCTCGTCGCAGGGCGTGTGGCCGGTAAGCTCGCCGGTAAAACCGAGGATGCGAAAAGAGCCCCAGCGCGTCGGCAGGGCAGTGTCGGCAACCTTGGCGACGCGAAGGAGAGGCATGGCGCGATTATACGAGGCGTAGAGTAGGAGCGTGCTCGATCCCAAACTCATTC
>CAXTSG010000064.1:8101-10689 GCA_964246825.1 uncultured Acidobacteriaceae bacterium | reverse complement strand
ATTCTGATTACGCTGCTGATCAAGCTCGGCGTCGCCGCCGCGGTATCGAGCGCGCTGGGCCGTTCGCGGTCCTTTCAGAGGGTCCTGTTTGCCGAGCATCGCCGCCCCGCACAGGGGGGCCGCTTGATCCTGTTTCTCTGCGTGCCGCTTGCCCTGGGCGTGTGGATTCGCACGACCGTGCCCAATTTCTACGCCGCGGACATCGCGTTTGAAACAGTGATCATCCTGGGCGTGCTGCTGGGCCCGCTGTCGGCCATGGCGGGCGCGTGCATGCTTTCTTTTCCGGCGGTGCTGCACCATGAATACCTGTCACTGCCGTTTTATCTCTTGACAGCTCTGCTGGCGGGCGGCTTTGCGCGCATGGTCGAGGCGGAAGAAGTTTGGTCATTTTCGCCGTTTATTGACCTCAGCATTTATCGCTGGTTTCGGCGAAACCTACGCCAACCCCGCTTTGACCGGCAAATCCTTCTGCTGCTTTTGATCGTCACGCTGGAAGCGGCGCGGGAATGGCTTTCGCACGCGGTGCCGCATCGATTGTTTGCTCTCCAGGCGTCAGGCTGGCTGTTGCGGGGCTGCATCTGGCTGTGCGCGGCGATGGTGGTCGGCATCCCGCTCAAGATATGGAATGCCATCCGCATCGAGCTGAAGCTCGAAGAGCAAAAACGCCTTGTGCTGGAAGCGCGGCTGGACGCTTTACGGCGCCAAATCAACCCGCATTTTCTTTTCAACACGCTGAACTCGATCGCTACCCTGATCCGCGTACGGCCGGAGCAGGCGCGCGAGCTGATTGTGAAGCTGGCCGACATTCTGCGGGCTTTGCTGAAGGATCATGATTCTTATGTGCCCTTCCGCGAAGAGCTGAGCTTTACAGAAAACTATCTCGGCATTGAGGTGGTGCGCTTCGGGGCCGACAAGCTGCGGATTGTGAAGGAGATTGAGCCCGGGACCCTGGAGCTGCCGGTGCCGAGCATGCTGCTACAGCCGCTGGTGGAGAACAGCATCAAGCACGGGCTGGAGCCGCGCATCTCAGGCGGCACCATTACGCTGCGCTCGCGCCTGGAGCATGGGAACTTTTTCATCGAGGTGGAGGATGACGGCGTCGGCATCGCGCCTGAGCGCTCCCTGCGCACTGGCGTGCTGACGCAGGAAGGCAACGGAATCGGCATGCGCAATGTGCGCGAGCGCCTTGAGGTGCTTTACGGCAATGCCGCCGGACTGGAAATCACGAGCCGACCCGGGCGCGGCACGCGCGTGACCATGCGGATGCCGCAGGCGGCAGCCGGGCATGGCTAGGGCTGCCTGCCCCGCAGCACCTGCTCATAGAATGCCTCATATTGCGGGATGATCCGGGTCGAGCAAAAGTGCGTTTGCGCTGTTTGCCGGGCGGCGGTCGCCATCCGTTCCAGCGCCGCCGCGTCGCGCAGCAGCGCGAGGGAAGCCTCCGCCATGCCCCCGATATCGCCGACCGGCAGCAGCCTGCCGTTGATGCCGTCCTCAATCAATTCCGGTACGCCGCCCTGGCGGGTTGCCACCGTGGGAACGCGGCAGGCCGCTGCTTCCAGAGCCACCAGGCCGAAGGCTTCCAGCTCGCTCGGCATCAGCATGAGATCGGCAAGCGGCAGCAGCCGGTTAACTTCGTCCTGCTTGCCGATAAAATGAACGCGGCCCTGGAGCCCGAGCGCATGTACGGTGTACTCGGCATTGGGGCGCTCGGGCCCGTCGCCGATCATCAGCAGGTGCGACGGAATCTCTCCGGCCACACGCGCAAAGATTTCCACTACGTCCCGCACTCGCTTGACCGGGCGGAAGTTCGATAAGTGCATCAACAGCTTCTCGCCTTTGGGCGCGAAGCGCGCCCGCCCCGCAAGCCGTTCGTCCTCGCTCAAGGGCTGGTATAAGTCGCAGTTGACGAAGTTCGCCACAACGCGAATCGCGCGCTCCACCTGAAACTCCTTGAAGGTTTCATCGCGGAGATAGCTGGAGATCGCAGTCACGCCGTCGCTGTTCTCGATAGCGTAGCGGGTCACCGGCAGATAGGAGCGATCCTGGCCGACCAGGGTGATATCGGTGCCGTGCAGCGTGGTGACAAAAGGCAGGCGGCGTCCGCGCGAGGCAAGCATCTGCCGGGCCAGCAGCGCACTGACCGAGTGCGGGATAGCGTAGTGAACGTGAAGCAGATCAAGATCGTAATACTCGCCAACCTCGCTCATGCGCGTGGCCAGAGCGAGATCGTAGGGCGGGTATTCAAACAAAGGGTAAGACGGTACCGCGACCTCATGGTAGGAGATTCCGCGTTCCCGACCCGTAAGGCGGAAAGGCTGCCGGTAGGTAATGAAGTGGATCTCATGGCCTTTAGCTGCCAGTTCGATACCCAGCTCGGTCGCCACTACGCCGGAGCCGCCGTAGGTGGGATAGCAGGTAATGCCGATTTTCATGCGTCCTCGCTTCGGCACCCGGCGGCGCTTGGTGCTTGGACGCGGCCTGGCGGGCAAGGCCGCAAAACTTGCCGGCTTTTCCGCTTCATGGCATGGGCGGTGACGATTGCCGGTTGCTGCGGAAGCCGGACGGGTGCGTCCTCTAGAGTTGGC
>CAXTSG010000064.1:6121-8091 GCA_964246825.1 uncultured Acidobacteriaceae bacterium | reverse complement strand
GAGTTGGCCGAAGTGAATGAGGCGGTGCGGTCCCCCGTCGCCGGTCCAGCCCGGGATGGATTCCTGGAGGGCGCGGCGTTCTTCTTCGCGTTCCTCGCGCAGGCGCGTCGGCAGCGCAAGAAGCGCGGCGTCTCGGTAGCCGGGATGGCAGACCAGCTCATAACAGTCGGAGCTGTCGGCGTTTTCGTGGAGCGCCTGGAGCAGCGCATCGATCAGGGCAGTATTGAGCACGCCGGTGCCGAGAACGCCCAGAGCGCCCCCGGTGGTTCGGAGGCCGGCACGGGCGACCTCTCGCAAGAACTGCTTCCGGTATCCGGCGAGCACGGCCACCTCCCAGCGCCGCAGGGCGGAAGCTTTTCCGGTAACAGCGCGAGCCCAGGCCGGCTCAAACGGGTTGCGGACCGCCTGCACCCCGCTCTGGAGCGCGGCCCGCAGCAGCGGCCGCAGCACGCGGGGAAACACATGGGTGTGCTTATGTGTATCCAGGTGGGTCAGCTTCCAGCCTTTTACCTGTAGCCTGCGGATTTGAGCGGCGGCTTCAAGCTCGATTTCACGATCAAGAATGCGGCCGAGTTGAAGATCGACAGCAAACCGGGCCAGGGACGGCCGAAACCTGCCGCCGACCAGCAGACTCGGAATAGAAGCGGCGGGTGCCGCGGGAAGGCCGTCTACCAGGACGATATGGCAGCCGAGGCCCAAGCTAGAAAGTGTCCGCGAGTCGAGCGCTTCCAGGGCCGCGCCCTGAGCCATGGCGGTGGCCGAGGATAAGACACGGCCGCGGTGCAGCTCCAGCACAGCTCGGTTGATCCCGCGTGTGTAGCCGAGGTCGTCTGCGTTCACAATCAGCCGGCTCATGGACGGAGTGTAGCAACAGCTTGCGGCGGCTTGGCTGCTAGAATGTAAGCCAGCGTCGGGAGCGGGCGGTTAGCTCAGTTGGTTAGAGCGCCTGCCTTACAAGCAGGATGTCGGGGGTTCAAGTCCCTCACCGCCCACCAAGTAATGGCCATGAGGGTATTGTTTTCACCCGGTCGCGGCCTAAGCTCCGGGTGTTCTGCCCTGTCCCTGCTGATGCCGCGTGCTCCCAACCGCGATTTTGAGCTTCATAAGCGCCCTATGCTACGCGAAAGCGAGATGCGTGAGCAGTTACCTTGGGTGCTTCTCTTTGAGGCAGATCGTTTGACCCTATCTGACAACTTGGCTACACTCAGGTGGAACTTAAGGCTTTACGGGATTCACAGGACCACCGGTGGAGCGATACAGGCTCGGTAGGGAGCAGGAGCTTCACCGGCACTACCCTGCAATACTGCTTGTTTTGCTTGGTTTACAGCTCGATGATTGCAGGAATCGCCCGCCCGGCGGTTCCACTTGAAAGGTGGAAGCATCTGCGGCAGCCCCGGCAAGTCTCCATGCATGCCCTGAGTAATTCCGGGAAAGCACGGGCAGTGCTTCCTGAAGAGTTGCGGCACGCAAAGGAACATTCTTCTTCCATGCTCACCGCGTTCGCCCGCCTGCGTCGAAAGAGGCAATCCGAGCAGTTCCGCGTTCCCTTCACCTCACAGTCAAGCCGCTCCCTCGCCCGGCAAAGCAGCACCCTTGTTCAAGGAGTTTATTAGTATGGAAGGCCCCGCGGTTCAATCCGAGCGGCAGGCAGCGGCAGGACCGCAGCTTGCTCCGGAACAGGCCATCATCACCCCCAGCGATGTTCGCAAAATCCTGATCAAGCGGAAGTGGTTGATCCTGGCGGGCATCGTTGTCGGGCTTGCGTTCGCAGCCGTCTACATCCTGACAACTATTCCTCAGTATGAGGGTATGGCGCTGATCGACGTGAATGAAGGCAAGCAGAGTAACATCGGCATCACGGATCTGGTGCAGGAGGAGCAGGCAGGCGTTGAGGGCAGTTTGATTCATGTCGCTACGGAGATCGCCATCATGCAGAGCAGGCCGAGCAGCAGCTGGGTCCAGCGCGTTGC
>CAXTSG010000064.1:0-6111 GCA_964246825.1 uncultured Acidobacteriaceae bacterium | reverse complement strand
ACCTCTACCATAAAGAGCCGTTCGCGCAGGTCTTTGTCCGCAAGCCTTACAACGGAACACTGACCCCGGGCCAGAGAAAAGCAATTCTTGAAATCTTCAAGGGTTCCACCAAGATTGCAACCAAGCCCGGCACGGATCTGGTGCAGGTAAGCTTTCGCAATCAAACCCCGACCGTGGCGGCTGACGTGGCCAATACGATTGTAGACAGCTACATGGACCGCAGTCTGCGCGTCCGGTACGAAGGAACGACCCGCATTTCAAACTGGCTAGCCAAGCAGCTAGACAATCTGAAAACACAGGCGACCCAAGCTCAGGATGAGCTGGCGCGCTACCAGAAGGACAATAACCTGATCGGCGTCGATGCCGGCGGCGGCGGGGAAGACCTCACGGTCGATAATCTTCGCACGGCGAACCAGCAGCTTGCTGAAGCGCAAGCCGATCGCGTCGTGAAGGAAGCCCGCTACCGGATGGCGATGACGCGCAACCCGGAGCTGCTGCTTTCGGTCGCGCCCTCGGCGACGCTGGCGCAGCTTCAGCAGCAGGAGGCTGCGCTTACGGTGCAGCAGGCGCAGCTCCAATCCAAGTTCGGTCCCAATTGGCCGCGTCTTCGCGAGGTACAGTCCTCGCTGGACCAGGTACGCAAGGACATCGACGCGCAGATTACCAATATGCAGCAGCGGTTTGAGGCCGAATACAACACAGCCTTGAGCACGGAAAACCTGATGCGCGGGCGCTTGGACGCCGCCAAGCAGCAGGCTTACCAGCAAAATCGCAGCTCGGCGGAGTATCAAATCCTGCGCCACGGAGCGGATTCCGCTTCGGACCTGTACGATGCGCTGCAAACCCGCCTCAAGGAAGCCGGCATTACCGCGGGTCTCAATGCCATTCAGATTGATGTAGTGGACCGGGCAACACCGCCGGCCATGCCGGTGTTCCCGGTAAAGCGGAACGATGCCGGCATCGGCCTCGGAGCCGGTCTGGTCTTGGGTCTGATTTTGGCCCTGTTCGCGGAAACCATCGACGACACGATCCGTACCTCGGACGATGCGGAGTCGGTTACAGGGCTGCCGGCGCTTGCCGTCATTCCTCACTTCGACCCGGCGCAGAAGCGGGTGGTCGCCGCGCCGGGTACCCCGGCGGCCGAGGCGGAAAGGGAGCGGATGTCGCGCGTTTCGCCTGACCTAATTTCGTACACAGAGCCGCAATCTTATGTGTCCGAGGGTTTTCGGACATTACGCTCCTCCATCCTGCTGTCCGCGGTAGACCGCGAACCGAAGCTCCTGCTGATGACCAGCTCTTTCGCGACGGAAGGCAAAAGCACCTGCGCGGCAAACCTTGCGATTTCTTTTGCGCGGCGCTCAGCGCGCGTGCTGCTGGTCGATACTGACCTTCGTAAGGGAACGCTGCACATGAAGTTCCGCACTTCCAACCGCTTCGGACTTTCCACGCTGCTGGTCCGGGAGGGCGAAGGCAGCGGATATGAAACGCCGCTGCCCGATCTGCCGAATCTTACTCTTGTGTCCCGCGGTCCGGTCACGGTCAACCCGGGCGAAGCGCTGGCATCCCGCTCCATGGAGGAGCTGCTGCGGCGCTGGCGCGAGGAGTATGACCACATTATCCTGGACACTTCACCGGTTTTGGCAGTCGCTGACACCTTGAGCCTGGCTCCGCAGGTGGATGCCTGCTTCATCCTGGTGCGATCCGGTGTAACACGGAAAAAAGCGCTGCTTCGCGTGCGAGAGCAGATGCGCCGGGTAAACGCGCGCGTGCAGGGCATTATTGTGAACGATGTCGACCTTCGGCTTGAGAACTACTACACCTACTCCAAGCGCTACAACTACAGCTACAACTCGACCTATGGCGCGGGCTACGGCGGAGGCATGGATGCGGAACAGTAGACCTTGGCATGCCGTGCTGCTCGCCCTTTTAACCTTCATTTGCGGGTCGGCGATCAAGGCGCAGGTGCCTCCGGGGGCGCAGGCTTCACCCCAATCGCCGGCAACAGCGGACCTGGGCGAGCAACCGCCCTCTATCTTGATTGGACCGGGCGACCTGCTGACCGTAACCGTTTTTGAAACGCCCGAGTTAAGCAGTTCGGTGCGCGTGGACCAGAACGGCAACAGCAGTCTTCCTGTTCTCGGACCGGTTCACGTTGCAGGCTTGACGACGCAGGAGGCTTCCACGGCGATTGAGGATGCTTTTCGGACCCGCGGGCTCCTCTTGAATCCGCATGTCACTGTGTCGGAATCGGAGTTTGCCTCGCAGGGCGCTTCGGTTCTGGGTGAGGTACACGCGCCGGGCATCTATCCGACCCTCGGATCGCGGCATCTGCTCGACATGCTTTCGCTTGCCGGGGGCGTGTCCACGACGGCCGGGCGGCTGGTCTCTATTGTGCATCGCGGAGACAGCCAGCACCCCGTGCAGATCGCGCTGCAGCCGACGCCGGCCTCGCTCCACGCTCAGGAAAATCCTGTGATCCTGCCCGGCGACACGATTGTGGTTGCCAAGGCCGGCGTCGTGTACGTGATCGGCGACGTTCTGCGGCCCGGCGGCATCCTGGTTGACAACAACGAACGCATTTCGGTTATCGAAGCGCTTTCACTTGCCGGCGGCTTCAATAAAACAGCAGCGGAATCGCAGACGCGGCTAATCCGGAAACTGCCGGCAGGGCGGGAAGAGGTGGGGCTTGATCTGAAGCACATCCTTTACGGCAAGCAGGCCGATGTGCTCGTCTCCGACGGCGACATCCTGTTTGTGCCTTCCAGCATTGGGAAGACTTTCCTGTATCGAGGAATTGAAGCAGCCTTCGGCTTAGCCACCAGCTACGCCTTGTTCGTACACTAGGCGCAGCGGGCTGTTGTGCACTGCTGCCGCAGCAGCCGGAAGAGATCAGAGTCAACGCATGTTGCAAACACTTACGCTCGTACAGCAGGGCCGGCGCACTCTTATCAGGGGCGCGCGGCCTCGCCGTTTCGGGTCGCTTTTTATTCCCCGCCGGCTCGGGTATCTGATTGTCATGCCGACCATTCTGCTCGGCGCGGCTATTTTCTGCTGGGCGACGGGAACGGACTTCGCCCTGATTACCGGCGCCGTAGTTCTTGCCGGTGTTGCTCTTTACCTCAGCTTTGATCTTCTCGGCCGAAGAGCACCTTTGCGTGTTTCCACTATCATTGCGATCACTCTGGGTTTGGCCTACGGACTCGGCTCGGCCAACACCTGGTTCACCCTGCCCCGCAGCGACATCTCCCTCGGTGAGTTCCTCCACATCGACAATGCGGATCTCGCTTACGGCATCGCTTCAGTGCTTACCTCGGTCGCACTCCTGGTCAGCGTGGGCGAACTGTATGAAACTCCGATTTTCGGAGAGGATTTTGAACTCAAATTCAACAACCGGTCCGTCCTTTTTCTTACACTCGGCACCGCTGTTCTTGCTGTCTCTTTTGCCCGGGGTTCTACAGGATTCATGGGTGCCAGCGCCGGCCAGGGAGAAGATTACGGCAGAATCGGCATTCTAGCCAGCCTTTCGGATTGGCTTTCCGGTTCGTTGCTGGCGCTTGCCGTCTGCTTGTCCTTAAATGTGAAGAGCGGATTCACTCGAACCTATGTCCGCATCCTGAGCGTGCTTCTTTTTCTCATGGTGTTTCCGCTGGGCCGCCGGGTAATGATCTACTCCGTTGTGCTGACTCTTATCGGTTTGAGGCTGGGCCGCTACAAAATACCCTACTCGCCGCTTAAGAAAGCGGTCCTGCTTGGCCTTGTAGCGGCGGTGATTTACTTTGCGACGATCGGCTTCTTCTTTCTTCGGATTGCCGGTTATGGATTGCTGCGCCCTACTCTGCTACAGCGTGTTTCGGCGGCGGTATCACTTGCAAAAGATACAAGCTTTGCAGATATCAAGCAGCGGTTCAGTGAAAATGTCCAGAGAAGGACATTTATCCTGGGTTTTCTAGCGCAGATAGAAAGCTACAGTCGCTACATGCCCACAGCCTACGGACGTGATATTACAAAGCAGGCGGAAGTAGCCTTGCCCTCGGTGCTTTTTCCGGAGAAGGACGTGATTTTCTCAGAAGAGGGTCTTGCGAACCAGCTGTTCGGGACAAGCTACCTTGATGAGGCAAACTCTGTTCTTACAGCCGGAGCCGTAGATTTCGGCATTTGGGGCGTCTTTCTTTATCCTCTAATCGCCGTCCTGGTCTTCCGTCTGTTTTTCGAGTTCATCGCGGAGGCCATGCCTTCCTTTGCTGCCTGCTTTGTTATTCTTTCTTCCTTTGCAACCATTCTGGAACCGGAGAATACGGTTACCGCCTACTTTGTCATCGTTCGCAACGGCATCATCTTCGGCGGGGCAGTCTGGTTTATCATGGCGCTTCCGGAATTTCGCATCAAAAATGTGGATTTATAATGTACAAAAATTATTGCAGTCCAAGTGTTTACGTGATGCTTGCCGCCGCAGCCTGCTTCGGCATAGCCGGCCAAGCCAAAGCGCAGGTTACCTCGCTCTCGCCAAGCTTGAGCGACCCGCTTACCAGCGATAATCAAACGGAAGGCTTTGATTCGAGTTTTGACTCGGGAGCGGGTAGTTTCACTGCTGCAACCTTGCACACCGACATCTCGGACCCGACCCACTCGCAGCTGCTGGGGTCTTCCTTGACGCCGATGGACCCGGCATACGTGTCTCCCTATGTGGATACAGCCCCGCGTACCGGCGTGGTCACGGACGCGCAATCCGTTGTCGGCGCCTACGGTGCACACTCGGGCAGCCGACTCGGTCAAAGCTTCAGCCCGGGAGCAAGCGTTGCCGGTTCTCAAATGATGCGCCAGAGTGCGGCAGGCATCTCTTCCATGCAGGCGTCCTTTGCCGGAGCCAGAATGGGGCGAGCTTCCTCTTCAGATTTCAGCGGCGCTAGCTCAGCAACGGCACTCGCGCCCTCCGGCCCGGCTCTATCTTCCACCTCATTGCCCTCCGGCCCGGGAACCGTCCAGGCTCCGCAGGCATCCGGATCTGGAATTTCCAAAGCAAATCAGAGTTCAACCGCCTACTACGCCACGGATCCCGTCCTGACCGGCTCAACCGCGGGTTACGAAGGAGATTTGGGCTTAAACGGAGATCTTCCGGCTCCTAATACGCAGACGGCCGGCTTTTTTGCCGAAGCAAGCAGCCGCGATTCTTTGCCCATCTATGCTTTTGATGACGGGCAAACGCCAGCGCTTGCCGGCATCCCATCCACTTCCGGCTCCATCCTGCCTACTGCTCT
This sequence comes from uncultured Acidobacteriaceae bacterium, assembly GCA_964246825.1. Taxonomy (GTDB): domain Bacteria; phylum Acidobacteriota; class Terriglobia; order Terriglobales; family Acidobacteriaceae; genus EB88. The sequence goes on along the minus strand of CAXTSG010000064.1, from coordinate 856 downwards.
AGACTACGGTCCGTCGCCGACCGGGTTCTCGGACTCCACACGCGGGCTGGCCGGGTTGGCCTCGGAGGCGAGCAATGCCATGTCCCCCTTGTCGGCTCCGAGAGAGAACGGCGGCCTTGCTGCATCGGGCGGGGAAGGCGTAAGCTTCGCACCAACCCTGCATCTGGTGCCCAGCCTCCATACCGCGCCGGTCGTTCGCCCCTCGCTCAACTTCGAGGCGGTGGAGCGGCATGAGCAGGAGCAGCGCATCCTGCATGGAATGAGCATCAGCCAAGCCTCGGAGATTTATAAGGAAGATCTTCGTAAATACCAGCGCCTTGCCGGTCGGCCCTTGCCGCCGAAGCCCCACCGTGATTTAGGTGCTCCGCAGAATGGTCAGCAGGACATGATGGGAGCGGCTTCCATCCGGTAAGCGCAGCAGCTTCAGGCAACTTTGTACCATGATGATGTGGAAGGAGATTGCACCGCTCATGAAGGATTCCATCTGTATCGCCGTTGTCGGTTCCGGCTATGTCGGCCTAGTCGCTGCCGCCTGCTTTGCCGAGATCGGCCACACCGTTATTTGCGTCGACAATGACGAGAGCAAGGTCGCCATGCTTCGTGCCGGCGGCATTCCCATTCATGAGGAATATCTTCGTGAGCTGCTGGAGCGCCATCATCCAGTCTCCATCACCTTTACCTCGGATCTACGCGCGGCGACCCAGGAAGCCGACGCCATCTTTGTTGCCGTCGGTACGCCTCAAAGCGGCACCGGGTCGGCAGATCTCTCCTATGTCGATGCCGTTGCAAGTGAAATCGCGCGATCGATTGATCGCTATAAGGTCATTGTCGAGAAAAGCACGGTGCCGGTGTACAC
>CAXTSG010000063.1:10591-13121 GCA_964246825.1 uncultured Acidobacteriaceae bacterium | reverse complement strand
GCTTTGTCGCGCAAACCCTGATCATGTTTGTCGGCGTGTACTTCATCAAGACGGCGCAGGTTTCGCAGCCCTGGCTGGTGCTTGCCTTGTTCGGCGCGAACTTTGTACGCTCCTGGGATTCCGCTAACACAGCAAATTCAACTGTTTCCAGCAATCTCAGCTTCGTTTTGACCATCATGGTTGGCGCGGCAAGCACGGTGTTTGTGCAGTACATCGTTGCATGGAAAAGACCGCTCCGGGAGCTTCAGGACAGCCTGGCGGCTCCTCTCCAGGCAGTGGCATCCACGCTCGGCGCCCACATCGACGGGCGCTCCCCCAAGGAGGCGCAGCAGCAGCTTCAAAAGCTGTCTCTCGCGGGAGGGAAAGCCTTCCAGGCGCTTTTAGCGGATGCGGAAAAAGCAAACAGTCGTGTGCGGCTCGTGCATGGCCGCTTCAGCGGAGCTATGGAAGCTCTGGTCGCTCTCATAGACCAAACGCTGTATTTCTCTTTGTTCGGGGGCGGCTCCTACTCGGCCCTGGAAAGAGAGGTTCTTCTTCGCTTGCAGGCGCAGATCCGCTCCCTGGAGCAGGTTGTCAGGGAAGCCCGGGTGCCGCGGGTGTTTACCTATCCCTGCCTGGAGGAGCTGTCTCGGCCGATCGCGGCCCTGGTGGAAGCCGTGCAGATGCTTGCGGCTGTTCTAGACGGAAAGCTTGTGCTGCCGGAAGCGCAGCAGGAAAAGAAGAAAGGCGGCTTTTTCAAGCCGGGTGCCTTACAGGACAAGGGCAACATTGTTGCCGCGATAAAGACCACCCTGGCCGCGACACTCTGCTACGGCATTTACACAGGGGTTGACTGGCCGCAAATCAGCGCCAGCGTCACCACATGCATCATCACCACGGAAGAGTCCGTCGGCATGGAACGCCAAAAGCAAGTGCTCCGCCTGATTGGAGATTCCTTGGCCGGCATTTGCGCAATCCTCGCTATCTGCTTTGTGCTGCCGCACTTCACCAGTATCGCCGGCCTCACGGCGGTTGTGGCCTTGATGACGTTCGCAGGCGGTTACACCTATCTCGGGAGCTACAAGCTGTCCTACGCCGGCCGCCAGCTTTCTTACTGTTTTTTCCTGGCGACCCTGACCGGCACCACCACCCCGAACTCGCTGACAGAGGCCCGGGACCGCGTGGTTGCCGTGATGCTGGGGGTCTGCATGATGTGGCTTGTTTCCGACCAGGTGATGCCGGTCCGCACAAGCGCCAAGATGTTTGAAGCGGGGGCCGGTGCGTTGAAAGCACTTGAGGAGCTTTGCTGCCTGTGCGGTGCCTCGCGCAGCCCCGAAGAAAAGATGAAGGAGCTTGCGAAAATACGCTCTTCTTTCGGAGCCAGTCTGCGCCTGCTGCAAATGAACACGGAGCTGCGGGCTTTTGAAAGAACGCTGACCGAGGCAGACCACAAACAACGGAGCCCGCTGATCCAGCAAATTGCCAAGCTGCTGCTTCAGGTTTTCGTCCGTGATGTTACCGCTGTAGAGGGAGCCATCTTCCCTCTTGAAGCCGCGGCCCACGGGTGCTCTTCTGAGTCAAGCCGGAAGGGGTTTGCGGAGGTTTCCCAAGCTCTTTCCGATGCTTCCCGGCCGCTCTCGCGGAAAGCAAAAACAGACGATGCACTGCTGGAGCAATTGAAAACCAGGCTTATAGAGGCCTTGCAGAAGTAAAGTCATGCAGTAACTGGATTTGCCGCCTTTGCAATGCCGCCTTGCCTGCGAAAGATACGTTTTCCGAAGGATGCGGCTGTATGTTTATGAAAAACAACTTATCTTGACACTGAAGGGAATTGAATATGCCGGAACATGAAAAAAGCGCTCTGCTGATTTGTGATTTTCAGGTGGGAATCGGCGACCAGCCGTATGCCGCGGAAGCCGCTTCGCGCGCGGCCGCTGCCCTGGAAGCCGCAAGAAGCCGTGATACACCCGTTATCTTCAGCCGTGTGGCTTTTCAGCCGAATTACACGGATGTGTCTCTCCGAAACCAGGCGTTTGCACGGTACCGAGTAAAGAATGCGCTTCCGCCCTCCGCCAGTCAGCTAATTTCTCGTTTTGAACCTCGTCCGGAAGATACCGTCGTCACTAAGAACCGCTTTAGCGCGTTTGCCGGCAACAATCTCCGGAGTATCCTGCGCTCCGGCGGAGTCACGCACCTTGTGCTGGCAGGTGTTTCTACAAGCGGTGTGATTCTTTCTACCTTCACCCATGCCGCAGACGAGGACTTTACCTTGACCATCCTGTCGGATGCGTGCGCCGACCCGGAGCCCGCTTTGCATGAAGAGTTGGTCACGCACCTGTTTCCACGCTCAGCCGGCGTCCTGACAGTGGATGCATGGATCAAAGGTTGAAGATAGGCTTCAGGCAGACCGCGGCATTTTGGAACTGGGTTCACCCGTAAGCGTGTGGTGTGAGGGGTAAATCGCGTCAAGCGCCGGTGCGATGGGTGAGATCGCACCGGCCTTGGCGAGGTTAGCTTTGCAAAGACAGCGCGCTCAGGCGTGATCGAGTAT
>CAXTSG010000063.1:10212-10581 GCA_964246825.1 uncultured Acidobacteriaceae bacterium | reverse complement strand
GGGGTTCGCGTCGGCAGGGGAATGCCTACACGGGCAAAGTAGTTGTCCTGGCCGGCGGGCGAGCACAGCAGCAGCGCGCGTGCGGGCCGGTTGGAGCCGTTCCGAAATTGGTGAGGCGCGTTAGAAGGAATGTTGACGGTAGTTCCCACACCCGCCGTGTTCTTGGTTCCGCGGAAGGTAATTTCGAGCTCACCGTCCAGCACGATAAAGGATTCTTCAAAGTCGTGGCGATGCGGCGGCGGTCCACCTCCGGGAGGGATCAGCATGTCGATCAGGCAAAAACGGCCATTGGTGTCGTCCCCTGTGACCAGAGTCGTGTAAGTGTCGCCGACTATTCCCAGGTGTTGGAGGCTTCGGTCGGTATCGGGC
>CAXTSG010000063.1:0-10202 GCA_964246825.1 uncultured Acidobacteriaceae bacterium | reverse complement strand
ATACCTAAATGGAGCAGGCCTGCGTCAGTATCGGGCTTTGCTATAAGCAGCATGCGCTGGAGGTCGTCAGGGGGCAATCCTGTGTCGGGTCTTGCATGGATGCCGGTACTTTCAGCCATATGTTTCCTCTCAATTCTTCTCTCAAGGATAGTTGCCGTTTCTATGAGGGCGATGCAATTTTCATGGCAGCCTCGGGCGCCGCGAATCCGGCACGGCCGGTGCCGCAGCGGAATCCCAAATCAATGCTTGACTATGTTCGCGGCAAAATCCTCAAAATGCTTCATGAGTTGTTGCGGCGCTTCTTCGGGGACAAAGTGGCCGCACTTTGTGATTTCTCCGCCGGTAACTTCGTCCGCGACCATCTCGATCATCTGCTTGACCTTGCCGCCCAGCGACTTGTCCCCGCCGAAAGCGGCGATGGGTACCTTGACCTTGTTTGTTTGAAGCGGTTCGGTAAGCGCGATTGTATCGAACGCGGTCCGGTAAAGCCCACAGGCTCCGAGTACGCCTTCAGTGCCTGAAAAGGTACGCAGATACTCGTTGACTGTTTCCGGTGCGAAAGCACTCGGGTCGGCTGTTTCAAATTGGTAAAACCATGTTAGGAATGCCCGCTCGTTGCCGACGATGAGACGCTGCGGCACATCTTTCGCCAGGGGCAAAATCCACCACCACATCGACCCGTTCTGCATGGCTTCCGGCGTGTACGCGATGATCTTGGAAAGGATGCCGGAAAGCATGACCGGAGCCTCCAGGTACATCAGCCCGGCGATCTCATCCGGGTGGTGCGCCGCCCACAGCAGCGCCGGTGGAGCACCCATATCGTGAGCCAGGATGAAGAGAGATTTTCCACTGCCGAAGCCGATCTGCTGCGCCAGGAGGCGGAAATCGTCGGCTAATGTTTTTCCGTCGTATCCGGCGCTGCCGCCCGGTTTGGAGGAGTCGCCGTAGCCGCGCATATCCGGCGCCAGAACAAAGTAACCGGCCTCGGCGAGCAGCGGCATCACCTTGTGCCAGGAATAACTGCTGCCAAGAAAACCATGCCAGAGAAGTACAGGTGTCCCTTCAGGATTGCCTCCGATCCAGTATTGTAGGCTTACCCCGTTCACCTGCTCGACTTTGACCTCGAAGTTTGGTATTCGCACTGGAAGCTGCTGCGGCATCGTTAACTCCTCTAAGAGATTGGCTCTCCTTTGCCCGGCAGGTTGAGTATGTCTCGATAGACCGTACTCACGCGCCGCTCCGCGGACCTAAGCCTTGTGCTTTTTGTATCGGCACAAGAAGGATGGATGAGCCAGATTACCTCTGAGAGGTATTGCATATTCTGCAAACCGGGGTCGCCGCCTATGTGCCGAAGGCAAGCTGCCGATTGCCTTAAGGGGACGAAACCCTGCGGCCACCCTAGAGCAAAGCGAAGAGTCCGACGCCCTCGGCAATCGTTTTTTGCAGCGCGTGCAACCGAAATCGACGGTACGCTGTGCTTAGTTCAGGACGAGAAGCATGTCTTTTTGTGAAAGTTTACGAGGGTACATATCATGGCGGATCGAGGAAAAAAGGTAGGTAAGGTCGCCGTAGTTACCGGAGCGGCGATGGGCATCGGACAGGCGTATGCGAAGCGGCTTGCCGAAGACGGGGCAGACATCGCCATTGCCGACATTGTCTCGGCAGCCGAAACGGAAGAAATCGTTCAGGGGCTTGGGCGCAAAGTTAAAACAAAGCATTGCGATGTGACATCGGAAAGCGATGTCAAGGCCTTCGCAGCCTTTGTCGAGCAGGAGTTTGGGCGCTGCGACATCCTCGTCAACAACGCCGGAGTCTACCCCTATACTTCCTTTGACGAAATGACGTTTGAGCAGTGGAAGCAGGTGTTGAGCGTCGATCTCGACGGTCCGTTTCTGGTGTGCAAATACATCGTTCCCATCATGCGGCGGCAAAAGTACGGCCGGATCATGAACGTCGCCTCGGCTGAAAGCTGGACGATTGCGCAGAAGAACTTACATTACATTGCGGCCAAAATGGGCGTGATCGGGCTAACGCGCGCCCTTGCCAATGAAGTCGGAGCGGACGGTATCACCGTCAATGCCATCGCTCCGGGCATTACCGACACAAAAACAGTAGAACGGGACGCCAAGGAGTACCTTACTTCGCTGCCGAAGTCGCAGATCATACAGCGCCCCGGGCAGCCGGTCGATATGGCTAACGTGATGTCGTTTCTTACATCCGACGATGCGCAATTTATGACGGGCCAGACCTTGGTCAATGATGGAGGATGGGTGCGGCTGTAAGCATTGCCGAGACAAGCGGCGTAAAGGACGGGGAACCATTCCGTAGAGCAACGGAGGTTTGCAGCGCGGGCAAGTAACCTGTATCCGCGTCAGCTGCTCCAATGCTCAGCCGAGTTGGTAATTACTGCTGCACCTTGACTCACATAGCCGGTTATCGCCTTACCATGGAACACACTTCGAAGGAGGAACAATGAATCCGAAAACCCTGTATGTAGCGGCGCGATGCTTTACGGCAACTATGTTCCTAATGTCGGCAGTCGGCAAGGTCGGCAACTGGAAACAATCCCTGAAACTCATGGAAGAGCACCACATGCCCTTGGCGCCGGTAGGCTTATGCGGTGCCGTGACGTTGGAAATTGTAGGAGGAACAGTGCTTCTTGCATCGGGACTCCTGATGGTTCCTCTTACCTCCATCTTGATTGTGTATGTTCTCGCGGCCACCATCGCCGTTCCGGTACAGGACATCGTGACAGATAAGGGACGGCCGCAAGGCCTACAGCTTCTCGGATCCAACATGGCCATCGTCGGCGGTCTGGTCGCTCTTGCCGCGTGCGCAGTCACGGGTGCTTTCAAAGCTCGTCAAATACAGTAGGCACCGGAAATATTAACTTAGCAGCGCAATCACCATGCGAAGCAGGAGGCTTCAAAAATGTCGGCAAACACGGACCAGCTTTTCATTGACCACGGAGGGATGGCGGTACCGGACCTTGATGCTGCTCTCGAATGGTACCAGCGCGTTTTCGACTTTGAAGTGACGCAGCGTTTTAAAACATCGGACTTCAAGGCCGCCTTTATCGAGCGGGGCGGCAGCCGCCTGGAAATCTTCCAAGCCACTCCGCCTCCGCAGGCAAAATTCGTAAAACCGCTCACCACGGAGGATTTAACTCCCGCGATGGTGAAGTTGGGGTATACGCATATCGCGTTCGGCGTGCCCGATGTGGATGCCGCTTACCAGCAGGCAGTCTCGCGAGGAGCTACCTCGGTGAACCCCCCGAGTACGCAGCCCGGAGGAACCCGCTTTGGACATATCAGCGACTTGAACCAGAATGTTATTGAGTTGATCCACAACGTACCGCGGAAAGCATAATTCGCCTCGCAGCTTCCACCAATCCGCAGACCATGTTTTTACTTAAGCAAAGGAGTTCTCATGCCCGCCCCGGATGGAAAGGGTGCCCCTCCCTACATTCCTCAGCTCACCCACAAGCTTTTTGCTGTTCTCACCCGCGTTATTGTTAGCCAGGCGGAAGCCGAGCCGCACAAGATGGAACATATTCAATACATCACCGACCTGGAAGCGCAAGGCAAGGTATTCGGCTCGGGTGCTTTTCCGGTAAAGGGCGAAAGTATTGACCTGGGCTTGATCATCTTACGGGCGACCTCGCTTGAGGAAGCCGAAGGCTATATGAAGAAGGATCCCATGACCGCGATGGGACTTAGTGCTTATGAAATCCATCAATGGGACATGACCATCGGCCACCTTTCCATCACCCTGAATCTTGCTGCCGGCACCTTCACTCTTTAGCTTGCAGGAGCGATCGGGTTTTAGACACTTATACATGCCGGTGCTCGCAACAGAATATGCCGCACAATCAAGGAGAAACCAATGCCAACTCTGCCGCTCAAAGTTACGCAGGAATCGGAACGCCTGGCAGGACAACGCTGGCTGCTGGACTTAATGATTCAGCTCGGAGGTCCGGAGTGGGACCAGGATCGAATCAACTACTACACCGGAGCCTGCGGTGCCGGCGCGGCAGGCCAATTTCAGGGCTTAAAGCAGCAGATCAAAAAGTATGATGACATGGCTCGGGTGTTTGCGCAGGCTGCCCGCGGGCAGGAGATGGCGGCCCGCGAGGCGCTCCAGCAAAAGCACAAGGTAACGGCCCGCAACCATTTCTTCAGGGCATCTGTGATGTACGGTGCGGCGCAATGGTCGATCACGGCCAATACGGAGTTCAATCTTGTGCTCGCCCGCAAAAAGCGTGAGTGCTACGACCAGTTTGCAGCGATCGCAGCCTGGCATGTGGAGCGTGTCGACCTGCCTTTTGCGGGGAAGAAGATAGGGGCTTATCTGCACCTGCCGCCTAACTTCGAAGCCGGCAGGCCCGTTCCGTGTATCGTCGATACGGCCGGCATGGACGGCTTTAAAGAGATGGTCGTTGCGCTGGAAGATGATCCTTTATTGGCGCGCGGTTTTGCCGTTCTCGCGATTGATGTTCCGGGACAGGGTGAATCACTTACCAGCGAAATCTGGTGGGATCACAAAACCTTTCCGCGGTTGGCGCCGACAATTTTTGACTACTGCAAGGGCCGCGCCGAGATCGATGCGAACAAAGTATATGTGATGGGGAACAGCTACGGCAGCTACTGGGCCTCGCTGCTTGCCGCTTCCGAACCGCGCTTTGCCGCCTGCGGCGTGTTAATGACCTGCTTCGAGCCGGGTGCTTTTTCTATCATGGATACGGCGAGCCCCACCTTCCGCCTGCGTCAGATGTATATGACTAATATCCATGACGATGCCGCGTTCGATGCATATTGCAGAACAGTGAACAATGACGCATTGACTGCCGGGATCCGCTGCCCATATATGGTATGCGCCGGTGAGGACGATCAGCTAAGCGATGTCGCCGCGACTTATGCGTATATGAACGCCGTAACGGCTCCTAAAACATTGGTGGTGTACCAGGGTGAGAATCATGGCCTGCATTCGCGCTCTTCCGGGCAGATGGGCCCCGAAGCATTCACCTTTGTGGCTGATTGGTTTCTTGATCGAGCCGCGGGGGAGAAAGCCCAATCCCTGCACATGGTGGTAGACCTGAAGGGAAAGCTGAGTGTTGCGCCGTGGAAGGGCGATCTCAGCTACCAGCACGGCTGGCCGGAGCCTTTCAGCGCGTTTGATTGAGGAGCTCGCGGCTTTTGTTTGATTGGCTATTCAAGTGAATTTGCAGCGGCGGGTGCGCTCTGTACAACGGCAGAAACAACGATCCCGCTCTCGGAAGCCAGGCATGCTCCAGCCAAGCCGGCTATGGTCCTCGCTTCCTTGCGATAGCGGCGCAGGGTCTGCCGCGCGGCATGTGGATAGGAGCAAATCGCAGGGAAAGCGGTCCAGCTTGTGAGGAAAATGCATGCACTCCATCTGGAAAGAAACAATCCGACCGCGAGACACAAGCCTTTCATTTTTGTTGATACGTCAACATCGCACATGGCATAATGTTGATACGTCAACCAGGAGGCTGCAACTATGTCAGCTATCGATACCGATCCGGAACAGTCCACCGTACCCGGCAAACCGGAAAAGCTAAAGCAGACCGAGGTCACGCCCGGCAACATCCACAACCTGGGTCTGCCGTTTGTGCTGCAAAATCAGTCCGGCTTCAACTTTTGGGATATCAAGAGCGGCGACCACTTTATCGAGCTTGAAGGCCAATACTACGGCTGGGACAGCTCCACCGTGCAAGTCAGCTCCATGGGACCCGGGCAAGGGCCGCCCATGCACACACACCCGGTCGAGGAAATTTTCGTTCTCGTCCAAGGTGAATGTGCCTTCGCTATCGGGAGCGAGGTTTTCCCTATGAAAGCACCCGCGATTGTGCGGGTACCCCCGCATACGCCGCACAGCCCCACGTCGCTCGGGCCGGGAAGCAACGTCATGGTCGATTTTTTCCCGTCAAGCAAGCCCGGTGCGGCTCCCATCGATGTTCCGGATCCTTTCGCCCATGTGAAAACAGGCGGCGGAAACGAACGAAGAGCCATGATTGAAAACTTCAAGAAAATCCTGGCCGACTTTGATGCCGACGGGGACGGCAAGCTTTCAAAGGAGGAAGCGCCGGTGATGCTCCGCGACTCGTTCGGGCGATACGATTCCGATCGCGACGGCTTCATCACCTTTGAGGATGCGGAAGGGTGGGATTAGGCAGTCCGCACCGTACCGATGCAACTCGGCGCAGCCGAGACAGAGACGTAATTCACCAAAGTTGAGTGAGTTGGGTTTCGTTCAAGCGATGCTGGAAAGGAATTTCACTATCGGGCGGGATGATTGGTGGACCTGATCGGGATCGAACCGATGACCTCTTCCATGCCATGGAAGCGCGCTCCCAGCTGCGCCACAGGCCCACTCTTGCTTGCGTCTTGCTTATAACGCGCAGGTCTTATTCTGCCCTGCTCCGGCTCAATCGTCAAATGCCGGGCTGCGTTCCCGCGGGGAAGCCTCCGTCGCCGCGCCCGTTCCACCGCACCCAAAGCCCCTGTCCTAGGCAAAAGTGTAGAGCCCGCCGCCGGCAGCGCCGCGCGCGTAGAATCTCCCTCATGTTTCCGCTCTTTCCCGAGCTGCTCACCGAGCCCTTCCCAGACACCGATTTAGAGAACCCTCTCGCCTGGGCGCACCCGGTCGTCGCCGAGTGGTTTCTGGCGCGCTTCGGCTCGCCCACCGAGCCGCAGATTGAAGGCTGGCCCGCGATTCTCGCCGGGCGCACCACCTTGATCTCCGCCCCGACCGGCTCCGGCAAAACCCTCGCCGCGTTCCTGGTCGCCATCGACTGCCTCCTGCGTAAAGCCATTGCCGGCGCGCTCGGCGAGACGACGGAAGTCGTTTACGTTTCGCCGCTCAAAGCACTTTCCAATGACGTGCAGAAGAACCTGGACGGCCCCCTGCGCGAAATCCAGGCGCTTGCGCTGGAGCGCGGCTATCTTTGCCCGGAAATTCGCACCGGCGTTCGTACCGGCGACACCCTACCCAGGGAGCGCCAGCAGATGCTGCGCCGCCCTCCGCACATCCTCGTCACCACGCCCGAGTCGCTCTACATCCTGCTCACGGCGGAAAGAAGCCGCAACAACCTGCGCGGCGTCCGCACCGTTATTGTGGATGAAATCCACGCCGTTGCGGACGACAAGCGCGGCGCCCACCTGCTGCTCACGCTGGAGCGGCTCGACGCTCTGGTGTGCGGCCGCAACCGCCTCGCGCCGGGCTCCTTTGTTTGCGGCCGCGCCCAAGCCCCGCAGCGCATCGGCCTGTCCGCCACGCAGAATCCCATTTCGCTCGTGGCTGACGTCCTTGCCGGCTCCGGCCGCGGCGAGGAAGTCGCCATCATCAGCGTCGGCCAGCGCCGCACACTCGACCTCGGCATCGAAATCCCCGATGAAGAGTTGAGTTCGGTCACCACCCGCGCCATTTGGGAGTCGATCCACACTCGTCTCTGCGAGCTCGTGCTCGAACACCGCTCCACGCTTGTTTTCGTCAACACGCGCACCATGGTCGAGCGCCTGAGCTTCCAGCTCGGCGAGCGCCTCGGCGCGGAGAATGTCGCCGCGCACCACGGCTCGCTTTCGCGCAAGCTCCGCCTGGAGGCCGAGCGCAAGCTCAAGGCGGGCGAGATCCGCGTACTGGTCGCCACCGCCTCGCTGGAGCGCGGCATCGACATCGGCGCGATCGACCTGGTGTGCCAGATCAACTCCCCCCGCGCCATTGCCCCCGCCATGCAGCGCGTGGGCCGCGCCGGCCACTGGCGCGGCGCGACCCCCAAGGGCCGCTTCTTCGTTACCACGCGCGACGACTTGCTGGAGACTGCCGCGCTGGTGCAGGCCATGCGCGCGGGCGTGCTCGACCGCTTGGAAGTCCCGGCCGAGCCGCTCGATGTGCTGATGCAGCAGATGGTCGCGGCCTGCTCCGCCGAACCCTGGGAAGAAGACGCGCTTTACGCCCTCGCGCGCCGCGCCTACCCCTACCGCGACCTCCCCCGCGAAACTTTCGAGGAACTGCTGTGCCTGCTCACGGAAGGCATCGCCAGCAGCCGAGGCACCTGGGGAGCCTACCTGCTGCGCGACCGCGTCCACGGCGTGCTGACGGCGCGGCGCGGCGCTCGCCTGGCTGCCGTCACCAACGGGGGCACCATCCCCGACACCGCCATCTTCCAGGTCATCGCGCAGCCGGAAGGCATCCCCATCGCCACGCTCGACGAACACTTCGCCATCGACTCCTCGCCGGGCGACGTGATCCTGCTCGGCAATACCAGTTGGCGCATCACGCTGGTAGAAACCGCGGGCCGCATCCTGGTCGAGGATGCGCAGGGTCAGCCGCCCAGCATTCCTTTCTGGGCCGGCGAAGCCCCGCAGCGCACGCTGGAGCTTTCCACCTTCGTCTCCGACCTGCGCGATGAGATCAGCCGCCGCACTCCCGAGGTCCAGCCCGGCTATGTTTCGCAGATGCAGGCTCAGGTTGCCGACACGGTCGCCTGGCTCTGCGAGCAGTGCTGCTGCTCACAGGCCGCGGCCGAGCAGCTCATCGGCTACATCGCGGCGGGCCGCGCCGTGTTGGGCGCGGTGCCCACGCTCACCACTATCGTGGCCGAGCGCTTTTTTGACGAGGGCGGCGGCATGCAGCTTATCCTCCACGCGCCCTTCGGCGGCCGCATCAACAAGGCCTGGGGCCTCGCGCTGCGCAAGCGCTTTTGCCGAGGCTTTAACTTCGAGCTGCAAGCCGCCGCCACCGACAACGGCCTCAACATCTCGCTTGCCGAGCAGCACTCCTTCCCGCTGAGCGATGTCTTCCAGTTCCTCACCGAGCAGACAGTTCATGAGCTGCTGCAGCAGGCCTCGCTTACCTCGCCCATCTTCAAGGCGCGCTGGCGCTGGGACGCCTGCCGCTCGCTCCAGCTGCTGCGCTTCCAAAAAGGCAAGAAGGTCGCGCCGCAGGTCATGCGTACCCGCGGGGAAGACCTCCTGGCGAACGTCTTCCCCCAGGTCGCGGCCTGCCAGGAGAATATCGAGGGCGACATCGAAGTCCCCGACCACCCGCTGGTGCGCGAAGTGATGAAAGACACCCTCCAGGAGGCCATGGACCTCGAAGGTCTCAAGGCCGTGCTCGCCGGCATCCGCACCGGCTCCATCCGCTGCCTCGCGGTCGATACCACCACGCCCTCGCAGTTCTCGCACGAGCTCATCAACGCGATGCCTTACGCCTTTCTCGACGACGCCGACCTGGAAGAGCGCCGCACCCGCGCCGTCAACCTGCGCCGCACCGTGCCTGACAGCATTCTTGGCGAGGCCGGACGGCTTTCGCCCGAGGCTATCGCCGAGGTGCGCGGGGCGCAATGGCCCGACATCCGCGACGAGCACGAGCTGCACGACCATCTCCAATCGCTCATTCTCGTTCCCGAGGAAGGGGTGCTCGCGCTCGCCGCCGAGCACAACCGTGCCGCCTCTGAAAGCTGGCCGCTTTTTTTCGCGCGCCTGTGCGCGGCCCGGCGCGCCGCCGTGGCGGTTGCGGGCGGCACACGCTATTGGGTCACGGCCGAGCGGCTCACTTGGGCGCGCACCGTGCTTCCGGCGCTCGCGCCCGAGCAGGCCCTGCCCGTCATCGCCGCGGCCGAGGAGCTGCCGGAAGAAATCCTGCGCCGCGCCGTGCAGGCGTGGATGGCCCTGCTGGGGCCTGCCACGGCCAACTCGCTCGCGGCCATGCTCCGCGTCGCGGCCGGCGAGGTTTGGAAGCAGCTGCTGCGCATGGAGGTCGCGGGCACGCTCATGCGCGGCGTCTTTGAGCAGCCTTCGCGCCCCGGCGAGGTCGTTCCCGACCACGAAACGGAGTGGTGCGATCGCCGCATGCTCCAGCGCATCCACAAGCGCACGCTCGGCGCGCTGCGCAAGCAGGTCGAGCCCGCCACCCCCGCCGTCTATCTCCAGTGGCTGCTCGGCTGGCAGCATCTCGCGCCGCAAACGCAGCTTTCGGGCGAAGCGGGCCTGCTCGAAGCCCTGCGCGGGCTCGAGGGCTTTGAGGCCCCTGCCGTCGAGTGGGAGCGCAGCCTCTTGCCCGCCCGCGTCGCCGGCTACGACCCCCGCTTCCTCGACAACCTGTGCATGGCCGGCCTGGTCGGCTGGGGCCGCCTGTCGCCGCACCCGGCCTTCTTTCAGGAAGCGAGCGGCGGCCCGCGC
>CAXTSG010000062.1:6418-13132 GCA_964246825.1 uncultured Acidobacteriaceae bacterium | reverse complement strand
GCCAGGGGGCGCGCGTGCTGAATGAAGCAATGCCCAGGCTGCTGCCGGCGTTGCTGCGGGCCGTGCCTGGGCTGAACGTCCTGCACCAGGCAGGCGCGCAGTCCGCCGACGCGACCCGGGCTGCCTTCACCGCGAGCGGCGCAAGCCCCGCCTGCTGGCAGGTTCATGCGTTTTTAGAGGACATGCCGGCCCGCTTTGCCGCGGCCGACCTCGTGCTGGCGCGCTCGGGAGCCGGCACCGTGGCCGAGCTGTGCGCGGCGGGCAAACCCTCGCTGCTGGTGCCTTTTCCGCTCGCCGCCGATGACCACCAGCGGCGCAATGCCGAGGTGCTGCTCCGCGCGGGCGCGGCGGAAATGCTGCTGCAGTCAGAGCTGACGCCGGAGCGGCTCGGAGAGCGCCTCGCCTCGCTGTTGCGGGATCGCGCCGCGCTCGCGGCCATGGGACGGCAGGCACGGAGCCTGGCCCGGGAAAATGCCGCGGCAGAGATTGCCGGGATGGTACGGGAACTGGCGAAAGGGAAAGGGCCGCGCCGTTAGGCGCAGCCCTTGATCTCCCTCTCGTGAAAGTTTAGCGGTGTCCGCCGCCGCCGTGGAAGCCGCCGCCGGCCGAACCCCCGTGAAAGCCGCCGCCGACCGCGCCGCCATGGAAACCGCCGCCGCTCACGGACCCGCCGTGAAAGCCGCCCCCGCTAAGCGTGGAGCCGCCGCTGCGGAAGCCGCCCCCGGCTACCGTGCCGCGGAAGCCGCTGTTTACCGCTCCGCCGCGGAAGCCGCCGTTTGCAACTCCCCCGCGAAAGCCGTTGCCCACGTAGCCGGCCCGGTTAAACCCGCCGTAGCCCAGCCCGCCGCGATAGCCATAGCCTCCGTAGCCGAAACCGCGTCCATACCCGAAGCCGTAGCCGATGCGGCCGAACCCGAAGCCCCAGGGATAGCCGTAAAAGCCGCGAAAGAATGGACCCGCGCCGATAAACACGCCGCCCGTAAACCAGTCCGGCCCGTAGTAGCCGTAGGGGGCGCACGCATACGGGTAGTAGCTGTAGTAGCCGTAGGCGCACACCGGTGCGGCGTCTACATACTCATAAGCGGGGTAGTCCACGACGGGGCCGATCCCGATGCCGACCGCCACCTGAGCCTCGGCCGTCCGGGGTGCCGCAGCCAACGGCACCGCCAGCAAGGCCGACAAACCGAATGCACGTAAAAGATTTTTCATGATGTTCTCCTCGTCCGGCAGGGAGGGACGTGCGCCTCGCGTGTCTCGGATGTGCTTCCGGTCTCCTGTCTTCGCGGCGGACCGGGCTGCCTGTTAGAACACAGACTTTCGGAAGGAGTTGCGCGCGCCCCGCGCCCGGCTCGGGCTCGGTACGGTAAGCTGCGGAGACGGTATGTTTGCCAAGGCGCAGTGCGTTCACTTCATCGGCATCGGCGGGATCGGCATGAGCGGCATCGCGGAAATCCTGCTGACGCTCGGCTACTCGGTATCGGGCTCCGACCTGCGGCACAGCCCGTCCACGGAGCGGCTTCAGTCGCTCGGCGCCAGCGTCTTCGAAGGTCATGCCTCGGCCAACGTCGTCGGTGCCGGGGTGGTTGTCGCCAGCTCCGCGATTGCCGAGCGCAATCCGGAAATTGCCGAAGCGCGCCGGCGTAAAATCCCAGTGATTCAGCGGGCCGAAATGCTGGCCGAGCTGATGCGTCTCAAATACGGCATCGCCGTGGCCGGCATGCACGGCAAAACCACCACCACCTCCATGGTCGCGAGCATCCTGGGAGCGGGCGGGCTGGACCCGACCCTTGTGGTCGGTGGACGGGTCGACACCCTCGGCTCCAACGCCCGCCTGGGCACCTCGCAATACCTGGTGGCCGAAGCCGATGAAAGCGACCGCTCGTTCCTGAAGCTGTCGCCCATTCTTGCGGTTGTCACCAATCTGGACCGCGAGCACATGGACTGCTACCGCGACATGGCCGACGTGGAAAATGCGTTTGTCTCCTTTATGGATCGCGTTCCTTTTTACGGGGCGGTGGTGGCCTGCTGCGACAACCGGCGGCTTGCGGAGTTGCTGCCCCGGGTGCAGCGCCGGGTGTTTACCTATGGGACCGGTCCCCAGGCCGATTATGTCGTCCGCCCGCTGCCGTACCAGCCCGCCGCCGCCGGTGACGGCGAGATGCCCGTGCGGTCGCGTTTTGAGGTTGTGGCCGACGGCCTTGTTTTCGGCCCTTTTGACCTGCTCGTGCCCGGCATCCATAATGTGCTGAACGCGGCGGCCGCGGTCGCCGTCGGGCACCAGCTGGAGGTTGCGCCCGAAAGCATGATCGCGGGCCTGCGGCAGTTTCGCGGCGTCGACCGCCGCTTCCAGAACCGCGGTTGTGTGCGCGGCATCACCGTGGTCGACGACTACGGCCACCATCCGACGGAAATCCAGGCGACTCTGAAGGCCGCGCAGGACTGCCGGTATCGCCGCATCCACGTCATCTTCCAGCCGCACCGCTATACCCGAACCCGCGACCTGCTTTCCGAGTTCGCCGCAGCCTTCTCCGCCGCGGCCACGGTCGAGGTTCTGGATATTTACCCGGCCGGTGAGCCGCCTATCTCCGGCATCGACGCGGAAGCGGTAGTCGCGGCAGCCCGGCAGCCGGGCATGCGCCATGCGCGCTCTTTTGCCGAGGCCGCCGAGCGCGCCGCCGCCGAAGCCGAAGACGGCGACCTGATCCTGACCCTGGGTGCCGGCAGCGTGGTCCAGGTAGCGCCGCTGGTGTTGGAGGCTCTGCGGGCCTCCATCTGTGTTCCGGCTTCCTCGGTTTTGTAGCTCCTTCGGGCTATTACCGAGGTAGCTCCATCGCAATGGAATTCTGTGTGCCGCGCGCCGAACGGCACGCCTGACGGGTTATAGTCAGGGTGGCGATTCCCACGACCTGGCTCGGGCGTGGCAAAACTGGATCCATGGAACGGCCGGCAGGCTTCCGTCCTTCTCGACTCCGCACCCGGGGACGAGGAAGATGAAGCTTTTCTGCGCCCCGCGGCGGCGGTTACGCCGGGGGGCCGCCGGGCGCGCGCGGCCAAGTCTGACCCGGCGGATGAAGCGGAAGCGTTTCTGCGGGCGCGCCGCAGAGTGCATCCCCGCAAGGGCGGCCGGCTGCGCGCCCTGCTGCACAGCCGTGTCGGGCAGGTGCTTGCCGCCATTGTATGTGCGTCCGCCCTGGCTCTGCTGCTTGTCGCCGTTTGGGCCGTCCGATCGTTTCTCCAGCACGACGCGCACTTCCGCATCGAGGGCTCTTCGTCAATTGAAGCTGTCGGCAATATGGAGCTTTCCCGCACCGAGCTGGTGAATGTTTTCGGCTCCGACATCGGCCGCAACGTGTTCTTTGTGCCGCTGGCCCGCCGCGAAGCAGCGCTGGAAGCCCTGCCCTGGGTGAAGCATGCCACCGTGATGCGCCTGCTGCCGAACACCCTGCGCGTCACGATTGAGGAGCGGGTACCGATTGCCTTTGTACGTGTCGGCCGCGACATCGAACTGGCGGACGGCGATGGAGTTCTTCTTTCCATGCCGCCCGCGACCCTGGCTGCGCGGCACTACTCCTTCCCGGTAGTGACGGGCCTGGACCCGAACAGCCCGCCGGAAGCACGCGCCCAACGGATGCACCTGTACAGCCGCTTTCTCGCCGCGCTTGACGGCGGCAGCACCCCGCTGTCGCCGCAGTTGAGCGAGGTGGATCTGGCCGACCCGGATGATGTGCGCGCGATTGTGCCGGCTGAAGGCACCGACACCCTGCTCCACTTCGGCAACAGCGACTTTCTCGACCGCTTTCACGCTTACAAGGAGCACATCGCCGAGTGGCGGCAGCAGTACCCCAACCTGAGCGCGGTGGATTTACGCTACGACCGGCAGGTAGTTCTGAAAATGGCGGAAGCCGCGCAGGCCGATGAAGCGGCCGAAGCACACCCATCTGCGCCGAAGCTCAAGCCTGTCGCGCATCCGGTGCCCCGGCACGCGAAAGCCGCGGCGCGACTTCATGCCTCGATGCCCGTAAGCCGTGGACGGGTCTGGTACACCGAAACGCGCACCGGCCCGCACCACACGATACGTTGGGTGCCGCATACCGGCACCGCGTCCGGGAGAGGGCAATGACTCCGAAAGAAGGCATTCTGGCGGTGCTGGACGTGGGCAGCGCCCAAACCCGCATGCTGGTTGCGGAGTTGGAGAACGGCACCCTGCGCTATCGCGGCCATGCGGCCGCCCGCAGTGCCGGGATGCGCCGGGGCATCATTGCCGACCTGAAGCCCGCGACCGAAAGCATCAACCAGGCTTCTGTCATGGCGGAGGCTGCCGCGCAGTCTGTAATTGAGCGGTGTGTTGCCGGCATCGGCGGCTCGCATGTGCAGGGGATCAACTCGCAAGGCGGCATCGCTTTGGGCTCGCCTGCCAGGATGCGCGAGATCACCCGCGAGGACGTGCGCGCCGCGGCCGACCGGGCCCGCGCCATCACGCTCCCAGGCGACCGCGAAGTGCTGCACCTGCTGCCTCGGCACTTCCTGCTCGATGAAGTTCCGGGCATCCACGATCCGGTCGGCATGGTCGGCCACCAGCTGGAGGTTTCCCTGCACCTGGTCACCGCTTCCGCTTCAGCGCATCAGAGCCTGGTGACCTGCGCGAATAAGGCCGGTCTGGAAGTGACGGAAACCGTTTACGAAGCGCTTGCCGGAGCCGAAAGCTCGCTTTCCGCCGATGAGCGCGAGCTGGGCGTCTGCCTGATCGACATCGGCGCGGGCTCGTCTGAGCTGATCGTCTACTTTGAGGGCGCCGTGGTCTACACAGCCGTGGTGCCGGTCGGCGGCGACCACTTTACCAATGACCTCGCGGTGGGGCAGCACCTGAGCATCGCCGAAGCCGAGTACTTGAAATGCGAGTACGGCCACGCGGTGGTCACCGCGGTTTCGCAGTCGGATGAAATTGAGTGGCAGGGCGATGAGGCGGGGTCCTCTCCCGGGCAAACGCGCGGCAGCATTCGCCGGCGCGCCTTGGCGGAGATTCTGGAGCCACGGGCGCGGGAGCTTCTTTCCTTGATCCGCGAAAGCCTGCGCACGGGCGCGGTGCTGGAAGCACTCGGCTCCGGCTGCGTACTGGTGGGCGGCGGAGCGAAGTTGGCCGGGCTGCTCGATACGGCCGAAAGTATTTTGCGGGTGCCCGCGCGGGTCGGTACACCGGCACCGCTGTCGCGCATGCCGGGCGAGCTGCAACAGCCGGAGTACGCCGTGCTGGTGGGCTTGATGCTCTACGCGCACCGCACCGGCCAGTTGCGGGCCGAGCAGGATGGAACCCTGCGTGCCAAGCTGCGGGCGATGTTTGCGGGAAGTATTTAGAGGAAGCAGGAAGCAGTTGAAGGCAGGGAGCAGGGTTAAGGGTGGAGGGTAAGG
The DNA here is from genome assembly GCA_964246825.1 of uncultured Acidobacteriaceae bacterium. Taxonomy (GTDB): domain Bacteria; phylum Acidobacteriota; class Terriglobia; order Terriglobales; family Acidobacteriaceae; genus EB88. The sequence continues at coordinate 7,726 of CAXTSG010000062.1, read as the reverse complement.
AGCGGTGCGGCGAAGAATATATGCAGCGGTAAGCAGGAAGCAGCCAGGAGGTAAATCAGCGTGGTTCTTCCTCCCTAGCTTTTCATGCTTGTCTCTAACTTTCACTCTCTATCCTATTTCCTGCTTGCAACTGCTGCCTGCCTTCAACTGCTGCCTACTCCATCCTTTTACCCTCTACCCTTAACCCTATTTCCTGCCCTTCAACTATTTAAGGAGAGTTCCATGAACAACAGCGAAGAAATGCGGATCCAGTACCACGACGAAGTGCCGACCGGAGCCAAGATCAAGGTGATCGGGGTGGGCGGCGGCGGCGGCAATGCGGTCAACCGCATGATCGCGGCCAGAGTGGAAGGGGTCGAGTTTATCGCGGCCAATACGGACGTGCAGGCGCTTCAGCTTTCGTCCGCGCCCGTGAAGCTCCAACTGGGCGTCAAGCTGACAAGCGGCCTGGGCGCGGGCGCGAACCCGGATGTCGGCCGCCGCGCGGCGCTTGAAGACTCAGAAAAGATTATCGAAGCGCTGGAAGGTGCCGATATGGTGTTTGTGACCGCGGGCATGGGCGGCGGCACCGGGACGGGTGCCGCGCCCGTCATCGCATCTCTGGCAAGCGAAATGGGCGCGCTTACGGTTGCGGTGGTCACGCGGCCCTTCGGCTTTGAAGGCAAGCGCCGCATGGCGCAGGCCGAGCGCGGCATGCAGGAGCTCTTGGATTCCGTGGATACCATGATTGTGATTCCGAATGAAAAGCTGCTGGCCGTCGCGCAGGACGCGGGCTTCTTTGAATCCTTTCGCGTGGCCGACGACGTTCTACGTCAGGGGGTGCAGGGTATTTCGGACATCATCACCATTCCCGGCATCATCAACCGCGACTTTGCCGACGTAAAAACAACAATGGCCGGCATGGGTTACGCCGTCATGGGCACGGCGCAGCGCTCGGGCGAGAACCGTGCCATCGCCGCGGCGCAGGCCGCCATGGCTTCGCCGCTGCTGGAGGACGGCGCGATCGACGGCGCGCGCGGCATCCTCATCAACATCTCCGGCTCCAGCTCGCTCAAGCTAAGTGAAGTCAATACCGCTTCCACTCTCATCCAGAGCGCCGCGCATGAGGACGCCAACATCATCTTTGGAGCCGTGCTGGACGAGACCATGGGCGACGACATCAAGATTACGGTGATTGCGACCGGCTTTCGCCAGAGCGGTTCCTTGCAGCGCGAGCGCCCGGCCGCGGCTGCGGCTCCCAAGCCGGCTCCCGCCGCGCCGGCGAGCAAGCCCCGTTTTGCCGGTGAGATTGAGGAAGAGCAGGCTCCG
>CAXTSG010000062.1:289-6408 GCA_964246825.1 uncultured Acidobacteriaceae bacterium | reverse complement strand
AGGAGGTCTTTCTTTCCCGGCGAGAACCGGCAGCATCTCCCTCCAGGCAGGAGCATTCGCGGCCTCCGGCGGAGCCGGTTTCCTTTGCCGACCCGCGCGCGCAGGAGGACGATCTTGAGATTCCGGCGTATCTGCGACGCGGAGGTAACTAAACGGGCTCACTTTTTCTTGGCGAGCGCTGCCTTTTTGCTACAGTTGGACATCGCGCGACAACTGGATTTGCTTTACCGGATGACCATTCGCTGAATCAAATGGTCTTAGATGAAGTCGATTGCGCCTTCAACGAGCGAATACGTCGTTGTCGGCAGGCTGTTTCACTCCAGCGGAGGGAGCTCCGCAAGACTTGAGAGCAACCCTTATGAAGCGGCTTTCTTTGTTGTTCGCTGCCTTTGCCTTGTTTTTTCTCCCGCTGACGAGCCTTGCCTCGACGGGGACCCGCCGCCACCATACCCGAGCCGCGGGCCATGTGCAGGAGTCGCCCAGGGCTCGCCGCCACTTGGCTTCCTTGCAGCACAGCCGCCGCCAGGTCGGCGGCTCACGTTTGGCGCGGGTTTCGACGACTCGTCTGGTGCGCGGGCGCAACGGGCGAGTACGGCGCGTTTCCATGGTGCGCCGTCGCCGTTACGGCGAGGTTTTTACGGCGGACTCGTTCACTGACAACGACATTACGCAGGGCGATGTAACGACTGGGGAAGACCCGGTCGTGCGCCAGGCGGCCATTGACGCGCTTGGCAACATGTACGGCACGGTGGTGGCGATCAACCCCGACAACGGCCGCATTCTGGCCATGGTGAACCAGAAGCTCGCGCTTTCCAGCGGTGCCGAGCCCTGCTCCACCATCAAGGTTTCGGTGGCGCTGGCGGCTTTGTCCGAGGGCATTATCACCAAGGACACCCCGGTCAATCTGGGCGGCCGCTACTCGCTCGACCTGACGACGGCGCTCGCAAAGTCTGTCAATCCATATTTTGAGGTGCTCGGGCGCAGGCTCGGCTTTGAGCGGGTGCGTCACTACGCGAATGAGTTCGGCCTGGGCGAGCTGGCCGGCTACAACATCCCCAACGAACAGCTCGGTGTGTACCCGTCACAGCCGCTGCCGGACTCTAAAGGCGGTGTGGGCCGCATGTGCTCCTTCGGCGAGGGTGTTTCCATGACCCCTCTCCAGTTGGGCGCGCTGGTCTCGGCCATTGCGAACGGCGGTACGCTGTATTACCTCCAGCACCCCACCACAACCCAGGCAGTCGCGAGCTTCCAGCCGCGCATTAAGCGCACGCTTGACATCAAGAATCTCCTGCCGGAAATTGAGCCGGGCATGGCCGGTGCCGTGGACTGGGGCACGGCCCGCTCGCTCCGCGCCTCCTTCAATCAGTTCCCGGTTATGGGCAAAACCGGTACCTGCTCCAACAACGGCACCCGCTTCGGCTGGTTCGCAAGCTTCGCGGACACGCAGCAGTACGGGCGCATTGTGACGGTGGTCTTTCTGGAGGGCGGCCGACCTACGTTTGGACCGAAAGCCGCCGAGCTGACCGGCTTTTTCTACAAAAACCTGTGGGATCACAGCTATTTCGCCTCGCGTGAAAGCGGCTTGTCCATGCCGGGCGGCTCGCGTTGACGCCGCATCCTAGCTGCTAGGAAAACGAAATCGGCTTCTGCAAGGCCGATTTTGTTCCGGGCAGGGAGCGGATGAAGGTTCTGACAGCAGCCGAAATGCGGGAAACCGACCGGCTCACCATCGAGCACTACGGAAGCACTTCGCTCCAGTTAGCGACCCGTGCCGGCGAAGCGGTCGCCCGCTTTGTGCAGGCGGAGTTTCCCTCCGCGCGCCGGCTCCTGGTGTTGTGCGGCAAGGGAAATAACGGCGGCGACGGTCTCGTTGCGGCCGCCGCGCTCACCGCCGCCGGACTTACGGTGCAGGTACTGCTGCTGGGCTCGCGGGATGAGCTCCAAGGCGACCCGGCCGCGCTCTTCCGTAAATCGCAGCCGCAGGTTCCCCTGACGGAAATCCTATCGGAAGCCGACCTCCATACAACTTCCGTCGCGAATCTTTTCGCCCAGGCCGACCTGCTTCTCGATGCAATTGTAGGTACCGGCTTCAAACCTCCGCTGCGCGGGATCGCCGCGGCCCTGCGCGACCTTGCCGAGCCCATGCCGACGCCGATCGTTGCCGTCGACCTGCCTTCCGGCTGGGACGCCGACTCAATGCACTATGCCGAGGGCAGTGCATTTCGTGCCGATGCGGTCATTACCTTCACCGCGCCCAAGATCGCCCATGCCTTCGGCAATCTCACCGGATCGGCGACTCGTCCGATTGTGATCGCAGCCATCGGCTCGCCGGATGAGGCTGTCATCTCCTCCGGGAACCTTCGCTGGACCGGCAGCGCCAAGCGCCTGACGGAGCGGCCGCGCGAGGCGGACGACAACAAGGGCCGCCATGGGCATGTGGTCCTGTTCGCGGGCAGCCACGGCAAAGCGGGCGCGCCGTCCATGGCGTCGCTTGCCGCGCTGCGGGCCGGGGCGGGGCTGGTCACGGCAGCCGTTCCCGCGTCGATCCTGAACAACGTCGCGCTGGTCGCGCCCGAACTGATGACGAGTCCCCTACCCGAGAACGCGCAGGGTGAGCTCGACACTGCTTTCTTCGGCGCAACGCTGGATGCTTTGCTCAAGCGCAAAACGGTCATCGCCGCCGGCCCGGGCCTGGGAGAAAGCAAGGCGGCCGCGGCGCTCGTTCATACGCTTTTGAAAAGGGTGGAAGCACCGCTCGTGCTCGATGCCGATGCTCTGAACCTGCTTTCGCGCGATATGACCCGCCTTCGCGATCGCGCGGCCAAGCATGTGGTGCTGACGCCGCACCCGGGCGAGATGGCGCGGCTCGCCGGAGTCTCCATCCCCGAGGTGGAGAAGGACCGCCTCGGCCTGGCGCGCCGCTTTGCCGCCCAGCACGGCGTCACTCTTGTGCTGAAAGGCTGGCGTACCCTAGTCGCCCACCCCAGCGGCGCGGTTGCGGTCAATACTTCCGGCAACCCCGGCCTGGCAAAAGGCGGCTCCGGCGACATGCTGACCGGCTTGATCGCAGCGATGATCGCGCAATATTCGGACAACCTGGAGACGGCAGTGGAAGCCGCGGTCTACCTTCACGGCCTGGCGGCTGACATCGCCGTGCGTGCGCAGGATGAACATACTTTGCTGGTCACGGATGTGATCGCGCACCTCTTCCAAGCTTTTCGTTACCGCCCAAGCGACCCCAACGGGTATCTTTGGTGGCAGGGGATGCCGCAATGACCGAAGGGCTGGCGACGCGCAGGCTGGAGTACCACACTCAAAACGCGGCGGAAACGATCGCGGCCGGCGCGCAGCTGCTCCCGGCGCTCACGCCGCCGGTGCTGCTGATCCTGACCGGAACGCTCGGTGCCGGCAAAACCACCCTGGTCAAGGGCATCGCGCAGGCGCTGAACGCGGCCGACTCGGACGAGGTGACCAGCCCCACCTTCACGCTGGTGCATGAGTACGAGGGCGAGCGCGACGGCAAGCCCGTGTACCTGTACCACCTAGACCTATACCGGCTTGAAAACGAGCGCCAAGTCGAGCAGCTCGGCATTGATGAACTGCTGGAGGAAGATGCCATCGTGCTGGTCGAGTGGGGCGAAAAGTTTCCGTCCATCCAGCGCCGGGCCGCGGGCGAGATCGTGATGGAGACGGCCGGGGGTGACGGGCGAAAGATCACGGTGACGCTGCGGTAGGCCGACCCCACTTCGCTCTAAGAGCGATTCAAAGCACTACGTAGCGCCTCTACAGACAATGTTGTCGCGAAAGCACTAAGGCGTCGTTTATGGTGTCAGTACTTGTATGACTCAGGTCCTTCTATATGCTGTGCTCACCGCCGTCACTTTTTGGCCGGAACGCTCACAAGCGTAAAGTGCTTCAGTAACTCCATTAGCCTTCGCTTTGCACGTTATTTCGGATCAAAGTGTGCCTGAGACGACAGATACGAGCAGCACCTGCCGTAAAGGCAGGCGACCACTGCCCGAGTGCCTGGGGTTCCGCTATACGCTTCATAACCTGAGCACAAGCCCTGTGCGCAACATGACATCTACCTGCATAGATACTGGCTTTAGTTTGGAGTACCGCACAGACAGCAATCCCTGGACGCCGCTCCCGATGATCCCCCATTCTTGTGCACGCAATGTTCAGCGCTGGACCGCGATGCTGCCACGCGGCACAGCTCAGGGAAGCTTCTTCTTGGCCGATTTAGCACCGGGCTTCAACATGACTCCGCTTCGCTTACATCCGAAATACATCTTGCGCTTTACCTTTCAAGCAAATGCCTGTGTGGCGACCCTCGATGCAAGCACCTGTGTTAGCTGGCCGGAGAAGCAGCCGAAGGCTGTAGCAGAGGCGGTTCTTGTCACAATGCCCTAAGTCTGTTCAGCCCGCATCCCCGTTCTCATCCGTCGACCACACCTGCTCCTGGAACGCTACAAAAATCGCCACCCACTGCGCCGTGCCTGAGCCCATGCCGAAGCCCGGCATCGAGAATACGAGCAGGCCGTCCTGCCAAATGCCGTTATCGCCCGTGTGGTCGTTTGCGGGGTTTCCCTGGTTCATGTGGATGTCATGGATGCCCGTGCCATCGGTGTATTGCGCTCCGAAAGCATAGACCGTGCCGTTCTTGTCGGCAACTGCCTGGTTCAGGTATTGCACTACCGCATTTTTCAGGTTTTCCGATGCCGCGTCGCCCGGAAGCGGCAGCACCGTCATCGCGTCGCGCGTGATAAGCGGCTCGCCGTCAGCGCGGCTGCGCAGGTAGTCAATCGCCGGGTCGCCGTTCTTGCCGGCGAGCACGGTCAGCCCGGCCGGCAGGGCTTCCAACGTTGCCTGGTCGGGCGCGGTCCAGTTCTCGTGGAGCGCGTAGAGCACCTGCGCGCCGGTCCCGGAGCCGGTGTCCGACTCGACATTGACGGCAATCTGAAACCGCGTCTCGTTTGCGCTTACCTCGATCAGGTAATGCGGGCGCGACTCGCTCGATAAAGCACCCGAAAGCGGCGCTCCCTTCAGCACGCTGTATTTATTTATCGGCATCGCGTCAGAGCCCCATCACGTTGTAGCCTGCGTCCACGTAGGTGATCTCCCCGGTGACGCCGCTGGAAAGGTCGGAAGCAAGGTACACCGCGGCTCCGCCTACCTCGGCCTGCTCCACATTGCGGCCCAGGGGCGAGCGCTCCGCGTGGCTCTTCAGCATGCTGCCCAGGTCGCCGATGCCGCGGGCGGCCAGGGTCTTGATTGGCCCGGCGGAGATGGCGTTGACGCGGATGTTGCGGCGGCCCAGGCTCGCCGCCAGGTAGCGCACGGTAGACTCCAGCGCGGCCTTGGCCACGCCCATCACGTTGTAGTTCGGGAAAACTTTGTCCGCGCCGTAGTAGCTCAGCGTAATCACAGAGCCGCCGTCGGTCATCAACGGCGCGGCGGCGCGGCACAGCGCGATCAACGAGTACACGCTCACATCGTGCGCGATGCGAAAGCCTTCGCGCGTGGTTTCAAGAAAATCATTATGAATCTCATGCGCCGGCGCAAAGGCGATGGAGTGGACCAGCACATGGATCGCGCCGTAGCGGCTCCTGAGGCCGGCAAAGCTCTGCTCGATCTCCGCATCGCTCGATACATCGCACTGGAAACTCCACGCATTGCTGAGGCCCGCGATCAGGGACTCGGCTTCAGACTTCAAGCGTTCATTCTGGTAGCCGACGGCCAAGGTGCAGCCTGCTTCGGCAAGCTTTTGCGCGATGGCATAGGCGATGGATCGCTTGTTGGCGACGCCGAATACGACTGCGACGCGCCCCTGGAGATTCAACATGCGGCGGTTCCTTTCGTAGACATACTCGAAGGGAAGCATAGCAGCCGGAACCCTGCGCGACACAGGGCAAACCCTTGCAGGCTGTCATCGGGAGCCGGGTTGAGGCGTCGCCGGCCGCTTCGCGGTGCGAGGGCGGCTTTAACCGTCAAGGTCTACCAGGGCCACCTGTTCGATGGATTCGCCGAGGAATCGGCTGCCGCGGATGCGAAAGCCTTCCGCATCGTCGGTCACGAAGAAGCGCACCGGCAGGTAGCCTCCATGCAGCGCCGGAAAC
>CAXTSG010000062.1:0-279 GCA_964246825.1 uncultured Acidobacteriaceae bacterium | reverse complement strand
GATTTGCTCTCCGGCCAGCGCTTCAATTTCAGCGCGCAGCAGCGGGTAGTGGGTGCATCCCAGCACCAAGGCGTCCGGCCGCAGACCCGCCGCCCGAGCTTCCTCACGAGCTTCCGCGAGGTAGGTTTGCAGCACTTCGCGCGTTACGGCGTGGCCGATCCAGCCTTCTTCCACCAGAGGCACCAGAAGGGGGCAGGCTTTTTCCAGCGCGCGCAGCCCTTGCTCGGCGCAGGCCGCCCGGTAGGCATGGCTGGCCACCGTGGCGGAGGTGGCAAGCAC